>NZ_NWBQ01000003.1 GCF_002837135.1 Macromonas bipunctata | reverse complement strand
AAAGTGATAAAAGAGGCAACGGGGCGATCTACGGTGAAATATCCGGGCTAGTTTCCGGGCGTCTCTTCGGCGCTGCTGTCGGTGCCGGGCGCAGTGCGGCGGCTGAACACCAGCCAGCGTTCGCGGTTCTCGCGCAGGCGTGGCACGGTGGAGAGCACTTCCCAGTCCGGCAGGTGTACCACCTGCGCCAGCGTTGCCAGCGCCTGTGGCGCCACCACCAGCAGTTGGCAGGATTGGTCGCCGTTGTGTGCCGGTGCAGCGGTGCCGGTGCGTTGCAGCGCCAGGCCGCCGTGGTAGTGCAGGGCGGTGATCTCGCTGGCGCGCAGGCCATGCACCAGCGTGCAGCTGGTGCCGGGCGGTGCCAGGGCGGCAATGCGGCGTGCAATGGGTGCCAGCCCCATGCCGTGGTTGAGCGCGGGCAGCCACAGCGTCATCAGCAGCAGCCAGCACAGCACGCTGCCCGCAGCGGACAGGGCCAGGCTCTTCCAGAGCGCGGGCTGGTGCCGCCCCAGCCGCCACACCACCAACCCCAGCCACAGCCCGGTGGCCAGCAGTGCCGGCCACCACTGCCAGCCCGAGAACTCAGCGCTGAAGCCGGGCAGCAGCCGCGCTACGCTGGCGGCAGGCTTGGGCGGCAGGCCGGTCTGCATGGCCAGCCAGAACAGCCAGATGATGGCGGCGCAGCCGCTGAAGAACAGCAGCGCGAACCAGTCCATGAGCGCCGTGACGTGGCGTTGCAGTGTGGGCGCAGCAAAGGCCGCCAGACACGCCAGCGCGGGCAGGGCCAGCAGCAAGGCGCGGTCCTGCCCGAGCAGCAGCCACGACCACACCGTCGCCACCGCCACAAACCACAGCGGCAGCGCAATGTGGGCGCTGTGCAGGCGGTGGCGCCAGCGCCACAGCGTCCACAGCGCCAGCGGCCACGCGGGCCAGGCAAACCACAGCCACAGCTCGGCATAACTTTGCCAGGTGCTCCAGTGCGCCCATTGGGGCAGCTGGTGCCAGATACGCACCCAGCGCGCTGGGTCGGCCTGCCACAGCAGCGCCCCGGCGGCCAGTGTGCCAGTGGCACACACGATCCAGGTCACGCCTTGCCAGAGTTGGCCGCTGGCCGGTTCGCGTTGGCGCCACAGTGCGTGCGCCGACCAGCCCAGCCAGCCCAGGCCCAGCGTGGCACCCACCACCGGGGCGCCACTCAGCGCCAGGCCCACGGCACCGCACCACCACGACAGCACGGCCCCGGTACCAAAGCGGCGGCTGGCGTCGGCGGGTTGGGCCAGGCGGGCGCTGGCGTACAGCAGCAGGGCGCTGCACGCCAGCTGGGCGCTGCTGGGGCCGGCCTCGTGCGACAGCAGCCCCAGCCCCAGCGACGCCACCAGGGCCAGCAAGGCGGTGTCGGCCAGCGCACGCGCGTAGTCGGCGGGCTGGGCCTCGCCGCCAAAGGCAAAATGCACCGGCTGCGCCGTGGGCAGGCGGGCCAGGTGGTAGGTGGCGTACCAGGTGCCCGCCAGCGTCAGCACCAGCAGGCCCGCAAACGGCAGCCGCATCGCCTGGTCGGCGGGCACAAAGGGCAGCAGCCGGATCGCAGCCGCACCCAGCCAGTAGGGCAGCCAGGCGCCGGTGTCCACAGCCTGGCCCAGCACCTGCGGCTGCCACCAGTGTTGCGGGTATTGCGCCAGGTCCAGCATGGCGCCAAATACGGCCAGGTCGTTGTGGCGCCAGGGGTCGCGCCCCAGCAGGCCCGGCACCACGTAGGCCAGTCCGAGCAGAATCAGCACCCAGCGCGGCAGGCGTCGGGCCGCGAACCGGGTCACAATGGCGGGAGTGGGGTGGAACATGGCGGGGGCAAAAAAAAGCAGCCGGTGGCACCGGCTGCTGGTTCGACGCAAAGGTCGGTGTGAACGCGCGCAGGCTTACTTGGCCGCAGCGGCACCACGGGCAAAGCGGTTGCGGAACTTTTCCACACGGCCGCCCATGTTGTCCACCGACTTCTGGGTGCCGGTGTAGAACGGGTGCGATTCAGAGGAGGTGTCCAGCTTGAACAGCGGGTATTCCTTGCCTTCGAAGGTCTCGGTCTCGCGGGTGTTGGCGCAGGAACGGGTCACGAACTTGAAGCCGTTGGACAGGTCCACGAACAGCACGTCGCGGTAGTTGGGGTGAATGCCTTCTTTCATCGCTTCTTCCTTGTGGGCACCACGGCCCGGCAGCGGCGGCAGCCGTGCTGGCCCATCCAGCACACTTTCCGCCAAAAAACCGCTGATTATACTGTTGCGCCGCAAAAACGCATCAGCCGCCGCGGCGCATCAGGTCGAAGAACTCGTGGTTGTTCTTGGTCTGCTTCATGCTCTTGAGCACCATCTCCATGGCCTCGACCTCGTCCATGTTGTACATGAACTGGCGCAGAATCCGGGTCTTTTGCAGAATTTCAGGTGCCAGCAGCAGCTCCTCGCGGCGGGTGCCGCTGCGGTTGAGCTGGATCGACGGGAAGACGCGCTTTTCGTACAGACGGCGGTCGAGGTGGATTTCGCTGTTGCCGGTGCCTTTGAATTCCTCGAAGATTACCTCGTCCATGCGGCTGCCGGTATCGACCAGTGCGGTGGCGATGATGGTCAATGAGCCGCCTTCTTCCACGTTGCGCGCGGCACCAAAAAAGCGCTTGGGGCGCTGCAGCGCGTTGGCATCCACGCCGCCGGTCAGCACTTTGCCAGAGCTGGGCAGCACGTTGTTGTACGCGCGGGCCAGGCGGGTGATGGAGTCCAGCAGGATCACCACGTCTTTTTTCAGCTCCACCAGGCGCTTGGCGCGCTCGATCACCATCTCGGCCACATGGGCGTGGCGCGCGGCGGGTTCGTCGAAGGTGGAGGCAATCACGTCGCCGCGCACCGTGCGCTGCATCTCGGTCACTTCCTCGGGGCGTTCGTCCACCAGCAGCACCATCAGCTCCACCTCGGGGTGGTTGGCGGTGATGGCGTGGCAGATGTGCTGCATCATCACGGTCTTGCCGCTTTTGGGCGGGGCCACCACCAGGCCGCGCTGGCCTTTGCCGATGGGGGCGATGATGTCGATCACGCGTCCGGTGATATTCTCGTCGGTCTTGATGTCACGCTCCAGCCGCATCTGCTCCTTGGGGAACAGTGGCGTGAGGTTCTCGAACATGATCTTGTGCTTGTTGTGCTCGGGCGACAAGCCGTTGATCTTGTCGAGCTTGTTGAGCGCGAAGTAGCGTTCGCCGTCCTTGGGGATGCGCACCTCGCCCTCGATCATGTCGCCGGTGTGCAGGTTGAAGCGGCGGATCTGGCTCGGCGAGATGTAGATGTCGTCGGTGGAGGCGGTGAAGCTGGTGTCCATGTTGCGCAGGAAGCCAAAGCCGTCGGGCAGCACTTCGAGCACGCCATCGGCGAACACCACCTCGCCAGTCTTGGCGCGTTTCTTGATGATGGCAAACATCAGCTCTTGCTTGCGCATGCGGCCCGTGTTTTCGATTTCGAGGGCTTCGGCTTGTTTGAGCACTTCAGACACGTGCAGTGCCTTGAGTTCGTTCAGGTGCATGGACGGGACTCCGCAACAGAGGGAGCGTAAAAGTAAGGAGGAGAAAAGAAGGGTGAGGCTGCGGCGCGGCTGAACTGTGGCGCGCTTGAACCTGAATGCCGGGCTAGACCTGAAGCCCGTGGCCAATTATGGCAGGAAAAGTGCCCGGGCCTTGCACCCGGACACTGGGGAAAACAGGGGCAATGGCCGACTCAGGCCAGTTGCTGGTCCACAAACGCGATCAGCTGGGCCTTGCTCAGGGCGCCGACCTTGGTAGCGGCCAGCTGGCCGTCTTTGAACACCATCAGCGTGGGGATGCCACGGATGCCGAACTTGGCCGGGACTTCGCGGTTTTCATCGACGTTGAGTTTGGCCACTTGCAGTTTGCCTTGGTAGGCGGTGGCCAGTTCGTCCAGAATGGGGGCGATGCTGCGGCAAGGGCCACACCATTCGGCCCAGAAGTCCACCAACACCGGCTGGCCGGCTTGTACCACGGCGGTTTCAAAGTTGGCATCGGTGACGTGTTGGATGAGCTCGTTGGCCATGAGAATGCGCCTCAAATCGTGTTGCTGCGTTGATACAGTAGAAGGTGACGAGCCTTGACCCCGGCACTGGCTCCACGGTTAGGGCTGCTTGGTTCCCCACCTGACCCGGTTGGCCGCTTCCCCATGCGGGAAGGCCCGTCAGAGGTGCATTGTAAGCCACAGATAGAATCCGCTCATGTCTTATGTTGTTCTGGCCCGCAAGTACCGTCCCAAAAACTTTGCCGAAATGGTGGGGCAAGAGCATGTGGTGCAAGCCTTGGGCAATGCGTTGGCCACGCAGCGGTTGCACCACGCCTATTTGTTCACGGGTACGCGCGGGGTGGGCAAGACCACCGTCTCGCGCATTTTGGCCAAGTCGCTCAACTGTGTGGGGCCCGATGGGCAGGGGGGTATCACCGCCGAGCCGTGTGGTGTGTGCCAAGCCTGCCGTGACATCGACGCGGGCCGTTTTGTGGACTACACCGAGCTGGATGCGGCCTCCAACCGCAGCGTGGACGAGGTGCAAGCGTTGCTGGAGCAAGCGGTGTACAAGCCGGTGCAGGGGCGCTTCAAGGTCTTCATGATCGATGAAGTCCACATGCTGACCAACACCGCGTTCAACGCGATGCTGAAAACGCTGGAAGAACCGCCCGAGTACCTGAAGTTTGTGCTGGCCACCACCGACCCGCAGAAGGTGCCGGTCACGGTGTTGAGCCGCTGCCTGCAGTTCAACCTGCGCCCGATGGCACCCGACACGGTGCTGGAGCACCTGACCCGCGTGCTGGCGGCAGAGGAGGTGCCCGCCGAGGTGGCGGCGCTGCGCCTGCTGGCGCGTGCGGCGCGGGGCTCGATGCGCGACGCCCTGAGCCTGACCGACCAGGCGATTGCGTTTGGCAACGGCCAGCTGCAGGAGGCCACGGTGCGCCAGATGCTGGGTGCGGTGGACAGCGGCCACGTGTGGGCCCTGATCGAGGCCCTGGCCACGGGCGACGGCCAGACGGTGGTGCAGACGGTGGACACCTTGCGCTTCAACGGCTTCAGCGCCGTGGCGGCGCTGGACGACATGACCGGCGCGCTGCAGCGCATGGCGGTGGTGCAGGCGGTGCCCAGTCTGGCCACGGCCACCGACCCGGAGCAGACCGAGATTGCGCGCCTGGCCGCCCTGCTGCCGCCCGACGCCACGCAACTGCTCTACAGCCTGTGCCTGCATGGCCGCGCCGAGCTCGGCCTGGCCCCCGACGAATACGCCGGGCTGACGATGGTGCTGCTGCGCCTGCTGGCGTTCCGTCCGCCGGGTGTGGCTGGTTCTGCAACACCGCCCGCCCCGGAAAAAAAAACCCTGAATATTGAGTCAATGGTGCCGGTGGCGCCAGCTTTAACACCTGCACCAGCGGTGCAGCCTGCCCCCGCGCGGATGGCCACACTCGCTGCCGCGCCTCCTGTTGTCTCTGCTGTCGCGCCCGCTGCATGGGCGCCCGTACCGGCGCCTGTGGTGGCGTCGCCGCCGTTTGCTGCCGCGCCTGTGCCCGTTGCCAGTGCGCCGGTCGTGCCTTCAGCACCCGTGCCCGACGCTGCCGCCCGCACGGCAGATGCCTCTGGCGCCGCGGATGATGGGGCCGAACGCTGGTACGCGCTGGTGGCCAGCCTGGTGCAGGCTGGGGCGATCACGGCCTTGGTGCGCGAGCTGGCGCTGCAGTCGCAATGGGTGGCGGCGCAGGGCGACACTTGGTACCTGCGCGTGGCGGCGGAGTCGCTGATGCAGCCCAGCACGCGCGACGGCCTGCAAAAGGCGCTGCAGCAGGCGGGCCATGCGGTGCGGCTGCAGCTGGAGCAAGGGCCGGTGAGCGACTCGCAGGCCCGGCGCCAGGTGGCCGCAGGGCAGGCGCGCCAGCGTGCCGCCGAGGACGCGGCGGCGCAGGATCCGCTGGTGCAGGCCTTGCTGCGCGACTTTGGCGGCAAAATGGTGCCCGGCAGCATCCAGTCGGTGTAAGGCGCGGATGCTTTTTGATGTTTCTTGTATTTTGTAAGGTATCTCCATGTTCAACAAAGGACAACTCGCGGGTTTGATGAAGCAGGCGCAGGCCATGCAGGACAACCTGAAAAAGGCGCAGGACGACCTGGGCAACATCGAGGTGACGGGCGAATCGGGCGCGGGCCTGGTTCAGGTGCTGATGACGTGCAAGCACGACGTCAAGCGCGTCACCATCGACCCCAGCCTGCTGGCCGAGGACAAGGACATGCTGGAAGACTTGGTGGCCGCCGCCTTCAACGCCGCCGTGCGCAAGGCCGAGGAAACCAGCGCCGAGAAGATGGCCAAGATCACCGCCGGCATGCCGGGCCTGCCCGGCGGCATGAAGTTCCCGTTCTGACGCGCTGAGCGCCACCCCGATGCTGCACCCCGGAGCCCCGGCGTTGGAGGCCTTGCTGCGCGCCCTGCAGCGTCTGCCGGGGGTGGGGGTCAAGTCGGCGTCGCGCATGGCGTTCCACTTGTTGCAGCACGACCACGCTGCCGCGCTGCAGCTGGCGCAGGCACTGCAGTTGGCGGTGGCGCAGTTGCGCCATTGCGCGCTGTGCCACACGCTGACCGAGCTGGAGCTGTGCCCGGTGTGTACCGACCCGGCGCGCGACGATGCCCTGCTGTGCGTGGTGGAGACTCCCGCCGACCAGCTGGCGCTGGAGCGCACCGGCGCCTACCAGGGGCGCTATTTTGTGCTGATGGGGCGCCTGAGCCCGCTGGATGGCCGGGGGGTGCACGACATTGGCTTGCAGGCGCTGCTGCGCCGCGTGTTGCTGCCCACTGCGGCGGTGGTGCCACCGGTGCAGGAGGTGATTGTGGCCACCGGCTTCACCGCCGAGGGCGAGGCCACCGCGCACATTGTGGCGCAGGCGCTGCAGCCGCACGGCGTCAAGGTCACGCGGCTGGCGCGCGGCGTGCCCATCGGCAGCGAGCTGGAGTACGTGGACCTGGGCACCATTGCCCACGCCTTGGCCGACCGGCGCTGAGGGCCGGTTCAACCTCAAGCCAAGCCTGGGTCAGCGTTGCTGGCCTTTGTTTTTTGGCGGTTGGGTTTTCTTGCTGCTGCTGGTGCGGCGGTTGTTGGTCTGCCGGGTTGTCTTGTCCTTGCTGTTCACCTGGGTGTTGGTGGCTTTCTTGCTTTTGCCGCTGCTGCGCTTGCTGCTGGCGGTGTTCTTTTTCTCCGGGGCACGCAGCTGCAGGGTTTGCCCGGTCTTGAGCGAGGCCTTGGTGCTCAGGCCGTTCCACTGGGCCAGGTTGCTCACGCTGATGCCGTGTTCGCGCGCCAGGCCAATCAGGGTGTCGCCTTTGTCCACGCGCACGCTGCTGCGCTGCACCGGGGCCGCCGGGCGCGGTGGCGGGGCTTCCTTGGCCAGCAGGATCTGGCCGTGGTCGGCCACGTGGCTGGGCACGTCCTGGTCTTGCGCGCCCTGGCGCGGCACCAGCAGCGCGGAGCCGGCCTTGACCTGCATGCGCGGCGGGATCTTGTTGAGCTCGCGCAGCTCGCTTTCTTCTACGCCCAGTTGGCTGGCAATTTGCGACACGCTCATGCGGTTGGGCACCGTCCAGACAGTCCAGCTCGCCAGCGGGCCGCTGTGCTGGGCCAGGCGTTGCTCGAACAGGGTGGCGTTGTCCCACGGCAGCAAGATGGTGGTGCCGCCACCGGCCAGTATCACGGGCTTGTTGACGGCGGGGTTGAGCTGGCGGAAGTCTTTTTCGCTGATGTCGGCCAGTTGCGCGATCAGCGCCACGTCCATGTCGCGTTGCAGCGCCACGGTGTCAAAGAAGGGGTGGTTGCCGATGTCGGGCAGCTGGGTGCGGTAGCGTGCCGGGTTGGCCACGATGTTTTTGACCGCTTGCAGTTTGGGCACGTAGTAGCGGGTCTCGTCGGGCATTTTCAGCTCGGCGTAGCTGGCGGGCAGGCCTGCGCCGCTGTTGCGCTTGATGGCCTTGCCCACGTTGCCCTGGCCCCAGTTGTAGGCGGCCAGCGCGAGGTGCCAGTCGCCAAACATGCGGTGCAGTTGTTCCAGGTAGTCGAGCGCGGCGCGGGTGGAGGCTAGCACATCGCGGCGGTCGTCGCGGAACATGTTCTGGCGCAGGTCGAACGATTTGCCGGTAGCGGGCATAAATTGCCAGATGCCCGCCGCCTTGGCGCTGGAGACGGCCTGCGGGTTGTAGGCGCTTTCGATGTAGGGCAGCAGCGCCAGTTCGGTGGGCATGTTGCGCCGCTCCAGCTCCTCGACGATGTGGAACAGGTATTTGCTGCCGCGTGCGGTCATGCGTTCCATGTACTCGGGGCGGCTGGCGTACCACTGTTCGCGGTCGTGTACCAGCTCGTGTTCCAGGTCGGGCATGGCAAAGCCGCGCCGGATGCGTTCCCACAAGTCCTTGGGCGCCGACAACGGCGCCACCGCCGAGCTGGAGCGCGGCACCACCAGGCCCAGCGCCGACAGGCCGTCACCGGGGATTTGCGCCTCGCTGCGCCGCCGGGGCGCCTGCAGCACGTAGGGCGAGCCGGTGGCGGTGTCCGCGCCGGAGGGGGTCTGGAGGGCGGTATCGCCCTCGGTGGGGGCGGTCGGGGCGGTGCCGCAGCCGACCAGGGTCAGGGCAGCGAGCAGCACAGGCCAGAAGCGGGAAAGTCGCATGGGGCAAAAAAACCGGAAGAGGCGCAGCCAGGGGCCGCAGGACAAGGCCCGGTACGACCCCGGCGCCGGGTGTGGGTTCCCGCCGGGGTGGGGCCAGCGGGGCGGGCGTCAGCGGAAGTTGTTCTTCCACTCGCGCAGGGCAGCGAACACGGCCACCTCGTCGCTGGCCGGGGTGTCGGGGGCTTGCTGCTGCACGCTGGCCACCACGTCGGCCAGGCGGCTGCGCAGGAAGGGGTTGATGCGGCGCTCCAGCCCCAGCGTGCTGGGCAGGGTGGGCTGGTCGGCGGCGCGCAGTTGCTGGCAGGTTTGTTCGTAGGCCACGAGGTCGGTGTTGCCGGGCTCGACCGCCAGCGCAAAGCGCAGGTTGCTCAGGGTGTATTCGTGGGTGCAGCAGACACGGGTGGTATCGGGCAGGGCTGCCAGCTCGTCTAATGAAGCCAGCATTTGTGCGGGCGTGCCCTCAAAGATGCGACCACAGCCGCCCGAGAACAGGGTGTCGCCACAGAACAGCAACGGCGCGGCGTCCCAGTCGGCGCAGTGGTAGGCGATGTGGCCGCTGGTGTGACCCGGCACGTCCAGCACGTCAAAGCGGTGGCCCAGTAGGGTGACGCTGTCGCCACCGCCCAGGCGCTGCACCGGCTCGGGCAGGGTCTCGAACGCCGGGCCGTATACGGCGGCGCCGGTGGCCTCGCGCAGCTCCTGCACGCCGCCCACGTGGTCGGCGTGGTGGTGCGTGAGGAGGATGCCTTGCAGTTGCAGCTGGTGCTCGGCCAGGTAGGCCAGCACCGGGGCGGCGTCGCCCGGATCGACCGCCCACGCCTGCCCGGCGTGGTGCAGCACCCAGATGTAGTTGTCGGAGAAAGCGGGGATGGGGTGGAGCGTCATGGGGCGGTATTTTCGCACTGTGGTGCGAAGATGGCCAAATCCATCAGGCTGCCCTGCGCGCTTCTACAGAGTTTTTAGAAAGTAGTTTCAGTTCCGTAAAATTTCTGCCATGTGTCGTACTTCTGCAAGGGATGCGAGCAGGCCTTGCGTGCCAAGCCGATACCAAGACGATCGTCCAAGCTCGATGAGGCGCAGATGCACTGGCTGGCGCAAGCGGTGACAGATGGCACTATTGAGTTAGATAATCTTCACAACTCTTGAAATTAGGTAGCGCGAAACCTCTTTCAAGATTTTTGACTTCTTGACGATTCTAGCGATCTTTGGCCCTATTTTCCAATAGCAAGCAATAAAATATTTGCCAAAATTTGAATTGATTAATACGGTATCGCGATATTGTCTGAGGTGCATCACGTCGGGATGGTTCGGGTCATCATAAGCGACGGAGGCAACGAAACAAGTCGCACCAGACTTGCTTTCGATTCTCATATTTCCCGCCCCAGTCTTGATATCAGAGACTACGGTTTGACGTGTAGTGTTACCGCCTTTTTCGAGTATTTTGAAAGTATCAATATGATCTTCTACGGCCTTCTTGCCTATCATATAATCTATATTCTGCTCACGATGCTTGACTTCAAGTCGCAACGCCTCTTCTCCAGCCTTTGCAACTAGGTTTTGAGCTTGCTCCTTATTTAGTCTAGAAAGTGACTGATCTATCAAAGAGCCTGCTTTTAAGCCTTGGTCGTGCAATTGAATGGCATTGCCATTCTGACTTCTGTTGGAAAGATTTCTTCCGTCACTCATTTGGTGTTCCTGTACGATTTGTTTGTAATAAAGTTATTATAAAAATAATAATAGTCGTGGCTAGATATTTTAAAGTTGATGATCTGGTGGTGATTTCGGCTAGTACTTCACCGTTTTCGTAATACCAAACGATAAATTTTCTCCCCCATTCCTTTTTGATCAGGTAATCGTCGCGCCACCTTCGTAACGCCGCTGTTTCTGGGGCATTCTCGCCAAAGCAAACGGTTGCGACAAAGCACTTGGAGGGAGTGTAGGCTATAACGTTTAATTTCCCGGCAGGCATCTCAACACTGTAGCTGGCCGTTTTAATTTTCCCGGACGAAATCGTTTTTCTAAGTAATTCAATTTCTCGAGCAGCTTTGGTTCGGATCATGTCGTTTTCTAATCGCTCAGCCTTAGCAAGCATCGCTCGTGCTCCAGTGATGTCGTCATCATAGAGCCACGAAGCTGCTTTCATTACATTTGCTGGAAGATGCGCCAAAACGTCATCGTGGGACATTGAAGCTAAGGCTGATTGGAGTTCGGAAAATCCGGCGGCTGGCTCTTTGATATTTATTTCAATATATTGATTTGATGCCGATTTTTTATGGCGCTTCAAGACATTTTGAAGTATTGAAAAGCGCTGTTCAGGTAAAAGATAGGGTGGGACTAGCTCTACAAGCCGCTCCATCGTTTGACCGGAGAGATTGGTAGCGCCGCTTTTCCATTTTGGGAAAGTTTTCCGCGCATATCTTTCAGCAGAATCACCATGAATTGCGCCATAGTCGTAAAAAAGCTCGTTCCGCGCATCTTCATCAAGACTCAAAAATGCGCTACGGATTTGTCCGACCGCATCTCCAAACATGCCAACCAAAGAGGAATACTTGGAGGGTCTTGATGATCCATCCCAGCCCCTAGAACGCCAACTTCTATAATACATTTAATTACCTTATCTTATTTGCTCTAAAATCTCATAGAGAGTAATTTTTAAATTTATCCAAAAATATCTTTTACAAAAATTTTCCAATTTTTTTATTTTGGTATCTATAAATCTTCAATAAAACTATGGAGTTTGTTGCGTGACAGCGCAACCGCAATGCCGTCGCGGATGCGGTAGCTGGGGATGCCGAGGCGCATTTCGGGTGGGCGTTCGCGCGGGATGTTCGGGTGGCCCTCGTAAAAAGCCACGCAGTGCTGCTGGGTGGCGTTGGCATCGAGCTGCTGTTGGTCGGTGCAGAAATGCACGTCGCGCTGGCAGGTGGTGCAGTGCCGCACATCGTGGCGCTCGGTGGGCAGCAGTTTGAACCAGTCGGCGCTGCATTCGTATGCCATCGGGCAGTGCAGGAAGGCTTCGCGGAACCTGGGGTAATAGATCAGCGCAGGATGGCTCTGGGCGCTCATGGTGGTTTCAGCCCAACAGGTCGCGCACGCTGATGCCACGGCGGGCGAATTCGCGCTTCATCTTGCGCATGGCAATGGTCTCGATTTGCCGTATGCGCTCGCGGGTCAGGGTCTGCCGGCCTTCCTTGGTGGGCTTGTAATAGCGCAAGGCGGCGGTGCTGTCGGGTGTGGCAGGGGTGGGGGTGTGTGGCATGGCGGCTACCGTGGTGAATGGCTTCAATACACGGTAGCATGTTTTCGCAGGCCTGTTACAAACTGTTGCAACTTTGTGCGGCCTGGGATTGGCAGTGTCCTTGCCGCACCCGTTGGGCCGCGGTGCTTCAGTTGGTGGCGACCACTGGCGTGGCGGTGGCGGGCGTAGGTGTGGCCGTGGCCGCTGCGGGGGCCGGGATGGCCACGCCCTTGACGGTCATGAGGCGGTGGGCGGTGTAGGACGCTACCTGTGCCAGCACGTCGCGGATGATGGGCTCCATCGGGGTGTTCTTCATGCCCGACAGGCTGCCGCCCAGCAGGGCGCCACCGCCAAAGCCCGCCGCGCCAAACGAGGTGCTGCTGGTTTCGTTGTTGGCCTCGAAGGTCTTGGAGTCCAGCACCTTGGCCCGGGCCACGTCGATCAGCTTGATGTCCAGGCCCACGTCGGCCGTCTTGGTGGTGACCCCGATGTGGCCCAGGATGGGGATGAAACCGCCGCCGAACGACTTTTTCTCTGTGCTCATGTTCATGGAGGTGATGGAGCCGGAGATCATGAACTCGGCCTGATCGACTTCCACTTTCTTGCCCACCAGCGCCAGTTCCTTGCTGAGTTCTTCCAGGGCTTCGCGCTCCTGGATGTCGAAGCAGCCGGTGGCCTTGAGGGTGGTGGTCAGCATGGCCGACATGCCTTCGCCTGCACCGGGAAAAGTTTGTTGGCTGCCGCCTTCCTGGTTGGCCAATGCAATTCTGGCCAGCACGCCCAGTCCGTCGTTGGGCAGGTTGTTGCCGTCCTCGCGGCAGCCCGCCGATTTGCAGCTGAGCTTGCCCACCACGACCTTGGCCACGGGCTGGGCACATTGGGGCAGCGCGTAGGTTCTCTGTTCGATCTTGGAGCCGGTGTCTTGCGCGGTGGCGGTGAGGCTGGCGGCGATCAGCAGCGCAGCGGTGGCGGATTTTTTCATGGGGGTGGACAAAAAATAACAAGACCGTACGCGCGGCCAACGGCGGCTGAGTATAGCGGAGTCTTTTGTTGTTTTTGTTGCACCCTTCAGGTGGTTAAATTGATTTAAATTGTTTAAATTTGCCGATTTGGGCGTGTGTTGGCCAGGGGGGCGCCCGGGTTCAGGCGGTGCGGCGCAGGGCGGGTTGCGTCGGCTGATCCAGTTGCGCCAGCCCTTGCAACACGTCGCCAATGACGAGCACCGACGGGCTGCCCAGGTGTTGGGCGTGCAGGGTGTGGGCCATGTCGGCCAGGGTGGTGGTGGCGTGGCGCTGCTGGGGCAGGCTGGCGCGTTGCACGATGGCCACCGGCGTGCGGGCGGGCAGGCCTTGCAGCAAGCCGGCCTGGATGTGCTCGATGCTGGACACGCCCATGTAGACCACCAGCGTGAGCTTGGCCTGTTGCGCGCAGTGGGCCAGCGCGGCCCAGTCGGTGCCCGCGTCGCCGGGCTTGGCGTGGCCGGTGATGAAGACCACGCCGTGCGCGTGTTCGCGGTGGGTCAGTGGCACGTTGAGCGAGGTGGCCGCGGCCAGCCCGGCGGTGATGCCGTTGACCACGTCCACCGCCACGCCAGCGGCTTGCAGGTGTTCCACTTCCTCGCCGCCCCGGCCAAAGATGAAGGGGTCGCCGCCCTTGAGGCGCACCACGCGCTCGCCCGCCTGGGCGGCCTGGACCATCATTTTCTCGATGAACGCCTGCGGGGTGGATTGGCAGCCGCCGCGTTTGCCCACGTGGACGATGCGCGCTTGCGGCGAGGCGTGCGCCAGAATGGCCTCGTTCACCAGATCGTCCACCAGCACCACGGTGGCCGACGCGATGGCCTTGACGGCCTTGAGGGTGAGCAGTTCCGGGTCGCCCGGGCCAGCGCCAACCAGGGTCACACGGGGCAGGGCAGTGGAGGTGGTGGTGTTCATGGCGGCAGGGGGTTGAAATGCGTTGAGCGCAGATTGTCCCCGCTTTGTTAGACGAATGGGTTATTTGCAGATACCGCGCTGGCGCAGTGCGCTGGGGCTACAACGGTGGCGCGTACACTTGCCGCCATGCTGATATTGGGTATTGAATCGTCGTGCGACGAAACCGGGGTGGCGCTGGTGGACGCTGGCGCTGCGGGCACACCGCGCTTGCTGGGCCACGCCCTGCACAGCCAGATCGAGATGCACCAGGCGTATGGGGGGGTGGTGCCTGAGCTGGCCAGCCGCGACCACATCCGCCGCGTGCTGCCGCTGACCGAGGCCACGCTGCAACAGGCGGGTTGCACCTTGCAACAGGTGGATGCGGTGGCCTACACCAAAGGCCCGGGGCTGGCCGGGGCCTTGCTGGTGGGTGCGGGCGTGGCGTGTGCGATGGCCGCGGCGCTGGGCAAGCCCACGCTGGGCATCCACCATTTGGAGGGGCATTTGCTGTCGCCGTTTTTGAGTGCCGACCCGCCCGAGTTTCCGTTTGTGGCGCTGTTGGTATCGGGTGGGCACACGCAGCTGATGCGGGTGGATGGCGTGGGCCGTTACACCTTGCTGGGTGAGACGATAGACGATGCGGCGGGCGAGGCGTTCGACAAGTCGGCCAAGTTGATGGGGTTGGGTTATCCGGGCGGGC
Source organism: Macromonas bipunctata (assembly GCF_002837135.1). Lineage (GTDB taxonomy): Bacteria > Pseudomonadota > Gammaproteobacteria > Burkholderiales > Burkholderiaceae_C > Macromonas_A > Macromonas_A bipunctata. The sequence goes on along the minus strand of NZ_NWBQ01000003.1, from coordinate 44,345 downwards.
CTGCGCTGTCGCGGCTGGCGCAGCGGGGCGACCCAGCGGCGTTCAAGCTGCCACGTCCGTTGTTGCACAGTGGTGATCTGGATTTTTCGTTTGCCGGGCTCAAAACGGCGGTGTTGACGCAGGCCAAGAAGCTGGGCGATGCGCTGGAGGCGCGCAAGGCCGATCTGGCCGCTTCGACCCAGGCCGCGATTGTGGAAGTGCTGGTCAAAAAATCGATGACGGCGCTCAAGGAAACGGGTCTGAAGCGGCTGGTGGTGGCCGGTGGTGTGGGGGCCAACGCCCAGTTGCGCGCTGATTTGAACCAAGCGTGTGCCCAGCGGGGGGTGCGGGTGCATTACCCGGAGTTGCATTTGTGTACCGACAACGGCGCGATGATTGCACTGGCAGCCGGGATGCGGGTGCAGGCGGGTCTGGCCGATTTGGGTATTGACCCGACCACGTCGTACCAGTTTCAGGTGTTGCCGCGTTGGCCGTTGGCCGATGTGGCGTTGCCTTCAGGCATGGCCGCTTGAGCGCACAGGGCCCGAGGGTGCAGGCGCTGCCGCCGGGCTGACGCATCCGGCGCAGGTACCGTGTACGGCCAGATCGACCCGCGCCCCGTGGTGGCCCAGGCTGGCCAGCGCGTGGAGCAGGGCATCGGTGGCGCTGCGGGTGCTGTGGCTGGCCGCGCTGACGCGGAATTGCCGGTGGCAGGCATCGCACTCGAAGCGTGGCGCGTCGGGGTCGTTGGTGTGGTGGGCGGCCAGCGCAAAGCGCCAAGTGCGGCTGTCGGTGTCGGTGTGGCGTTCCAGCAGGCCCGCAGCGGCCAGCCGATCCAGCAGCCGGTACAGCGTCACGCGGTTGAGTGCCACGCCCAACGGGGCCAGTGCGGCTTCGACCTCGGCGTGGCTGGGGTGCCAGTGCGGGTCGTGCCAGAACAGGGCCAGCACGGTGCAGGTGGCCCCGGTGCGGCGCAGCCCGTGTTGTGCCAGCAAGGCCAGCCCCTCTGCGGGCAGCGCAGGCGGTGTAGGGAGAGGGGCTGCGGTGTGGTCGGGCATGGCGTGATGATAGCGGATGCCACTGTTATTGCAACTGTGTTGCGTTATGATGCGGTGCTTCATGACCCGCTCATCCTCCCATTCCCATGCCGACCATGCGCATATCCACCCCGCTACGGGGGAGCACGCGCACGCCCATCACACCCGCCACCACGCTACGTCACCTGCTGCGTTGGCGTTGCCTGTACCGCAGGCATCGTGGTTGCTGTATTCGGTGGCGTGGCGGCTGGGCTGGGTGCTGGCGGTGTGTGCCGTGGTGCTGGGCCTGATGCTGTGGGCCATGCAATGAATCAGGTTCCGATTGAATTGCACAACCTGACGCTGGGTTACGACCGGCATCCGGCGGTACACCACGTGTCGCTCACCATACCGCCGGGGGCGCTGGTGGCCATCGTCGGCCCCAATGGGGCGGGCAAATCCACGCTGATCAAGGCGCTGGCCGGGCAGTTGCGCCCGTTGCAGGGCTATACGCGCGGCCTGGAGCGCCAGCGCATTGCCTATTTGCCGCAAGCGGCCAGCATGGACCGCAGCTTTCCCATTTCGGTGCTGGACATGGTGGCGATGGGCCTGTGGCACGAGGTCGGGGCTTGGGGCCGGTTCTCGCGGGCGCAACTGGCGCGGTGTGAGCAGGCGCTGGTGGCGGTGGGTCTGGGGGGGTTTGAACGCCGCACGCTCGATACGCTCTCCGGTGGCCAGTTTCAGCGCGCGCTGTTTGCGCGGTTGATGTTGCAGGACGCGCCCGTGGTGTTGCTCGACGAGCCCTTTGCCGCCGTCGATGCCCGCACCACCGCCGATTTGCTGGCGCTGCTGCACCAGTGGCACGACGCGGGCAAGACGGTGGTGGCGGTGCTGCACGATCAGGCGCAGGTGTTGGGGCATTTCTCGCACACGCTGATGATTGCGCGTGAGCTGGTGGCCTGGGGGCCAACCGCCGAGGTGTTTACCGAGGCCAACTGGCAGCGTGCCCAAGGGCTGCACGAGCCGTTTGACGACCGTGCCCCGGTGTGCGATGCCGATGAGGTGGCCGCATGAACGGTCTGGAAGACAGCGGCTGGAGCTTGGCCGCGTTGTGGTGGGCGCTGGTGGGGCCGTTTGCGGAATTCGGTTTCATGCGCCGGGCGTTGGCGGGCAGTTTGGCGCTGTCGGTCAGTGCCGCGCCCATGGGCGTGTTTTTGATGCTGCGGCGCATGAGCTTGACGGGAGATGCCATCGCGCATGGCATCTTGCCGGGGGCGGCCATTGGCTATTTGGTGGCGGGGCTGTCGCTGGGGGCCATGACGGTGGGCGGCATTGTGGCTGGGTTGGTGATTGCCGTGGCCTCAGGGCTGGTGGCGCGCAGCACGGTGTTGCGCGAGGACGCGAGCATGGCCGCGTTTTATTTGTTGTCGCTGGCGCTGGGGGTGTTGATTGTGTCCACCCGGGGCAACAACGTCGATTTGCTGCACGTGCTGTTTGGCACGGTGCTGGCGCTCAACGACCCGGCGCTGTGGCTGCTGGCGGGCATTGCGTGTGTGACGTTGGTGTCGCTGGCGCTGCTGTACCGGCCTTTGGTGCTGGAGTGTCTGGATCCGGCCTTTTTGCGCGCCGTCAGCCGCTGGAGTCCCGTCAGCCATTACGGTTTTTTGGTGTTGCTGGTCATCAACTTGGTGGCGGGGTTTCACGCGCTGGGCACGCTGATGTCGGTGGGCATGATGGTGTTGCCCGCCGCCACGGCGCGGTTCTGGGTGCGCAATATCACGCCCTTGTTGGGGTTGGCGGCGCTGCTGGCGTTGCTGGCGTGTGTGGCGGGGTTGTTGGTGTCGTACCACGCCGATTGGCCCACCAGCCCGGTGATTGTGCTGTCGTTGGGGGTGTTGTACCTGCTGTCGATGGTGGTGGGGCGTTATGGCGTATTACGCAACTACTGGCGTTCGCCGGTGCATTTGAAAGCTTGATTTTTTATGACTTCTGTGCAGAAAGTTTTGTCCCGTACGGTGTCGGGTGTCACTTTGGGTGTGTTGGTGGCTGGCTGGTTGACCCCGGTGCAAGCCGCCGAGCTGCCCGCCGTGAAAGCGGTGGCCAGTTTCAGCATTCTGGGTGATGTGGTGCGCCGCGTGGGCGGCGAGCGCGTGGCCGTGGCCGTGCTGGTGGGCCCGGGCGGCGATGCCCACGTGTTCCAGCCCAAGCCGGCGCAGGCCAAGCAGGTGGGGCAAGCGCAGGTGGTGTTCTCCAACGGGTTGGGGTTTGAGGGCTGGATCAGCCGTTTGCTCAAAACCACCCAATTCAAAGGCCAGCACGTGGTGGTGAGCCAGGGCATTCAACCGCTCAAGGGCGCGGGCGATGCCCACGGCCACGACAAGCATGGCCACGGGCACAAGGCTGGCGCTGCCGATCCGCACGCTTGGCAGAACGTGGCCAACGTGCGCACTTACGTTGCCAACATCGCGCAAGGCCTGTGCGCCGCCGATGCCACGGGATGCGATGGCTACCGCCGCAACGCCAGCGCCTACACGCAGGAACTCCAGCAGCTGGAGCAGGACATTCGCAGCGCCTGGGAGGCCATCCCGGCACCGCAGCGTCTGGTCATCACGTCGCACGATGCGTTTGGCTACTACGCCGACACGTACGGGGTGCGGTTTTTGTCGCCGCAAGGGGTGAGCACCGAATCCGAGGCCTCGGCGCAAGGTGTGGCGCGGCTGGTGCGCCAGATCAAAAAAGAGGGGGCCAAGGCGTTGTTTGTTGAAAGCATTTCCGACCCGCGCCTGATCGAGCAAATTGCGCGCGAAACCGGCTTGCGCCCGGCCAAGGAGGGGTTGTATTCCGATTCGTTGTCCGCCCCCGGCACCGAGGCCGACAGCTACATCGGCATGATGCGCTACAACACCCGGGTGTTGACCAGCGCCATCCGCGCCCAATGAGCATGACCGCCCCGCCAGCGCCTGAGGCAGCACCGCTGCACGCCTACCGTGCGGCTTTGCTGTGGTTTGCGCCGGATCACACCGACGCACATGGCCAGCCCGCGCCGCGCTACGAGGCCGATGGCCTGTTGGTGGTGGCGTGGGATGGCGCGGTGGCCGGCGGTGTCTGGCGTGTGCGGGCGGTGGGCGCTTACCGCGATTTGCGCGCGGTCTACCCCGATGTGGCGGTGACGCATTGGCCGGGGCGGTTGATTGCGCCGGGTTTCATCGACTTGCACCTGCACTGCCCCCAAACCGACGTGGTGGGATCGCCCGCCGAGGGGTTGTTGCCGTGGCTGGAGCGCTACACCTACCCGCACGAGACGCATTGCGCCGACCCCGCCTACGCCACCGAGGTGGCTGGGGTGTTTTTGGACGAATTGCAGCGCCACGGTGTGACCACGGCGCTGGCGTTTGCCAGCTCGCATCCGGTGGCCGCCGACACCTTGTTGGCGCAGGCGCACCAGCGTGGCTTGCGCCTGATGGCGGGCAAGGTGCTGCAAGACCGCCATTCGCCCGATGGTGTGCGCGATGCCACCGAGCAAAGTTTGACCGACACCGAAACCCTGATCCAACGCTGGCACGGGGTGGGGCGGCTGGGCTACGCCATTACGCCGCGCTTTGCGCCCAGTTGTTCCGATGCCCAGTTGCGCGGTGCCGCTGAACTGGCCGCGCGTTACCCCGATGTGTGGGTGCAAACCCATGTGGCGGAAAACTTGGACGAAGTGCGCTGGGTGCGCGAACTCTATCCGAATGACCGCAGCTACCTGAGCGTGTACCAGCGGTTTGGCCTGTTGCGCCCACGTGCGGTGTACGCCCACGGCATCCACTTGGACGAGGACGACCGCGCCCTGTTGCGCGACAGCGGTAGCGCGGTGGCGGTCTGCCCCAGCAGCAACTTCTTTTTGGGCAGTGGCTGTTTTGACTTTGCCAGCGCCGACGCGGCGGGTTGTGCGTATGGCCTGGCCAGCGACATCGGCGCGGGCACCAGTTTCAGCCCCTTTCACACCATGCTGGCGGCGTACGCGGCGGGGCGCTCAGGCAGCGTGGCGGCTGGTTACGCCAAATTGGGCGTGAGCTTGACTCCCAGCCGCCTGTGGTGGCTGCACACGGCGGGCGCGGCACAGGCGTTGGGCTTGGGCGGCGTGGTGGGCAGCTTGTGCGTGGGCAGCGAGGCCGATTTTGTGGTGCTCAATCCGCAAGTTACGCCACTGCTGGCGCGGCGCAGCGCCCAGGCGCAGAATTTGGAAGAACTGCTGTTTGCGCTGATTGTGCTGGGCGACGATCGGGCGGTGGAGCGCACCGTGCTGGCCAGCGGGAACTTTGCGGCTTGAACGTGGCACTATCGGTGTCTGTTGTTGTCTTTTTTGCAAGGAAAGCCACTGTGCTGGCGCTGCGTATGCCTCTGAACCGAGTGTTGTCGGCGTGTGCCGTGTTGACGTTGTTGACGGCCTGTGCGCACGTCCCCCCTGTGGCGGATGGTGCGGGTGGCATGAGCGCCACCGTGGCTGGCGGTGTGCCAGCGCAGTGGGCTGCGCCCTTGCCCCCCGCAGGCCAGCCCGTGCAGTCCGACTGGTGGCGTGTGTTCCACGACGAACCGTTGACCGCGCTGGTCACGCAAGCCTTGCAAGCCAACACCAGCGTGCGCACCGCGCAGGCCGCATTGCAACAGGCCCGCGCCTTGCGTGACGTGGTGCAGGCCAACCAGGGGTTGACGCTCGGCGCTTCTGGCTCCGCACAGCGCAGCCAAGTGGGCGACAACACGCCCGGCAACACCTTCCGCGCCGGGCTGGATGCACGCTGGGAGGCCGATGTGTTTGGCCGCTTGACCAGTGCCACCGCCGCCAGTCAGGCCGATGTGCAAGCGGCCGCCACCAATGTGGGGCAGGTGCGCGTCAGTCTGGCCGCCGAGGTGGCGACCAACTACATCGAACTGCGCGGTTTGCAGGCACGTTTAGCGATAGCACGGCAAAACCTGGTGGCACAGCAGGACACCCTGCAACTCACCGACTGGCGCGTGCAGGCCGGGCTGGCCTCTTCCATCGATTTGGAACAGGCCCGCGCCGCAGTGGCACAGACCCAGGCCCAACTGCCGGCACTCGACAACAGCTTGGCCCAGACCGTGCAGGCGCTGGCGGTGTTGACCGGCCAGCCGTTGGCCGATGTGCAACGCTGGCTGGCCCATGCCCAGCCGGTGCCGCAGCCCGATACTACGCTGGCGCTGGCCTTTCCGGCAGACACCTTGCGCCAGCGCCCCGATGTGCGTACCGCCGAACACCGCATCCAGGCCGCTTGGGCCCGCCTGGCACAGGCCGATGCGGCACGCTACCCCAGCTTGAGCCTGTCGGGTTCGCTGGGCTTGGGGGCGGCCCGCTGGAGCGACCTGTTCGACATCGCTGCCCTGACGCGCATCTTGCTGGCCAGCGTCAGCGGCACTTTGTGGGATGGGGGTGCCGCCCGTGCCCAGGTGCAAGCGCAGCAAGCCGCATTGGAGCAAGCGCGTATCGGCTACGAAGCCACTGTGTTGGCGGCGTTGCAAGACGTGGAAAACGCCCTCAACGCCTTGCGCTACAACCGCGAGCGCATGGAACGCCTGCAAGCCGCCGCTCAGGCTGCGGCCAACGCCAACCTGCTGGCGCGCCAGCGTTACGCCAGTGGCCTGATCGACTTTCGCACCGTGTTGGACACGCAGCGCACCTTGCTGTCGGCACAAAGCGAGCTCGAAACCGCCCGCGCCACCCACAGCGCCGACCACGTGCGCCTCTACAAGGCGCTGGGGGGTGGCTGGACACCCAGCCCTGATGGTACCGTTGCCACTGCCAGCGGCAGCTCCGTCGTCACGCCATCCGGCCCGGCCACGGTGGCCGAGCCTGCCACCGCCCGCTGATTTCACTGCGAACCACGCCCCCGTGTGGGCTGTCCGTTCCCGTCCTTGTTTGCCCTGCCGCCTGCCATGAAAACCACCGCCGCTCCTTCCAATCTGCCCACTTCGGCCCAGGCCGCCGCCATCCAGAACCTGTTGGGGGCTGACCACCCACGCCGCTGGTGGCAACGCCCGCAATGGTGGGCCGGTGCGGTGGTGTTGCTGGCGCTGGGGGGCGGTGTGTATTACTGGCAAGGCCAGACCAGCGCCCAAAGCGGCCCGGTGTACGTGACCGAAGCCCTGCGCCGGGGCAACCTGACGTTGACCGTCGCGGCCAATGGCACCGTGCAGCCCACCCGCATGGTCAACATCGGCAGTGAACTGTCGGGCACCGTGCGCGAGGTGCTGGTGGATGTGAACGACCGCGTGACCAAAGGCCAGGTGCTGGTGGTGCTGGACACCGCCAAACTGCAAGACCAAGTGACCAGCGCCAAAGCCGGGCTGGCGGCGGCCCAAGCGCAACTGGCCCAGGCGGGGGCCACCTTGCAAGAAGCTCAGGCCAACCTGACCCGGTTGGAAGAAGTGGCGCGCCTGTCGGGTGGCAAAGTGCCCTCAGCGGCAGAACTCGACACGGGCCGCGCCTCGGTGGAACGCGCTGCCGCCACCCGCCACAGCGCCCAAGCCGCCGTGGCCCAGGCCCGCGCCACGCTCACGACCGCCGAGACCAACCTGAGCAAAGCCTCCATCCGCTCACCCATCAACGGCGTGGTGTTGTCGCGCACGGTAGAACCCGGCAACGCGGTGGCCGCGTCGCTGCAAGCCGTGACGCTGATGTCGATTGCCGAAGACTTGACCAAGCTGCGGCTGGAGGTCAGCGTGGACGAAGCCGATGTGGGTGCGGTCAAGGTGGGGCAGAAGGCCAGCTTCACCGTCAGCGCCTACCCATCGCGGCAGTACCCGGCGGACATCACCCGCGTGGCCTTTGGCTCCACCAAGACCGACAACGTGGTCACCTACACCACCACCCTCAACGTCAGCAACCCCGATTTGAGCCTGCGCCCCGGCATGACGGCTTCGGCCACCATCGTTGCCACCGAGCGCCAGAATGTGTGGGTGGTGCCCAACAGCGCCTTGCGCTTCAACCCGGACGCCGGCGCCAAGGCCAGCGGCAGCACCAGCGTGCTCAGCCGCATGATGCCCCGCCCGCCGCGCAGCAATGCGCCCAAAACCGCCAAGGTGGACGAACGCCCCGGCGCGCGCCAGCTGTGGGTGCTCAAGGATGGCCAGCCGCAGGCCCTGCCCGTCACCGCTGGCATCACCGATGGACGCATGACCGAAGTCAGCGGTGAGGGCTTGAGCGAAGGTTTGCCCATCATCACCGACCAGCGCAGCAACGGGGGCAAGCCGTGAACGCCACCGCCAGTGCGCCCGTCCGGCCCGATACAGTGCCACCGCTCATCAGCCTGCGCGCTATCACCAAGACCTACGGCCAGGGCGGCACCGCGTTCCAGGCCCTCAAGGGTGTGGATCTGGACATCGACGAGGGTGATTTTGTGGCCATCATGGGGCCGAGTGGTTCGGGCAAATCCACCGCCATGAACACGCTGGGCTGTCTGGACACGCCCACCAGCGGCCAGTATTTGTTCCGGGGCGTGCCGGTGCAATCCTTGAGCCGCGACGAGCGGGCGCGCTTGCGGCGGCGCTACTTTGGCTTTGTGTTCCAAGGCTTCCATTTGCTGGCACGCACCTCGGCGCAAGAGAACGTGGAGCTGCCGCTGGTGTACCGGGGTGAGCCAGCGGCCCAGCGCCACGCGGCGGCGCGTCAGGCGCTGGCCTCGGTCGGGTTGGCGGGGTGGGAACACCACACGCCTGCTGAACTCTCGGGTGGGCAGCAGCAGCGCGTGGCCATTGCGCGCGCCATCGTTACGCAGCCGCAGGTGTTGTTGGCCGACGAACCCACCGGCAACCTCGATTCCAAGCGCGGCCACGAAATCATGGAACTCATCCAGCGCCTCAACCGCGAGCACGGCATCACCATCCTGATGGTGACGCACGAGCCCGACATCGCCGCCTACGCCAGCCGCGTGGTGCGCTTTGTGGACGGCGTGGTGGCCGACGATTGCCGCCACACCCCGGTCGGGCTGGCGCTGCCCGACCCGTCATCCACGCTGCAACCTGTGATTGAGGTGGCCTGATGTTTCTCAACGCTCTGGTGCTGGCGCTGCGCTCCATCCGGCGCAACCTGTTGCGCTCTTTTTTGACCGTATTGGGCATTGTGATTGGGGTGGCTGCGGTCATCACCATGGTTACGTTGGGCAATGGGGCCACGCAGGCCATTCAAAACCAAATTGCTGGCCTGGGCACCAACTTGTTGCAAGTGCGGCCCGGCCAGCGTTTGGGGCCAGGCAGCAGCGGTTCCAGCGCGCCCGCCTTCAAAGAAGAGGATGCCACCGCGATGGCCGTGCAAATTGGTGGCGTACAGGTGGTGGCCCCCGAGGCCCGCAGCGGCAGCACCGTGGTGGCCAATGGCCGCAACTGGAGCAGCCTGGTGGTGGGCAGCACCAACGACTGGCTCACCACCGGCAACTGGACGCTGGCCGAAGGCCGCACCTTCAACCCGTCCGAACTGCGTGCGGGTGCGGCGGTGTGCTGGATTGGTGAAACCGTGCGCCGCGAACTGTTTGGCACCCAGTCCGCGCTGGGCGCGCCGGTGCGCGTCAAGCAGATGAACTGCGAGGTGGTGGGCGTGCTGGCCTCCAAGGGGCAGGGCGCGTTTGGCAACGACCAGGACGACGTGGTGGTGATGCCGCTGCACACCCTGCAGCGCCGCGTCACGGGCAACACCCGCGTCAACACCTTGCTGGTGACGATGGCCGACGGCAGCGACGCCGAGCGCGTCAAGGCCGGTGTGCGCGACCTGCTGCGCGAACGGCGCAAGCTGGCCGAAGCCGACGAGGACAACTTCAACGTGCTCGACACCAAACAACTGGGCGAAACCATGGCCAGCACCACCCGCGTCATGACCATGCTGCTGGGGGCGGTGGCGGCGGTCAGCTTGCTGGTGGGGGGCATCGGCATCATGAACATCATGTTGGTGAGCGTGACCGAACGCACGCGCGAAATCGGCCTGCGGCTGGCCATTGGTGCGCTGGAACGCGAAGTGTTGCTGCAATTCCTGATCGAGGCCGTGGTCTTGGCCGCGCTGGGTGGCATCATCGGCATGGTGCTGGCGCTGGGAGCCGGACTGGGCCTGTCGGTGCTGATGGATGTGCCGTTCGAGTTCGACACCGGCATCAACCTGCTGGCGTTTGCGTTTTCGGCGGGCATCGGCGTGGTGTTCGGCTACTTTCCGGCGCGCCGCGCGGCACGGCTCGATCCGATCGAAGCCCTGCGCCACGAGTGACGCGGCGCTGATGGTCAGTAGGCTTGCCGTCATGCGGCGGGCCTACAATTGATGCCAACTGGAGAGCACCAACATGAGCATCAAAAGCGACAAATGGATCCGCCGCATGGCCGAACAGCACGGCATGATTGAACCGTTCGAGCCCGGCCAGGTGCGCCAGGTCAACGGCCACAAAGTCATCAGCTACGGCACCAGCAGCTACGGCTACGACATCCGCTGCGCGCCAGAATTCAAGGTGTTCACCAACATCCACAGCACCGTGGTCGATCCGAAAAACTTCGACGAGAAAAGCTTTGTCGATTTCCACGGCGATTCCTGCATCATCCCTCCCAACAGCTTTGCACTGGCCCGCACGGTCGAATACTTCCGCATACCACGCAATGTTTTAACCATTTGTCTGGGCAAGAGCACCTACGCCCGCTGCTTCCGGGGCGATACCCGCGTGGCGTTGGTGGACGGCACCGCCCCCACGCTGGAAGACATGGCCCGCCGCGCCGACAACGGCGAAATGTTCTGGGGTTACAGCATGGGCCAGAATGGCCGCGTCATCGTGGCCCGGCTGGAGGCGCCGCGCTACATCGGGCGCGACAACCTGGTGGCGGTGGAGCTGGACAACGACCAGATCATCCACGCCACGCCCGACCACCAGTTCATGCTGCGCGATGGCCGCTGGATGGCCGCCGCCGAACTCACGCCCGGCGTGTCGCTGATGCCGCTGTACCGCAGCCTGGCGCGCGGCTACGAGACCGTGTACCACCCCCTGAGCGGCCACGCCTACCCCACCCACCGGCTGGCCGATGAGTGGAACCTGCGTCATGGCATCTACGCCGATGCTGCGGGCACCCACCGCCACCACGTGGACCACGACCGTCTCAACAACAACCCGTGGAACTTGGTGCGTATGCCCGCGAGCGAGCACATCACCCACCACAACGAAGACAACTACGGCCCCGATTTTGACCCGCAAGAGCACAGCGCCGCCATCCGGGAAGCACTGCAACAACGCCTGCAAGACCCGGCTTGGGCCGAGCGTTACGCCCAGCTGCAAAGCGAGCGCGCCACCGCCTTCTGGCAAGAAAGCCGGTACGCTGAGGCCCGCGAGCGCCTGCTGGCGCAACGTCAGCACGTGTCCGATGCCACCCGCGAAGCACACCGCCAAGCCATGCTGGAGCGTTACCGCGATCAGGCCGAGCGCGTGCGCCAAGGCGAGCGCATGCGCGCCGCTTGGGCCGATGCCAGCGACCGCCGTGTGCAACAGGCCGAACACGCCCGCCAGTTGCGCCTGCGTCAGGACATCACTGCCCAGGCCGTGACCGCAGCCCTGCACCAGACGGGTTCCATTCGTGCCGCTGCGCGTCTGCTGGACTGTGACCGCTCCACCTTCCGGCGTTTTCCGCAGGAACTGGCGGCGTTCCGGGGCCGTGCCTCGCACGCGGTGCGCAACCACAAGGTCAAGTCGGTGCGCTCCGTGGGCGGTGAACACGACGTGTATTGCCTGACCGTGCCCGAGGCGGGCAACTTCGCCCTCGAATCCGGTGTGTTCGTCCACAATTGCGGAATAATAGTAAACGTAACACCTTTTGAGCCCGAATGGGAAGGCTACGTCACGCTGGAGTTCAGCAACACCACGCCGTTGCCCGCCAAGATCTACGCGGGCGAAGGTTGCGCGCAGGTGCTGTTCTTTGAAAGCGACGAGGTGTGCGAGACCAGCTACAAAGACCGGGGAGGCAAGTACCAGGGCCAGCACGGCGTGACCCTGCCACGGGCTTGAATGTGGTTTACACCGCCATCGCCGCCGTCAGCGGTGGGTGGTGTTGGTAGCCTTCCAAGCTGAAGTCGCCCGGCTCCACCAGCTCCAGCCATTCGGGCGCGTATTCGCCCGTTTGCGCGTAGTCCGGTACCCGGTCGGAGATCACCAACTGCGGTGCGGGGAAGGGCTCGCGTTGCAGTTGTTCCTGCACCATGGGCAGGTGGTTTTCGTAGATGTGCGCGTCCCCAATGAAGTAGCTGAACCAGCGCGGGGTGTAGCCCGTCAGCCGCCCCACCAAGTGCAGCAAGGCCGCCCCTTCGGTCAGGTTGAACGGCGCGCCCAACCCCAGATCGTTGCTGCGCACGTACAGGCACAGCGAGATTTCGCGCTTCTCCACATTGGGCAAGAACTGGTACAGCAGGTGGCACGGTGGCAGTGCCATTTCCTCCAGTTGGGCCCAGTTCCAGCCGTGGAACAAAATGCGTCGGTCGCTGGGGTTCTGCACGATGGTGTCCAGACACTGGCGCAGCTGGTCGATGGCCTTGTACAGCAACATCTGGCGCGCGCTGTGGCCGTAGCCGGGCGTGAGGTGGTGGGCATCCTGCACCAGAATGCCAAGCTGCTGGTAGCCACGTTGCAGCGCATCGGCCAGTTGGTCGTGGCTGCTGGGCTGGTCCAAGTCGATCAGCTTGTAGGCGGGCCATTGCCGCCATTGCACGCCGTACACCGGCCCCAGGTCGTCGGGTTGCAGGCGGTACGGGTTGGCCAGCCAAGCGGCGTTCTCGTTGGCGTTCTGGTCCCAAACCTTGGAGCCCAGTGCCCGAAAATCCGCCGCACTGCGCGAAGCCCGCAAAAAGCCCAGCAACTCGCCAATGGCCGATTTGAAGGCCAGCTTCTTGGTGGTGACGGCGGGAAAGCCTTGTTGCAAGTCAAAGCGCATCATGGCGCCGGGCAAGCTCAGGGTGCGGATGCCGGTGCGGTTGCTTTGCCAGCTGCCGTGTTCCAGCACCTGGCGCACAAGGTCGAGGTATTGTTGCATGGTGGGGTGTCTCCTAGGCCGGTTATTGCAGCGGTACGCTGATGCGTTCAATCATGCAGCGCGTCTCGGGCCGAACGCCACGCCACCACGCAAACGCTTCGGCGGCTTGCTCGACCAGCATCCCCACGCCGTCGGCCAAATGGGCCACGCCGCTGTGCTGCGCCAGTTGCAGGAACGGTGTCAGCCCTTTGCCGTACACCATGTCATAGGCCAGACCCTCAGCGGCAAAGGCGCTGGCAGGCAAGGGTGGCAGCTCCGCCCCCAGGCTGGCCGAGGTCGCGTTGATGACGACATCGAACACCTCCGCTGCGCCCAAATCACCATAGCCCCCGCCTTCCAGCACCGCACTGGTCCCGTGGGCCAGGAATTCGGCCACCAAGTCTTGCGCCTTGGCCACGGTGCGGTTGGCAATGAACAGCCGCGCCGGGCTTTGCTGCAAGATGGGCAACACCGCGCCGCGCGTGGCACCGCCCGCCCCCAGCAGCAGCACACGTTGGCCCCGCAGCGCGTGGCCCAGGTTGTGCGTGATGTCGCGCACCAGTCCCACGCCGTCAAAATTTTCGGCGTAACAGCGGTCGCCCTCGAACTTGAGCGCATTGGCCGCCCCGGCGCTGCGGGCACTGTCGGCCAAGTCGGTGGCGTAGGCGCAAGCGTCCAGCTTGAACGGCACCGTCACGTTCAGCCCCTTGCCCCCCTCGGCTCGAAATTGGTTCACTGTGGCCGCAAACTGACCCAGTGGCCCTTCGAGTGTGGTGTAGCTCATCGCTTGTCCGCTGTCGTGGGCAAATCCGGTGTGGATCAGGGGCGATTTGCTGTGGCTGATGGGGTTGCCAATCACGGCGTAGCGGTCAATCATGGGCAGGGCAGAGGCGGTTAAGACGAAAAAAAGCCACCACGCCGCCAGTGTGACGGCGCGGGGCAGGGCGTATTGTCGCGCAGCCAATGGGCGCAGGCAGCGGTACGCACTGCTGTGGCCCCACCTGTGCTGCCAACCGCGTTGGCCGCTGATTTTGGGTACAGTGTGCCGCATGACAACCCTGAATTCCGTAGCTTCCACCGTCGCCACTGCCCCAGCCCGTGTGCCGGCGCTGTTCATCTCGCACGGTTCGCCCTTGTTTGCGCTGGATCCCGGCCAAACCGGCCCCGCCTTGCAGGCCCTGGGCCAGCGCCTGCAAGCGCCCGATGCCCCGCCGCTGCGCGGTGTGGTGGTGATGTCACCGCACTGGATGGCGCGCGCGCCACTGGTGATGACGCATCCGCAACCCGAGACCTGGCACGATTTTGGTGGCTTCCCGGACGCGTTGTACCAACTGCAATACCCCGCGCCCGGCTCGCCAGAACTGGCACAGCAAGTGCTGCAACGCCTGCAAGCCGCCGGTGCGCCCGCGCAGGCCGACCCGCAACGCCCGTTTGACCACGGCGCCTGGGTGCCGCTGCTGTTTGTGCTGCCGCAGGCCCAGGTGCCGGTGATCCAGGTGGCCTTGCCCGCCGGTTACACGCCGCAGGAGCTGTACGCCCTGGGCTACGCGCTGCGCGACCTGCGCGAGCAGGGCATCCTCATCATCGGATCGGGCAGCATGACGCACAACCTGCGCGAATTTGCCAGCGGCAGGCCGCCCCAGGCCAGCGGTGCCGAGCCGTATGTGGAAGCCTTCAGCCGCTGGGTGGAAGATACGCTCCAGCGCCAGGACAGCGCCGCCCTGTTCAACTACCGCGCCCTGGCCCCGCACGCCGTGCGCGCCCACCCCACCGACGAGCACTTCGTCACGCTCTGCTTTGCGTTGGGCGCGGCGGGTTGGGGCCAGCCCGAGGACGCGCCGCGCGTCGAGTACCTCAACCGCGAGGTGATGTACCGCTACCTGGCCATGGACGCCATCGCGCTGCACTGACGCCAGCACAACGCCCGGCGGCGGCGGCAGCGCGTTGCGGCGCTGTGGCGTTACTGCGGCAGTGCTGCGTAGGCGGTTTCGTCCAGCAACTTGTCCAGCTCGGCGGGGTTGGACAATTGCACTTTGAAAAACCAGCCCGCGTCCAGCGGTGCGCTGTTGGCCAGCGCCGGGTCGGCGCGCAGATCCTCGTTCACGGCCAGCACCGTGCCGCTGGCGGGCATGTACACATCGGCAGCGGCCTTGACCGACTCCACCACCGCAGCCACCGCACCCGCTTCAAACGTGGCCCCCACGGCAGGCAAGTCCACAAACACCACATCGCCCAGCGCGTCCTGCGCATGCACGGTGATGCCCACCGTGGCGGTGCCGTCGCCGTGCGGCTCCAGCCAGACGTGTTCAGCACTGTATTTTTTCAAGCTCATAAGTTGTCAAAATTTCAAAAAAATGGGTCGCGTAAGCGTAACACGGCTCCATGCCCTTCTCTCATTGACCGGTTGTGATGCTCAAGCGTGGCAAAAACCTTGTGCGCGTCGATTCGCTGTACCGGCGATAACCGGCATCTCGTAAAAGATGGTGTTCCTCAGTTGTGCCGCGCCACCAATAGACCATATTCCACGCCAGCAGTGCGAGGCTGGCCGCCGGATTCGTCAGTACATGGGTGTTGTCCAGCCACCACGACAGGTTTTTGGCCGCGTAGGCGGGGTGACGCAGGTAGCGGTATGGGCCTGAACTCACAATGCCGCGATTGACCAGATTGCCGAACTTGAAACCCAAGGCCATGGTTGCCCAAACGTAAACACCCATGCACACAAGGACAAGGGTCATCACCAGCATCTTGGCCCAATCCCAAGTCAGCCAGTGGGTGGTTTCAAAACGCCCATAACCAATGAACTGCGACAGCGCATCGTTGAACGGTGGATAGCACAACAAAGCCGCAGCCCAACCCGAGGCCGTCATGTCGATGCTTTGGACACGGTTGCCCAGCCATCGCGTCGATACCGTGTAGGCGATGATGGCCAAGCCGGTATCTATGGTCAAGAAAACATGAATTAATAATAAATGTATTCTACTGAAAAAATCAAAATAAAAAATTTTCCCATGTAAGTCTTGCAATATTTGTTTGAAATCGAGCGATGCGTCGGCCCATTGTTGCGCAAAGAAACGGGTCATCAAGGTCAAAAAGAACACGTTGACCAGATAGACCAAGAGCATTTTGCGCAACCGCCTGTTCTTGAGACTTGCGAGATGCCGAGCAGATGATCTGCCGTGGAGTTTGGCTGCCAGCCAGCGTTTTAAGGCACGGCCACCAGCCAGCAGCACGATCGAAAAATCGTTAAAGTCGAGCACCGATTCACCCCGGTAGCGCAGCGTGACGAGCATGTAAGGCAGCCCAAAGAGCAGCACCAGACACCAAATACTGAAATAGAAATCCCGGGTGAAATGGAAGGCATCACCCAAAAAATAGTAATGACTGTGAACCAAGGCGGTTGTTACGCTGATGGCTGCGAAGACCACCAAAAAACGCATGAATGCGGAGCGCCAACGCCACCGGGAATCAAGCGGCGGAGTGGGCATGCGCAAAGCCCGACAACGCGGCATTTCATGCAGCACCATGACATAAAAGCCGAACACCAGAGGCAGCAACAAAGCTGGCACACCACCGACCCAGGCAGATACATGGAAATTGACGTGAAAGAAAACGTCAGCTACCAGCCATGCTACCAATACCAGTGCCCCCCAGTAACCGGCGTGAGAATCGTCCGGGATGCGACATATACTATTGTGATGGAGCTGGCAGGTTAAACCACTGCGCGATTTGATAAAGTGAAACATGTGATCGGCATAACTTACTTCAGTTAGTCGTTGTAAATGTGTTGGTTTTAAACGAACACCCAGTACCACCATTATTTGATATAGTGATTTCAAAAGTTTTGCCATTTCCGTTGGCGGGCGTAATTAAGACTGAACTGTTTGCTGCACTGGTGCCGTTCTTTTTATTCGCATTGTCGTTAGATGGTGTCGCAGTTGTTATCGCGCCGGGCGCGCTAATGGTGTAAGTAATTGTGAAATCTACACCTTTCTTTATGATGCCCCCGTTTGGTGACACATTGGTGATACTGCAAGTAGCACCACCAGAAGAGCCGCTGGAAGTTGTGCTGCTGGAGGTAGTGCTGCTGGAGGTAGTGCCGCTGGAGGTAGTGCCGCTGGAGGTAGTGCCACTGGAAGTAGTGCCACTGGAAGTAGTGCTGCTGGAAGTAGTGCTGCTGGAGCCAGAGGTGGAGGAAGCCAATGCCACCCCACCTCTGACCGGATCTGTTTCGCCAATGTATGAGGTCAATTGCACGGTTTGAAATTTGCCTTGGCTGTCAGTCCAACTGGTTTGTACGTTGACAATTTTGTAGGTGCAACCCGTGGGCGTGGTGCAGTTGTTCACTGCCCAAGTGCGTCTCAGGGTGGCGTTGGCGGCGGTGATGGTGTCGTTGCCATCGCCCAAAGCGGCGTATTGATTTTTGCGGCTGAAGCTGCGCAACTGTTCTATTTTTTCTTGGGCGGTATTCAAGGCGTGTGTCTTGATGCGGCTGTCACCGGCATCGCGCAATAGCACACCCTGCAAGCGAGCCAAACCCAGCAGTGCCACGGCCAACAGTAGAAGGCCCACCATCGCTTCGATCAGGGCGATGCCTTTGTTGGATAGAAAGTTTTTATTTCTATTTTCCATTTAAAAGTCTTTCCAAGCGCCGGGAATAGTAGTGGCGTAATCTAAGAATATATTGGTTCCTGTATTGCCGGGTGTGCCTGAATTGCCTGTGGCAATGAATTTGGAATTGGCGGTAAGTTTTGTAATATTGCTTTCAGTCATTACCGACCCGTAAATGGTGGCTCCACCCCAACCTTGGTCACTACAGCCAGATGTGGCTGAAAAATATACTATGCCGTATATGGTGGGACTCCCATTAATTTTTGGGCAATGCGATGAACCTATGATGATGACAATAGGCTTGACGGATGAACCATATTCATAGCCATCATTAATGTGGCTGCTGCTGTTGTAGTAATAAAATGGGGTTGTATTGTTGGGGGGAGAGGGGTAGACGTTGTTATTTGCTTGAGCCTCGGCAATGGCTTGGCTCAGTGGAATTTTAAAGACATATTGCCACGCTGTGGATGAAAAGGCGTTCGGGAGAATGGTGTTGGTCGCAGGATTAGGCCCTATGTTTAAATGTCCTGTATCGATGCTAGATGATGGGCCGCTTGTAACAATACCCGTTGCATCAGAACTGATTTTAGTTAAAGACGGGTTGCCGGTGACGTCAGACAGTCCGCCGTTGATAATAAGCGGGGCGGGCAATGCTATATCGCTATTCAATAAGCTAACTTGTTTAATCCAACTTTCTGCTTTGGCGCTGCTGCCATCGTTTCCAATCGCTGTCGCCACCACTTTAATAAAGTTCTTTGAATTAGTGTCCGGGGTGAAAACAACGGTATTTGAATACGTAGAACCCGACGTACTGGCCGTGATAGTGGGAATGGTTGGGCAACCTGTGCCGCCAGGACAGGTCAGTGCGGCAGTGATAGGCTGTGTACCGGCCCACGCCATCGCAAATTCCAGCCCGGCCTCTGCCGCCTCCCTCGCTTCGCGCGCACGGATGTCATTGCCCGTGATTTTTTGCTCCATCAAGCTGGTGCGAGCTGCGGTCAAGGCCAGTATGCCCATGATGAGCGCCAGCACCACCGCCGTGAGCAATACGACCGTTCCTTGCTGTTGTTTCAGGTACTTAGGCGAATGGATCGAGTGCAGCATGTTCAACCTTTGATGCCTCAAGGCCATGAGGGGATGTACTTGTCGTTCCGAATGCGCACTTGATGGCTGATGGTTTGGCGGACTACCGGGCTGACATTGCGCAATTGGGCGGTCAACGTGATGGTGACCGTCCGTACTTGCAAGCATTTGTCACCAGTCTTGCAGACCGTGCACAGCTCACCGGTATCGCAGTAGCCATTGCCTTCGTTGGTGGCCGTGCAAGCACTGTTGATGTCGGTGGCAAGCAAGCGATCACCGTCTAGGCAACCATCGGCATCAGTGTCGGTGGACATGCCGGTGACGTTCAATTGCGGTATAGGAGATGGAAAACTGAACGTCAGCGCGGCGATTTCGACGGTTTTGTCTGTGATGCCTTCCCACTGTCCGTTGGTGCAATCGGCAGCGGTAGTCCCGCCCCCGCTGCGCATGTCTACCACCCCGCTGCTCGGGTCAGAGCGGAAGCCGCTGAAGTCGCTGCTCTCGACGGTGGTCGGGTCGTTGTCATTTTTGTTGTAGCTGTAAACAATGCAGTTTCTATCTCCGTCCGTGCCAAAGTTGTGAATGGTCACGTCAGTGCTGGGCGTACCGGTTTGGAAGAAGGGGTTGTTTTGAAGGCTGCTGCTGTAGAGCACCGGATTTGAGGTGACAAAACCTGCCCGTCGAATGTCCTTCACCATGACATCCATCACGGCGCGCATTTCTTGGTTCAGGCGGGCTTGTTGGATGTTGTCTGTTTGTCCGCGCAGAGAATTCAGGAAAACGC
Source organism: Macromonas bipunctata (assembly GCF_002837135.1). GTDB lineage: Bacteria > Pseudomonadota > Gammaproteobacteria > Burkholderiales > Burkholderiaceae_C > Macromonas_A > Macromonas_A bipunctata. The sequence continues at coordinate 24,863 of NZ_NWBQ01000003.1, read as the reverse complement.
TGCCGACACCCATCAAGACGACCAAGCCGATCAGCAACCCCACCATCAACTCAACGATGGACAGACCTTGTTGAGACGAAATTTTGGCCTTGTTCAATTGCATGCTTCGTAGCCCCCAAAATTGCACAATCTGGCCCTACCCAAAGAACTGATGACGACTTTGGCGGAGAGATTGGTAGTGCTGAGTGTGACTGTTGAACCCGTGATTGAAACAAGTGTGCCGCGCACTGGATCGAAAGTGATGCTGGTACCGGTGCTGCTGATGGAAACGCCCGTGAATTCTGCTGAACTTCCGGTGCGAATAGCGGTTTCGTCGAACGTTGCGTCATTGTTGTTGTCGGCAACGATGGTGTATGACCAAGGGGTTGTGGTGGTGAAGCTGATCCTGACCCTGACGTTGCGCTTGATGGCCTCACTTTTGGCCCAGCGCACATCGGAGAGTAGGGTCTCTGCGGCGCTGGTCAAACGCTGCTTTTCCAGCATGCTGGTGTAGGACGGTACGGCAATCATGGCCAGCACCGCCACGATGGCGATCACGACCATAAGCTCCACCAAGGTGAGGCCGGTTGACCGGCCATTCATCTGAGGGTGCTTTACAGAGGATTGTGTGCTCATTTTTTCCAACAGCCTGCGGGGCCACGGGTGGTGGTGCCGGTGGTGTTGTTGATAGCCAAGGTGAGTGTGGTGCAACCGGTGTCGTTGGCTTGGCTGGTGCCTGACTTGGCAACCGCCTGAGCGGTATAGCCTGTCCCCGTAGCACCCGACTGGATGGAAATATCGTACCAGCCAGACTCTGACACCGCTGGAACACTTAGGTCACCGATGGTGCTCGTGTAAGTGGTATGGCTAATGCGCCACTTTTCTTGCGCGGTGGCGACGGCCAGTAAAGCCGCTTGACCGTCTGCCCGTCGCCCTTGTCGGGTGTAGTTTTGGTAAGCCGGCAAGGCAATGGTGGACAGAATTCCGATGATGGCCAGCGCAACCATCATTTCGATCAATGTAAAGCCGGCAGATGTTTTGCGAAGATGAGTCATGGGGTGTCCATCTTTATTGATCCGACAATCATCAAAACGAACATGGTAGTCCATCATCGCTCATGAACAAAGCGGATGCCAGAAAGCCGTTGCTTAATATGCTCAAGGCGTTGCGTATGCAACGACGGTATTGGCGTGAGCATACCGCTACATGCTACATCCCCGCGTAGTTGGGCCCGCCGCCGCCTTCAGGGGTGACCCAAACGATGTTTTGCGTGGGGTCTTTGATGTCGCAGGTCTTGCAGTGGACGCAGTTTTGCGCGTTGATGTGCAGGCGCTGCACACCGGTTTCGTTGTCTTGGACGAACTCGTACACACCAGCGGGGCAGTAGCGGCTTTCGGGCCCGGCAAACTGGGCCAGGTTGGTGGCCACGGGGGTATCGGGGTTCTTCAGTGTCAGGTGCGCGGGCTGGTTTTCTTCGTGGTTGGTGCTGCTCAAAAACACGCTGCTCAGGCGGTCGAACGTGAGCTGGCCATCGGGTTTGGGGTAGTCAATGCGCGGGCAGGTGGCCGCCGGGCGCAGGCTGGTGTGGTCGGCGTGGCTGCGGTGCAGGCTCCACGGCGGGCGCTTCATCCCCAGTTTGGGCAAGAGCCAGTGTTCTACGCCAGTCATCATTGCGCCGATGGTGTTGCCCTTTTTGAACCAGGCCTTGAAGTTGCGCGCCTGGTCGAGTTCGGTGTGCAGCCAGCTGCGCTCGAACGCGGCGGGGTAGGCGCTGAGTTCGTCGCCACTGCGGCCCGCCTGCAGTGCTGCAAACGCGGCTTCGGCGCACAGCATGCCGCTCTTGAGGGCGGCGTGGCTGCCCTTGATGCGCGCGGCGTTGAGGTAGCCCGCATCGCACCCCACCAGCGCCCCACCCGGGAACACGGTCTTGGGCAGCGAGTGCAGGCCGCCGGCGGCAATGGCGCGCGCGCCGTAGCCTATGCGCTTGCCGCCTTGCAGGTGCGCGCGGATGCTGGGGTGGGTTTTCCAGCGTTGCATTTCCTCGAACGGGCTCAGCCAGGGGTTCTGGTAGTCCAGCCCCACCACCAGCCCGAGCGTGACCTTGTTGCCTTCCAGGTGGTACAGGAAGCCGCCGCCGTAGGTGTGTTCGTCCAGCGGCCAGCCGGCGGTGTGGACCACCAGGCCGGGTTGGGCTTTGTCGGCGGGGATTTCCCACAGTTCTTTGATGCCGATGCCGTAGGTTTGCGGGTCCTTGCCTGCGTCCAGTTGGAAGCGGGCCAGCAGTTGCTTGCCCAGGTGGCCGCGCGCACCTTCGGCAAATACGGTGTATTTGGCGTGCAGTTCCATGCCGAGCTGGAACTGGTCGGTGGGTTCACCGTCCTTGCCCAGGCCCATGTGGTTGGTGGCCACGCCTTTGACGGCGCCGCCCTCGTGGTACAGCACTTCGGCAGCGGCAAAGCCGGGGAAGATTTCCACGCCCAGCGCCTCGGCCTGTTCGCCCAGCCATTTGGTCACGGCGCCCAGGCTGATGACGTAGTTGCCGTGGTTGTGGAAGCATTCGGGCACCAGCCAGTCGGGGGTGGCCTTGGCGCCGGTTTCGCTCAAAAACAGCACTTGGTCGGCAGTGACGGGCTGGTGCAGCGGCGCGCCCTGGGCTTGCCAGTCGGGCAGCAGTTCGTTGAGCGCGACCGGATCCATCACCGCGCCGCTCAGGATGTGGGCGCCGGGCTCGGAGCCTTTTTCGAGCACGCACACGCTCACGTCGTGGCTGTGCTGGCTGGCGAGTTGTTTCAGGCGGATGGCCGTGGCCAGGCCCGCCGGGCCAGCGCCGACGATGACGACGTCGTATTCCATGGCCTCGCGGGGGCCGTATTGCTCAATCAGGCGGGGGGGTGTGGCGGACACGGGTTTCCTTTGCAAAACCTGACGATTTTAATGGCCGCCACGGTGGTTAAGTGGCTGGTGCTTAGACGATCCGGTTATATGGATATGGCGCCGTTGCCGGGGCGCTGGGCGCGGTTCAGCCGTCCAGGCTGGCGCTCCAGCGGTCGTTCCAGGCCGGGGCGTGGCTGCCCACGCCTTGCAGCTGGCGCCGGTCGCGCTTGGTGGGGCGGCCTTGCGTCAGGGCGTGCGCGGGTTCGGGCGCCAGGCGGTGCTGTTCGGCCTGTGCCAGGCGCTGCGCGATGGAGGCTTCGGTTTCGGCGTAGAGCAGCGCGGCCTGCGGCGCGGGGCCGCGCACGGCGCTTAAGCTCAGCACGCGCACGGTGCGGGTGTGGTAGCCGGTCTTGAACTCGATCTCGTCGCCCACCTTGGGCTCGCGCGAGGCCTTGGCCACCTGGCCGTTGAGCTTGACGCGGCCCTTGTCGATTTCATCGGCGGCCAGGCTGCGGGTCTTGTAGAAGCGCGCGGCCCAGAGCCATTTGTCCAGGCGCACCTTGTCGCCGCTGGCGGCAGGGGTGGGGTGTTTGCTCATCGGTTGGTGCGGGGTTCAGAGTTTGGCGCCCAGGGCCATGGCGCGCTCGCGGGTGGCCTGGGCGGCGGCGGGGTCGGGGGCCTGGCGGGTGGGCCAGCCGCCCAGGTGCTGCTCGCACAGGTCGGTCAGGGCGCGGATCCAGGCCGGGCTGTCGTTGAGGCAAGGGATGTACTGGAACTGCTTGCCCCCGGCGTGCAAAAAGGCCTCGCGCGCTTCGAGCGAGATTTCCTCCAGCGTCTCCAGGCAGTCGCTGGTGAAGCCGGGGCAGACCACATCGACGCGCTGGGTGCCCGCCTTGGCCAGCGCGATTAGCGTGGGTTCGGTGTAGGGCTCCAGCCACTTGGCCTTGCCAAAGCGGGACTGGAAGGTGACGACGTACTGTTCCTTGGTCAGGCCCAGTGCCTCGGCCAGCAGGCGGCCCGTTTTGTGGCATTCGCAATGGTAGGGGTCGCCCAGCTTGAGGATGCGTTCGGGCACGCCGTGGAAGCTCATCACCAGTTTGTCGGGGCGGCCGTGGATGGCCCAGTGCTCTTCCACCCTGTGCTTGAGGGCCTGGATGTAGCCGGCGTTGTCGTGGTAGTGGTTGATGAAGCGCAGCTCCGGGATCAGGCGGGTGCGTTCGGCCCAGCGGTACACCGCATCGAACACGCTGGCGGTGGTGCTGGCGCTGTACTGCGGGTAGGCGGGCACGATGAGCACGCGCGTGGCACCAGCGGCCTTGAGCTCGTCGAGCTGCTGCGCGATGGAGGGGTTGCCGTAGCGCATGGCGTAGCGCACCAGCAGCTGCTGGTGGCCGCGTTCGCCCAAGTGGCCGCCCAGCAGCTTGGCCTGTTTCTCGGTCCACGCGCGCAGCGGCGAGCCTTCGCTGGTCCAGATGCTGGCGTACTTGGCCGCCGACTTGGCGGGCCGCACGCGCAGGATGATGCCGTGCAGGATCAGCCACCAGATGGGTTTGGGGATTTCCACCACCCGGTGGTCGCCCAGGAATTCGGCCAGGTAGCGCCGCAGCGCCGGGGCGGTGGGGGCGTCGGGCGTGCCCAGGTTGCACAGCAGGATGCCGGTCTTGGCCGCCTGGCCGTGGGTGTAAGGGGGTTCTTTGTGGAATGCCATGTGCGCTATTCTCCATCACCTATGCTTGAACTGTCCCGCATCCGCGCCATCACCCTCGACCTGGACGACACTTTGTGGCCGGTCATGCCCACCATCGAACGCGCCGAGGCCGTGCTGCAGGCCTGGCTGGCCGAGCACGCTCCCGCCACCGCGCGCCACCTGAGCCACGCCGACACGCGCCGCGCGGTGCGCGCGCAGGTCAACCGCGAGCTGGCGCACCTGGCGCACGACTTCACCGCGCTGCGCCGGGCCGCGATCCGGCTGGCGCTGCAGCAGGCGGGCGACGACCCGGCCCACGCCGAACCGGCGTTCGAGGTGTTTTTTGCCGAGCGCCAGCGGGTGGAGTTCTTTGCCGATGCGCTGCCCGCCCTGGGCGCGCTGGCGGCGCGCTTTCCGCTGGTGTCGGTGTCCAACGGCAACGCCGACATCCACCGCGTGGGCATCGGCCAGCACTTTTGCGCCCAGGTGAGCGCGCGCGAGGTGGGTGTGGCCAAGCCCGACCCGCGCATCTACCACGTGGCGGCCCAGCGCGCGGGCGTGCCGCCGGAGCAGGTGCTGCACATTGGCGACGACGCCGCGCTGGACGTGCTGGGCGCGTTGCAGGCGGGCATGCAGACGGCGTGGCTCAACCGCGATGGCCAGCCGTGGGCGCATGGCCCGCAGCAGCGGCCGCACTGCACCGTGGCCGATCTGGCGCAACTGTGCGCGCAGCTGGGGCTGTGAGCGGGCGTCAGGCGGGTGTGGTGGCGGGCAGTGCGTCGGCCACGGCCAGGCCGCTGCGCACCGCACCTTCGAGCGTGGCGGGGTAGGGGCCGGCGGTGTAGTCGCCCGCCGCCCACAGGCCGGGAGCTATGTGCAGGCTGGGGCGTTGCAGGCCGGGTGTGCAGGCGAAGGTGGCGCGTTTTTCGACCACGGTTTGCAGCACGCGCAGCGCCGGCGTGCCGAGTTGTTGCGCCGCCTGGGCCAAGGTTTGGTGTTCCAGGGTCGCCTTGTCGACACTGCACGCGCTGGCCACAAAGGCCCATTGCCCGGCTGGGCCGCCAAGCTGGCCCCGGTCGAACACAAATTGCGCGGGCGCGTCCGGGCCACTGCGCAGGGCCAGGATCGGGCTGGCGCCGGGCCAGTGGGTGCCGGGCGCCGCCTGGGCATAGACGGTGGCGATGGCCTCGTGGCGCAGCGCGCTGGCCTGGGCGTGCCAGGCGTGGAGCTGGCCGCTGGGGTCGGCGTGCGCCAAGGCGGGTTGCAGCAGGCGGGCGGCCTCCCACACTGGGCAGGCCAGGATGACGTGGTCAAACGGCTGGCCGTTCAGCGCCCAGCCGGTGTTGTCGTTGGTATGGGCGTGGCGGTTTAGCGTGTGGACGCGCTGGCCCAGCCGCAAGTCCGCGCCGCGCCGTTGCAGCCAGTGGGCGGCGGGTTGTGGCAGCAGCGCGCCTATGTCCAACTTGGGCAGCAGCAGGTCGGCACCGCGCCAGTTCCCAAAGCCGGGGCCGAACATGGCATCTTGCAGCACGCGCAAGAACACGCTGGCGCTGGCCCGATCCAACGGGGTGTTGAGCGCCGAGAGGCACAGTGGCTCCAGCAGTTCCGCCACCACACGGGGCGGCAGTCCGGCGCACAGTTGGGCGACCGTGTGGTCGGGCGCACAGGCAAAGCCTTGCCGTTGCCAGCGTGCTGTGGTGCGCAGCAGCGCCAGTTTGTCGCGCCAATTCCAGCCGCGTGCGGTGGTGATGGCGGCGAGCATGTCCAACGGTATGGGCCAGCGGGCGGCCCAAGTGGGCACGGCCAGGCCAGCACCATCGGCAAAACGCAAGGCCAGCGGCACGGTGTGGAAAGCTGCTGCCACATCCACGCCGAGGCGTTGCATCAGGCCCAGTGTGGCGGTGTAAGCGCCAATGAGGATGTGCTGGCCGTTGTCCAGCCCCGCACCGTGGGGGGTGTGCAGGGTGCGGGCGCGTCCGCCCCACTGGCGCGCAGCCTCGAACAGCGTGACGTGGTAGCCCGCTTCGGTGGCGCGCACCGCAGCGGCCAGCCCGGCCCAGCCACCGCCCACAATGCCGATGCGCAACGGCTTCACAAGCGGCCCAGGGCCTGCACTTTCCAGGCCAGCCAGAACTTGCGCAGGGGGGTGAGACTGACGCGCTGGGTCAGCACCAGTTGCGGGTCGGTGGCAATCTCGCGCAGCAGTGTGCGGTAGATGTTGGCCATCATCAGGCCGGGTTTTTGGGCGCGGCGGTCGGCTTCGGGCAGCAGGGCCAGGGCTTCGTCGTAGGTGGCCAGGGCGCGCTCGATCTGGAACGCCATCAGCGCACCAAAGCGTTGCGGGAAGTCGGTGCCCTCCAGCCCCACGCCGCGTTTGATGAGTTCGTGCGCCTTGACGTTGAACTGTTGCAGCTCGTTGATGGGCAGGTACACGCGGCCCCGCGTTGCGTCCTCGCCCACATCGCGGATGATGTTGGTGAGTTGGAACGCCAGCCCGAGCTGGTGCGCAAATTCGGTGGTCTGGGGCTGGGTTTGGCCAAAGATGCGCGCGGCCACCTCGCCCACCACGCCTGCCACCAGGTGGCAGTAGCGGCGCAGGTTGGCAAAGTCGAGGTAGCGGGATTGGTGCAAATCCATCTCGCAGCCTTCAATCACTTGCAACAGGTGTTGGGCTGTGATGCTGTAGGTGGCGGTCAAGGGCATCAGGGCTTGCAGCACGGGATGGTCGGGCGTGCGTTGCGGATCGGCAAAGGCCTGTTGCACCTCGCGTTGCCACCACAGCAGTTTGGTTTGTGCCACGTTGGCATCGCTGATTTCATCGACCACGTCGTCGATTTCGCGGCAGAAGGCGTAGAACGCGGTGATGGCAGCACGCCGTTCGGGCGGCAGAAACAAAAAGGCGTAATAAAAGCTGCTGCCTGAGGCGGCGGCTTTGTGCTGGACGTAGTCTTGCGGGCTCATGGCGGCGGTGTGGGGCGGAATGGCCCCGAGTGTACGGGCTTGCGCGCGGCGGCTTCACATGCGCCAGGCGTGCCACAGCAGCTGGGGCGCGTCGTGGGCGTGCAGGCGGGGGCGGTGCAACCAAGTGCGGTGTTGCAGCGCGCCGATCTGGTCCAGGATGCGCAGCCCGCCTTGCACCACCAGCCGCAGTTCCCAGCCGATGCGGCCCGGCAAGCGCACCGCCAGCGGCGCGCCGTGTTGCATCAGCTGGCGCGCTTGCTGGCACAGCTCGGCCAGCAGGGCTTGCGCGCGGGTGTCGGCATCGGCGGGCAGGGGCTGGCCGGTGCGGGCGCTGTGCATCAGCGCGGCTTCGTCCACGCCGTGCCGTTGCAGCGCGTCTTGCGGCAGGTAGTGGCGCAGGCGGCGCAGGTCCTGCCCCAGGTCTTGCCAGAAGTTGATGAGTTGCAGCGCGCTGCAAATGGCGTCGCTGTGCGCCAGAGAGGTCGCGTCGTTCACACCGTACAGGTGCAGCAGCAAGCGCCCGACCGGGTTCGCCGAGCGGCGGCAGTAGTCCAGCAGCGCGGCGTGGTGGGGGTAGCGGGTGCCGGTGTCGGTGTAGCGCACATCCTGTTCAAAGGCGTCGAGTAGATCGTGCAGTGGCTGGGCGGGCAGCTGGTGGGCATGTGCCTGGTGCGCCAGCGGGCCAAACACGTGCGGCCAGCGTGGCGGTGTGTCGGTGTCTGGGTGAGCATCCCAGGCGGTAGCAGGGCTGTGCGGTTGCGGCGTGTGTGGGGTGGCCAGCGCGTCGGTCAAGGCTTGCCGGTAGGTGGCCAGATCCTGCAGGCGTTGCTGTGCGCTGGCGCTGCCTTCGTCGGCCAGGTCGTCGGCGGTGCGGGCAAAGTGGTAGATGGCGGCAATGGGCGCGCGCAGCCGTGGCGGGCACAGCCACGAGGCGACGGGAAAGTTCTCGTAATGCGCAATGGGCGCCGGGGCTGGCGTGGGTGCCGCTGTGGGCGCGGTGGGGCGGGGCATGGGGCCGGTGCTGCCAGCGTTGGCGCCGCTCAGTGGGCGCCTGGGTGGCGTTGCAGCAGGTGGGCCTTGTCGGCCACGTTCTTCCACTGGGCGTGGTCGGGCAGGGCGGGCTGGCGTTTGGTGATGGGCCGCCACTGCGGGTCTTGCGCCAGTTCGGCGTTGAGCGCGATGTAGGGGCGCTGCGCCTCGGTGGCCTCGCTGGCGTTCACGATCGCACCCACTGGGCACTGCGGCACACACACCGAGCAGTCGATGCAGCCGTCGGGGTTGATGGCCAGGAAGTTGGGGCCTTCCACAAAGCAGTCCATCGGGCAGACCTCCACGCAGTCGGTGTATTTGCACTGGATGCAGGGTTCGGTCACGATGAACGGCATGGCGGTGTGGGGCAGGTGGCTGCAGGCGCTGGGGCTGATAAAGCAAAAAGCCTTGTACGGGGTACAAGGCTTGCAATGCTGTGGTGCCGGGGGCCGGACTCGAACCGGCACGGTGTTTTGCACCGGCAGATTTTGAATCTGCTGCGTCTACCAATTTCGCCACTCCGGCAGCGAGGTATCCCTGAATTATGGCACATTACCCCACTGTGTTTGTTTCCTGTTGACAAAAATTTGCCATGACCACCGCCTCCAGCCCCTCCCGCCGTTCATCGCCGCGCAAGGCGCCCCGCATCCGCGCGTACCCCACCATTGAAGCCGCCGTGGGCAACACGCCGCTGGTGGCGCTGCAGCGCATCGGGGCCGAGGCCAACCGCGCCCGGGGCAATGTGGTGCTGGCCAAGCTGGAGGGCAACAACCCCGCCGGTTCCGTCAAGGACCGGCCTGCGCTGTCGATGATCCGGCGTGCCGAGGAGCGCGGCGACATCCGCCCCGGTGACACGCTGATCGAGGCCACTTCGGGCAATACCGGGATTGCGCTGGCGATGGCAGCGGCCATCCGGGGCTACCGCATGGTGCTCATCATGCCGGAAGACCTCAGCATTGAGCGTGCCCAGACCATGAAGGCGTTTGGTGCGGAGTTGATGTTGACCCCCAAGAGCGGTGGCATGGAATACGCCCGCGATTTGGCCGACAAAATGGTGGCCGAGGGCAAAGGCAAGGTGCTCGACCAATTTGCCAACCCGGACAACCCGCGCATCCATTACGAAACCACCGGCCCCGAGCTGTGGAAGCAGACCAAAGGCCACATCACGCATTTTGTGAGCGCGATGGGCACCACCGGCACCATCACGGGCGTGTCGCGCTTTTTGAAGGAGCGCAACCCAGCCATCCGCATCATCGGTGCCCAGCCCAGCGAGGGTTCGCGCATTCCGGGCATCCGCAAATGGCCGCAGGAGTACTTGCCCAAGATTTACGATCCAGCGGGGGTGGACGAGTTGGTGTACGTGAGCCAGGCCGATGCCGAAGAAATGTGCCGCCGCTTGGCGCGCGAGGAAGGCATCTTTGCCGGTATTTCTGCCGCCGGTGCGTGCTGGGTGGCACAGCAGATTGCGGCGCAGGTCGAAAATGCCACCATCGCCTTTGTGGTGTGCGACCGGGGCGACCGCTACCTGTCCACGGGTGTGTTTCCGGCCTGAGCCGGAGCAGCCGCCGTCCGCCTTGTTGTTGCACCTTGATGGAGAAAAACCCCTATGAACGCCGACCGTGAACTCGATGCCCGTGGCCTGAACTGCCCCCTGCCCATTCTGCGCGCCAAAAAGGCGCTGGCCGACATGACCAGCGGCCAGATCCTGAAAGTGGTGTGTACCGACACCGGCTCGGTGCGCGACTTTCAGGCCTTTTGCAAGCAGACCGGCAATGAACTGCTGGCGCAGGAAACCGCCAACGGCACCGAGTACGTGACGTACCTCAAGCGCCGTTGAATCCGGGGGCGCTTTATGCGCCCAAACGCTGCAACTGTTCTTGCAGTTTGGCCAGCGTGGCGCTGAAGTCGGCGACGCGTTTTTTCTCTTGCTCGATCACCGCGGGCGGGGCTTTGGCCACAAAGGCCTCGTTGCCGAGCTTGCCGTTGGCCTTGGCGATTTCGCCTTGCAGGCGGGTGGCTTCCTTGGTCAAGCGGGCTTTTTCGGCGGCCACGTCGATTTCCATGAACAGGCACAGGCGCGCTTCGCCCACCACGGCCACCGGCGCGGCTTGGGCAGCGGCAGTCCAGCTGGCTTCGTCGGCGAACACCTTGACCTCGCTGAGTTTGGCCAAGGCTTGCAGCACTGGGGCCACGGTGTGCAGAAAGTCGGCATCGCCCACGGCGTACAGCGGCAGGCGCGTGGCGGGTGAGACGTTCATCTCGCCGCGCAGGTTGCGGCAGGCATCGACCAACGCTTTGAGCTGCGCCACGCTGGCTTCCGCCACGGTGTCGATCAGCTCCGGCTGGGCCAGCGGGTAGGCGGTCACGCTGATGGAGTCGCCACCGCAACCGGCGACCGGGGCCACTTTTTGCCACAGTTCTTCGGTGATGAAGGGGATGATGGGGTGGGCCAGGCGCAGGATGGCTTCGAGCGTGCGGATGAGGGTGCGGCGGGTGCCGCGTTGCTGTTCGGCGTTGCCGGTGTTGATCTGCACCTTGGCGATTTCGAGGTACCAGTCGCAGAACTCGTTCCACACGAAGTCGTACACGGCGTTGGCCACGTTGTCGAGGCGGTAGTCGGCAAAGCCTTTGGCCACATCGGCTTGCACGCGTTGCAGGCGCGACACGATCCAGCGGTCGGCCTGGGTCAGGGTGACGCTGGCACCGTCGCGGGTACCGCAGTCCTGGCCTTCGCAGTTCATCAGCACAAAGCGGGTGGCGTTCCAGAGCTTGTTGCAGAAGTTGCGGTAGCCCTCGCAGCGTTTGCTGTCGAAGTTGATGCTGCGGCCCAAGGAGGCCAGTGCGGCAAAGGTGAAGCGCAGCGCGTCGGCACCGTAGGCGGGGATGCCCTCAGGGAATTCTTTTTCGGTCTGCTTGCGGACTTTGGGCGCGGTTTCGGGCTTGCGCAGGCCGGTGGTGCGTTTTTCGAGCAGTGGGCCGAGTTCGATGCCGTCGATCAAGTCCACCGGGTCGAGCACGTTGCCTTCCGATTTGCTCATTTTCTGGCCTTGCGCGTCGCGCACCAGACCGTGGATGTACATGTGCTTGAACGGCACTTTGCCCGTGAAATGGGTGGTCATCATGATCATCCGGGCGACCCAAAAGAAGATGATGTCGTAACCCGTGACCAGCACGCTGCTGGGCAGGTAGAGGTCGCAGTCTTGGGTTTGCTCGGGCCAGCCCAGGGTGCTGAAGGGCACCAGCGCGCTGGAGTACCAGGTGTCGAGCACATCGTCGTCGCGCTTGAGACCACCGGCCAGCAGGGCGCTGCGCTGGGTCTCGCTCAGGTGGTGGGCGTAGGCTTGGAGTTGGGTTTGCGCCTCGTCGGCGTTGCGCGCCACGTACACGTTGCCTTCAATGTCGTACCAAGCCGGGATTTGGTGGCCCCACCAGAGCTGGCGGCTGATGCACCAGTCTTGGATGTTGTTCATCCACTGGTTGTAGGTGTTGACCCAGTTTTCGGGCACAAAGGAGACTTGGCCGCTTTGCACCGCGTCGATGGCTTTTTGCGCGATGGATTTGCCGGTCGGGTCTTGTTCGCTGACTTTGGTCATGGCCACAAACCATTGGTCGGTCAGCATGGGCTCGACCACCTGTCCGGTGCGCGCGCAGCGTGGCACCATCAGTTTGTGTTTTTTGACTTCGACCAGCAGGCCCGCGGTTTCCAGGTCGGCCACGATGGCTTTGCGGGCCACAAAGCGGTCCAAGCCACGGTATTTTTCCGGGCCGTGGTCGTTGATTTTGGCATCCAGCGTCAGCACGCCAATCATGGGCAACTGGTGGCGCTGGCCCACGGCGTAGTCGTTTGCGTCGTGCGCTGGGGTGACTTTGACCACGCCGGTACCGAAGGCGCGGTCCACGTATTCGTCGGCAATCACCGGGATCTCGCGGTCGCACAGCGGCAGTTTGACGTACTGGCCAATCAGGTGGGCGTAGCGTTCGTCTTCGGGGTGGACCATCACGGCCACGTCGCCCAGCAGGGTTTCGGGGCGGGTGGTGGCCACCACCAGTTGACCTTCACCGCTGGCCAGCGGGTAGGCGATGTGCCACAGGCTGCCGTCTTCTTCTTCGCTTTCCACTTCCAAGTCGGACACGGCACTCATCAGCACCGGGTCCCAGTTGACCAGGCGTTTGCCCCGGTAGATCAGGCCTTGCTGGTACAGCTTGCAAAAAGTTTCGGTGACGACGGTGGAGAGCTTGTCGTCCATCGTGAAGTATTCGCGGCTCCAGTCCACGCTGTCGCCCATGCGGCGCATTTGTTGCGTGATGGTGTTGCCGGATTGTTCTTTCCATTCCCACACTTTGGCCACGAAGTTCTTGCGGGCTTCGGCGGGGGTGGGGCCCATGTCGTGGCGGCTGATGCCTTGGCCTTGCAACTGGCGTTCCACCACGATTTGGGTGGCAATGCCGGCGTGGTCGGTGCCCGGAATCCAGACGGTGTTGTGGCCCAGCATGCGGTGGTAGCGCGTCAGGCTGTCCATGATGGTCTGGTTGAACGCGTGGCCCATGTGCAGCGTGCCAGTGACGTTGGGCGGCGGCAGCTGGATGGCAAACGAGGGTGCATTTACATCTGCCGCACCTGTGCCCCGAAAGCCTGCGGCACCGTAGCCACGGCGTTCCCATTCGGGGCCCCAGTGGGCTTCCAGCGCGGCGGGCTCAAAGGATTTGGACAGGGATTGCAGGCCGGGTTGGGCAACGGTGTCGGTCATGGTGTGTACGGCAGAGCTGAAGGGCAAAACGTTCGATTTTACGGGGTGGTGGCGCACGGCCAGCGTGCCCATTCTGGCCCCAGCGGGGCGTGCAGGTGCAAGGGCTGGCCGGTGACGGGATGGGGCAGTGTGAGCGTGCTGGCGTGCAGCCACAGCCGTTGCAGGCCCAGCCACGCGGCCAACTGGCGGTTGAGTGGCCCTTTGCCGTGGGTGGCATCGCCAATGATGGGGTGGGCGATATGCTTCATGTGGCGGCGCAGTTGGTGCCGTCGGCCCGTGTGGGGTTGCAGCTCGACCAGAGCGCAGCGGGTGGTGGCAAAGTCGCCTTGGGGCAGTGGCAGTTCGCAGCGCGCCAAGGTGCGGTAGTGCGTCAGTGCGTCCTGGATTTCCTCACGCTGGTGGCGCATGTCGTCGGGCATGCGTTTGAGCGGGTGGTCGATCACGCCCGCCTCGGCGGGCCAGCCGCGCACGATGGCGTGGTAGGTTTTTTGCAGGTCGGTGCCGTGCTCGAACGCCTGGGCCAGTGCGCGGGCGGTGTCGGCATCGAGCGCAAACAGCAGCACGCCGCTGGTGCCTTTGTCGAGCCGGTGCGCCGGCCACACGGGCTGCCCGATCTGGTCGCGCAGCAGTTGCACCGCAAAACGGGTTTCGCCCGCGTCCAGGCCGGTGCGGTGTACCAGCAGGCCCGGCGGCTTGGCGATGGATACCAGATAATCGTCTCGATAAAGGATGGTCAGCATGTTGTTTGTATTGTCACCGGCCAAGGCGCTGGATTACGAAACGCCCCCCATTACCACCACCCACACCCAGCCGCTGTTTGTGCCGCAGGCCTGCGAATTGATCGAGGTGCTGCGCGGCAAGTCGTTGCAGGAAGTGGCCTCTTTGATGGACTTGAGCGACCCATTGGCGGCCCTGAACGTGGCCCGCTACCAGGCGTGGCAACCTGTTTTTACGCCCGAGAACGCCAAGCAGGCGGTGCTGGCCTTCAATGGTGATGTGTACGATGGCTTGAGCGCCAAAACCTTGGCCGAGGCCGACTTGGCGTGGTTGCAGGCGCACTTGTGCATCCTGAGCGGCTTGTATGGCGTGCTGCGCCCGCTGGATCTGATGCAGCCGTACCGGCTGGAAATGGGCACCCGCCTGGCCACCGCGCGCGGCAAGAACCTGTACCAGTTCTGGGGCGGGCAGATTGCCGATTACCTGAACCAGTGCAGCGCCGCTCAGCCTGAGCCGGTGCTGGTCAACCTGGCCAGCGAGGAATACTTCAAGGCCGTGAACCGCAAGGTGCTCCACGCTCGCGTGGTGACGTGCGTGTTCGAGGAGCTCAAAGCCGGGCGGTACAAAATCGTCAGCTTCATGGCCAAGCGTGCGCGGGGGCTGATGATGCGTCATGCCGTGCAGCAACGTGCCCGCACGGTGGCCGACCTCCAAGGTTTTGCCGCCGAAGGTTACCAATACGTGCCCGCTGCGTCCGAGCCGGACCGGCTGGTGTTTCGCCGTGATGCGCGCCCGGCTTGAGCGGTGGCGGTATGAACATGACGCAAACCATTTCCCCTGAACTCCGGAGCTGGATCATCGCCCAGACCGAGGCCGGCTGCGCGCCCGAGGCGCTGTTGCAGTCCATGCGCCAGGTGGGCTGGCAGGACGACGTGGCGCTGGACGCGCTGGTGGTGACGCTGCATGCGCACCTGGCGCACCATGCCCCCGACGCCCGCGCCGCGTTGCCCGTCGAGGTGTGGCAGCAGGCCGAGGCGCTGGCACAGCAGCATGTGCCCGGTGCAGATGATGGATCCGCCGCTGGCGCTGTGCCACGGGTCACCTTTCCGCAGCCCGACTTGCGCGGTTCGCCGCGCGAGCTGGACCTGGGCGACCGCGTGGTGCCGGTGTGGCTGCACATGCGCCGTCCGCAGCTGGCGGTGTTCGGCGACTTCTTGTCGCCCGAGGAGTGCCAGGCGCTGATCGAGGCCGCGCAGCCGCGCATGGCGCGCTCGCTGACGGTGGAGACCGAAACCGGTGGCCAGGCCGTCAACGACGACCGCACCAGCAGCGGCATGTTCTTGCGCCGGGGCGAGAACGAGCTGGTGGCCCGCGTCGAGGCCCGCATCGCGCGCCTGCTGCAGTGGCCGGTGGAGAACGGCGAGGGCATCCAGGTGCTGCACTACCGCCCCGGCGCCGAATACAAGCCGCACTACGACTACTTTGACCCCGACCAGCCCGGCACCGCCCGCATCACCCAGCGCGGTGGCCAGCGCGTGGCCACGCTGGTGATGTACCTCAACGAACCCGCGCGCGGCGGCGGCACCACCTTCCCCGACATCGGGCTGGAAGTGACGCCCCAGCGCGGCACCGCCGTCTATTTTGGCTACGAGCGTCCGCACCCCTCCACCCAGACCCTGCACGGCGGCGCGCCGGTGCTGGAGGGCGAGAAATGGGTGGCCACCAAGTGGCTGCGCGAACGCGAATTTGTCTGAACTGCTATGACACCACACACTTTTGCCCACCCCGCCGGGGTGCAACCCGAACATTCGCCGCTGGGTCAGATCAGCGCCTACGCCGACCGGTACGACCCGGCACTGCTGTTCCCGCTGCCGCGTGCGCCCAAGCGCGCCGAGCTGGGCCTGAGCGGCGCCACGCTGCCCTTCATGGGCGCCGACCTGTGGACGGCCTACGAGCTGAGCTGGCTCAACCCGCGTGGCAAGCCGCAGGTGGCGCTGGCGCACATCATGGTGCCCAGCGAGACGCCCAACATCATTGAGAGCAAATCGTTCAAGCTCTACCTCAACAGCTTCAACAACAGCGTGTTCGACAGCGCGCAGGCGGTGCAGGACAGGCTGCGCGCCGACCTGAGCGAAGCGCTGTGGCGCGGCGAGGCGGTGCGCTCCAGCGTCGGCCTCAAGCTGCTGCTGCCCGAGCAGTTTGGCCGCGAGGCGGTGCAGGCGCTGGACGGCCTGAGCCTGGACCGGCTGGACGTGGAATGCACCGACTACACGCCCGCGCCGCACCTGCTGGGCGCCGACCACAGCCAGGCCGTGATGAGCGAGGTGCTGGTGAGCGACTTGCTCAAGAGCAACTGCCTGGTGACGGGACAGCCCGACTGGGCCAGTGTGCAGATTGCCTACACGGGCGCGCCCATCGACCACGCGGGCTTGTTGCGTTACTTGGTGAGCTTTCGCAACCACAATGAGTTCCACGAGCAGTGTGTGGAACGCATTTTTATGGACGTGTGGACACGCTGCAAGCCGCTCAAGCTCAGCGTGTACGCCCGCTACACGCGCCGGGGCGGGTTGGACATCAACCCTTGGCGCAGCAGCCACCCACAGCAGCCACCGGCCAACGTGCGCACCGCACGCCAATAATCCACAGCAGCCCGCCAAGGTCGGCGGGCCATGCCACTTTAGGGCAGCCGGAAGATGGCCACCGCACGGTGCAGGCTGTCGGTGCCTTGGCTCAACTGGTGGGCCGCGGCGCTGGACTGTTCCACCAGCGCGGCGTTCTGGTGCGTCACGCTGTCGAGCTGCGTCACGGCGGTGTTGACCTCGGCAATGCCTTGGGATTGTTCCTGCGTGGCGGTGCTGATGTGGTCGGCCAGGCCGCTCATTTTGCGCACCTCGTCGGCCAGCGTGTCGATGGTGCTGGCGGTGTCGTTCATCTGGCGCGCGCTGTGGTGGACTTGCTCCACCGACTGGCCAATCAGGGTGTGGATCTCTTTGGCGGCATTGGCGCTGCGTTGGGCCAGCGCCCGCACTTCCGACGCCACCACGGCAAAGCCGCGGCCTTGTTCGCCCGCGCGGGCCGCTTCCACGGCGGCGTTGAGGGCCAGGATGTTGGTTTGGAAGGCGATGCTTTCGATGGTGCCGATGATCTCGCCCATCTTCTGCGACGAGCGTTCCATCTCCTGCATCGACTGGCTGACCGCCTTGAGCATCTGCTGCCCCTGTGCCGCCACCTGGCTGCTGTGGTGCGACTGCTGCGCCACCTGTTGCGCGGCGTCGGCGGTGTGGCGCACGGTGCTGGAGACCTCCTCCATGGCCGAGGCGGTTTTTTCCAGGCTGGTGGCCTGGGCCTCGGTGCGGTGCGACAGGTCGGCGCTGCCCGAGGCGATCTCCTGCGCCGAGCGGCTAAAGCCGTCCACCTCGCTGCGCACGTCGCCAATCACGGCCCGCAGGTTGACCTGCACCTGCGCCAGGTTGCGCACCAGCGAGTACATGGGTTCGGGGTAGTGGTTGTCGATTTGTGTGGTCAGGTTGCAACTGGCCATGTCGCTGGCAAATTCATTGGCGTGCTCAATGGCTTGCACCAAGTGCGCTTTGAACCACAGCAAAATACCGCCTGCACCCAGCGACAGCGCCAGAAACTGTGCCCCGGTTTCTGCCATGCCGCTCAAACCCAGCAGGCCCGGTGCCAAGCCCAACAGCGTCATCAGCAACAGGCCGCTGCCCAGACGCTGGGTGCTGTTGAGGTGTTTGTAGCCATCGAGCCAGCCGCGCCAGCCCAAACGGCGTACATGGCCCGCGACCAAGGTGGCGGTGGGGCGGCCTGTCTCGCGTTCGTGGTTGACTTGGGCGTACAACGCCTCGGCGGCTTGAATTTGTGCCCGCGTCGGTTTGGTGCGCACCGACAGGTACGCCACGGGCTTTTTGCCCTGCATGATGGGCGTGACGTTGGCCACCACCCAGTAGTGGTCGCCGTTCTTGCGCCGGTTCTTCACCAGCCCGGTCCACGGCTTGCCGCGCCCGATGGTCTGCCACAAGTCCTTGAAGCCCTCGGGCGGCATGTCGGGGTGGCGGATCAGGTTGTGGTTCTGCCCGATCAGCTGGTCGTGCTCGTAGCCGCTGACGTCCACGAACGCCTTGTTGCAGTGCGTGATATAGCCGCGCGTGTCGGTGGTCGAGACCAACATCTCGTGGGCGGGGTAGTCGTACTCGCGCTGGGTGACGGGAAGATTGAGTTTCATCGGAAAACAGGAGGGGCTGCGGGCGTTGTGGCGTGTTGTACCCTGATTTCGGCACGCCGCGCGGCAAAAATATGGCAATGGCGGATTATTTTCGCCTTTTTGATCACTCCGACACCAGCTTGCGCGCCAGTTCGGCGGAACTCTTGGCCTGGTACTTGCGCATCAGGCGCGCGCGGTAGATGTCCACCGTGCGCGGGCTGATGCCCAGCACCTTGCCAATTTCCTTGGCGGTCTGGCCCTTGAGCACCAGTGCGGCCACCTCGCGCTCGCGTGCAGTGAGCTCAGCGCTGACGGGGCGGCGTGAGCTCAAATCCTCAAAACTCCAGATGCCGCCCGCGTGCGGGTCGGTGCGGTCAAAGGCGCGCCCGGTCACGTGGCACCAGAAGGTTTGCCCCTTGAAGCGGCCATCGACGCGGCGCATGATGCGGTCGTCGGCGTAGTGCCCATGCGCGTTCAGAATCGGGCTGATGCGCTCGCCGGTGCGCTCGAATTCGCTGGCGCTGGGGTACAAAATCTGGAAGCTCTGGCCGATGAGCTGCTCGCGGCTGGCGCCGAACATCTCGCACAGCGCCTGGTTGCAGTCCACCATGGTGCGGTGGTACGACAGCACCAGCCCCACCGGGGCCAGGTGGAACGCCAGCTGGTAGTCCACCGGGGGTACGGTGGCAAGGGAGGCCAGGGACATGGGGCAACGCGGGGTAAGGGTTGGTCTTTACGCAATACTGCGTATGTCGGCACGTAGTATCGTATGCGTTTTACGGGCTTTCCAACAGGAGACTTCAAGCGATGAACAAGGTATATCCGAGCGCCGCGGCGGCGCTGGACGGTGTGGTGGCCGATGGCCAGCTGATCGCCGTGGGCGGTTTCGGCCTGTGCGGCATCCCAGAGGCGCTGATCGACGCGCTGCGCGACAGCGGTGTCAAGAACCTGACCGCCATTTCCAACAACGCGGGCGTGGACGGTTTTGGCCTGGGCAAGTTGCTGGAAACGCGCCAGATCAAAAAGATGATCTCGTCCTACGTGGGCGAGAACAAGGAGTTTGAGCGCCAGTACCTGGCCGGTGAACTGGAACTCGAATTCACCCCGCAAGGCACGCTGGCCGAAAAGCTGCGCGCCGGCGGCGCGGGCATTCCGGCTTTCTTCACCAAAACCGGTGTGGGCACGCTGGTGGCCGAGGGCAAGGAACACCGCGAATTCAACGGTGAAACCTACATCATGGAACATGGTTTGTTCCCCGAAGTGGCGCTGATCAAGGCCGACGTGGCCGACCGCTCGGGCAACCTGCGCTTTAACCTGACCGCGCGCAACTTCAACCCCGCCGCTGCCACCGCTGGCAAGATTTGCATTGTGGAGGTGGAGCGCATTGTGGAAACGGGTGACATTGCCCCCGATGACGTACACCTGCCCGGTATTTACGTCCACCGCATCGTGGTCAACCCGACCCCCGAAAAGCGCATTGAAAAGCGCACCACGCGCGAACGCAAAGTTTAAGGAGCTGGTAGAACATGGCCTGGAACCAAGACCAAATGGCCGCACGTGCGGCACAAGAACTGCAAGACGGCTTTTACGTCAACCTCGGCATCGGCATCCCCACCCTGGTGGCCAACCATGTGCCCAACGACATTGAAGTCTGGCTGCAAAGCGAAAACGGCATGTTGGGCATTGGCCCATTCCCGTACGACGATGAAGTCGATGCCGACCTCATCAACGCGGGCAAACAGACCGTGACCACCATCAAAGGTTCGTCCATTTTTGGTTCGGATCAGAGCTTTGCCATGATCCGTGGCGGCAAGATCAACCTCTCGATTCTGGGCGCGATGCAAGTCACGGCCAGCGGCGATTTGGCCAACTGGATGATTCCGGGCAAGATGGTCAAGGGCATGGGCGGCGCGATGGACTTGGTCGCCGGTGTCAAGCGCGTGATTGTGCTGATGGAACACGTGGCCAAGAAAAAAGACGGTACCACCGACCTGAAGATCCTGCCGCAATGCACCCTGCCGCTGACGGGCAAGGGCGTGGTAGACCGCATCATCACCGATTTGGGCGTGATGGACGTGACCCCCGAAGGCCTGAAGCTGGTGGAGTTGGCCGACGGCGTGACCCGCGAGGAAATCCAGAGCAAGACCGGCGTGCCGCTGCTGTAAGCCGACAGTTGCCCTGTTAAAGAACGGTGCCAGTCGCGAGCCTGGGGCCGTTTTTTTATGCGTGTCTATTTTTCAGGCAGAGTCCGTCTTGGTGTGGCGACGGTCGGCTGTGCGCTGGAATTGCGCTTCCCACTCCACATCGCTGGTATTTTTGTAGCGGGAATAGGAAAAGCCCGGTACTTGGGCCACGGGCTGGCCCTTGAGCAGCGCCATCACGGTTTGCCCAATGGCACGGCCCAGGCTGGCAGGTGCCGTCTTGCTAACCTGTTTGTATTGCTCCACCAATGGCCCGGCCAGCGTCCAGTCGTCGGGGAATTCCTGCACGCGCTTGTATTCCTCCACGGACAGCGGACGCAATTCCTGCGGATGCGCCAAGTCGGTGGCGGGCATGGCCGGGTGTGTGACCAGTGTCGGTGCGGGCTTGTCCCAGGCCAGACGGCGCAAAAAGCCGGTTTTGCCACCGCCTGCATGGTAGGAGTTGCCCAAGGCCTCTTTTTGCAAGGCTTCGGGCAAGTTTTTCCAGTTTTGGCCTTCACCCAGCAAGCGGTAGTAGTGCAGGCGCTTTTCCGGAAAGTTCAGGTGGTGGTGCGCGGTGTGTTCCAGCCCTTTGGTGGCTTGGCGGAAGGTTTTCCACTTTTTCAGGCCGTGCTGGCCTTGTTCGCTGTGGCTGGGTGGCAGGTAGGGCGGGCGTGAGCCATCGCGCGTACACAGAATCACCACACGTTCGCGCACCTGCGGCGTGCCAAAGTTGGCGGCGTTGTACAGGTTGAACGAGTAACCATAGCCGTGGCGGCGGATTTCATTCAAGACAAAATTCAGCGCGCCACCGGGTAGCTCGTCCAGTGTCAGATCGGGAAACTCCGTGCCGCGCAGTTCGTGGGGGCGGTGTTGCATCGGGCACGACAGCAGGCCGCGCACGTTTTCAATCACCAGATAGCGCGGGCGGATGGCAAAAGCCAGATTCAGGTAGCTCAGGAATGCGTTGCCGCGCTCATCGTTGAAGCCCTTGCGCTTGCCTGCCGTGCTGAAGGCTTGGCATGGCGGGCCACCCACCATCAAATCGACTTCCTGCCCCGGTTCCAGTCCGGCGTAGTGCAGCACTTGTTCGGCGCTGTATTGGTTGATGTCGCCGATCAGGGCCGTGTCGGGGCGGTTGAGTGCAATTGTCTGGCGGCAGTATTTGTCCATCTCGCAGGCCAAGCGCACGTCAAAACCGGCCTGTTCAATGCCCAGATCCAGTCCCATCGCGCCGGAAAAAAAGCTCAAGGCAATCGGTTTGCCGCTGCTGGCGCTGCGCCGTTGGGCGGCGCAGTTGGCCATATAGCGCGGGTGGTCTTCAGCCACTTGGTGCGCGGTGCGCAGGGCGTAGCGGTGCAGGCTGGCGGCGGATACCAGCCAAGTGGAGCCTATTTTGCGTGCGTCCAGACTGCCATCACGGCAGAGCGTACGCACGCGCTGTACGCTGACTTGGAGTTGTTCTGCGGCTTGCTGGATGGTGTGTTCGGTACTCATGCAATGTTTCCTTGTCGAAACTTTTTGCATGATAGCATCTTGGCGATTTGTCCAAATTTTTTTAAAACGGTGGCGGGCAATCAAAGCGCATAGTTTGTCCATTGCCCGGATGCGGCAACTCAATGGCACACGCGTGCAGCAGCAGGCGTGGGGCGGCTTGCAACGCCGCATCGTCGGCGTACAGCTCATCGCCCAGAATGGGATGACCGATGGCTTGCAGGTGTACCCGCAGCTGGTGCGATCGACCGGTGACGGGCTCCAGGGCCAGCCGCGTGGTGCCGTGTGCCAGTTGGGGGTGGGGGGCGGTGTGCAGCGCGCGCCAGCGTGTGTGGCTGGGTTTGCCGATGTCAAAATCCACTTTGCTTTTGGGGCGGTTGGGCCAGTCCACGATCAGCGGCAAGTGGATGTCGCTCCAGCCGTCGGCATCGGCGCTGGCGGTGTCGGGCTGGCCCGCCACCACGGCCACGTACTGTTTGTGGACTTGGCGTTGGGCAAACGCGCGGCTGAGCCGGCTTTGTGCCTCGGGGCCACGTGCCAGCACCAGCAGGCCCGAGGTGCCCATGTCGAGCCGGTGCACGATCAGCGCATCGGGGTACAGGGCTTGCGCGCGGGCGCTGAGGCAGTCGGCGTTGTCGGGGCCGCGCCCAGGCACCGACAGCAAGCCAGCGGGTTTGTTCAGCACCAGCAGTGCGTCGTCGGCGTACAGCACGGCGATGCCATCGGGCACTGGCAAGGCTCGCCAGGTGCGGGGCGGGGCAGGGGTCACAGTTCGGCCCCTTCCACCAGAAAACGCACCCGGCGCTGGCCGTTCCAGTCGTCGGAATCCATCCGGAACGCCAGCCGCGTGCGCTCGGGCAGGGTGTTGGTGTGGCCAAACCAGATGGCATCCACCAGTTCGTGGCCGTGCTTGACCTTGAGGGCAAGGTGCTTGCTGGTTTGCCCCACCAAGCGTTGGCTCACAATTTCCAGTTCCTCGCAGAACACCGGCGGCGCAAAGCCTTGGCCCCACACTTGCTGTTGCAGGGTATCCACCATGTCCGAGGCGCGGTATTTGGGGTCGAGCGGGCCGTCGGTTTCCAGCTTGCGTTGCAGCGTGGCTTTGTCCAGCCATTCGTTGGCGATGTGTTGTAAGGCTTGGCAAAAGGTGTCGAAATGGTCTGCTGCAATGGTGCAACCCGCAGCGGCGGCGTGGCCCCCAAAGCGCAGCAGCACGCCGGGGTGGCGTTTGGCGATCAAGTCCAGTGCGTCGCGCAGGTGAAAGCCTGGAATGGAGCGCCCGGAGCCTTTGAGTTCGTGTGTTTTGCCGGTGGCCTGGCTGGCGGCAAACACAAAGGTCGGGCGGTAGAGCTTGTCCTTGAGGCGTGCGGCCACAATGCCCACCACGCCTTCGTGAAAGCCGGGGTCGAACAGGCACAGCGCAGGCGGTGGCGTGTCGGTGCTGTCGTCCCACAGTTGTTCGGCCAGTTGCAGCGCCTGGTCGCGCATGTCGCTTTCGATGGCTTTGCGGTTGCGGTTGATGCCGTCCAGCGTTTGTGCCAAGGTGGCGGCGTGTTGTGGGTCGTCGGTGCTCAGGCAGGCGATGCCCAGCGTCATGTCGGCCAGTCGTCCGGCGGCGTTGAGGCGCGGCCCCAGGCCAAAGCCCAGATCGGTGCCGTTGGCTTGGCGCGGTTCGCGTTGCGCCACACGCAGCAGTGCCGCCATGCCAGCTGGCAACTGCCCGGCGCGGATGCGCTTGAGTCCTTGGGCCACCAAACGCCGGTTGTGTGCGTCGAGCTTGACGACATCGGCCACCGTGCCCAGTGCCACCAGCGGCAGCAGGGTGTCGATGCGGGGTTGGCTTTGGGTATCGAACACGCCCCGCGCACGCAATTCGGCGCGCAAGGCCAGCAGCACGTAGAACATCACGCCCACCCCGGCAATGGCTTTGCTGGCAAAGCCGCAGCCCGGCTGGTTGGGGTTGACGATCACGCAATCCTGCGGCAACTGCACTTCGCCATTGATGACGGCGGGCAGGTGGTGGTCGGTGATGAGCACTTGCAGCCCCAGTTCGCGCGCACGCGCTACGCCGTCCACGCTGGCAATGCCGTTGTCCACCGTCACCAGCACATCCGCCCCGCGTGCGTGGACGCGCTCGGCAATGCTGGGGGTCAGGCCGTAGCCATCGGCCACGCGGTCGGGCACCAAAAAGTCCACCCGGTCAAAGCCCAGCGGCGCGCCCAGCATGCGCAGGCCACGCAGGCCGGTGGCGCAGGCGGTGGCACCGTCGCAGTCGTAGTCGGCCACGATGCAGATGCGTTGCTGCTGTGCCATCGCGTCGGCCAGCAGGCGGGCGGCCTCGGTGGTGCCCAGCATCTGCGCTGGGGGTTGCAGCAGGCTGAGTGCGTCGTCCAGTTCGGTGGTGTTGGTGACACCCCGTGCGGCGTACAGCCGGGCCAGCAGGGGGTGAACACCCGCCTTTTCCAGTGCCCAGGCGGCGCGTGGGGGTACGTCTCGGGTCACAATTTTCATCAATCTGCGCGGGAAACCCCGACATTCGTGCCGGGGAGGGATAGCGCGGCTTGCACGGCAAGCCCCTGAACCCGCTCCTTTCTGGGCGAACTATCTTCTGGGTGGATGGGATGGTTTTCGTGTAAATTGCGCACATGGACATCAAGCGCGCGTACCGCTTCCGGTTTTACCCTACGCCCGAGCAAGAAACTCTCTTGGCCCAGACGTTTGGTTGCGTGCGCTTTGTCTACAACCACATGCTGCGCCTGCGCCGCGGAGCGTGGGAACAGCGTCAAGAACGGATGGGCTACCATGACACATCTGCCACGTTGACGTTGCTCAAAAAGCAGTCTGAATACGCTTGGCTCAACGACGTGTCCAGCGTGCCGTTGCAGCAGGCGCTGCGCCATTTGCAAACAGCGTTCGGCAATTTCTTTGCCAAACGAGGGCGCTATCCGCAGTTCAAACGCAAGGGCGGCCACCAGTCG
>NZ_NWBQ01000029.1 GCF_002837135.1 Macromonas bipunctata | reverse complement strand
GCGGCCAGCCACTGCATGTCGCGGTCGAGCCACAGGGTCAGCGAGCCTCGCGCCTTGAGCGCGGCGTTGTACTCGGCCCAGTTGCGTGTCTGGTAGCGGGTCTTACTGGTGGCGCTGGCTTCACTCATGGCCCAAGGTTACCTGCTTCCGGGGTGTTTGTGCAACAAAGCCGAGCAAACCCAGACCGGCGCCCAGGTGGTGAACGAAGCGCGCGACGCCATCACCACGCTGCTGGCCAGCGCCGACAGCATCGGCCGCCTGATCGAGCGCATCGCCTCCGACGCGCGCAACGGTGCCACCGGCATCCGCGACATCGAACAGGCCACCCGGGGGCTGGACCAGAGCACACAGCAAAACGCGGCCCTGGTGGACAAGACCGCCGCCGCCGCGTCCACCCTGCGCCAGCACGCGCAGGCGCTGGCGCAACGGGTGTCACAGTTCAAGCTGCACTGAAGCGCAACGGGCCAAGGGGCAGCCTCAGAAGCCCAGCCCCTGGCCCGCACCCAGCAGCGTGGCAACGCCCAGCACGGCAAAAATGCCAGCGGCAATGCTGTGTACCAACTTCATGGGGATGCGATTGGCAAACTTGTCGCCCACAAACACGGCGGGCACATCGGCAATCAACATGCCCAGTGTGGTGCCTATTACCACCAGCACGGGCGTGGCAAATTGGGCGGCCATCGCCACGGTGGCAATCTGGGTTTTGTCGCCCATTTCGGCCAGAAAGAACGTGACCAGCGTGGCGCCAAACACACCCAGTTTTTGCGCCACCTGGGTTTCCTCTTCCTCGATTTTGTCGGGAATCAGCGTCCAGATGGCCATGCCGATGAACGAGGCCCCCAACACCCAGCGCAACACCTCGGGGGTGAGCACCGAGGTCACCCACGCCCCCAGCGCACCGGCCAAGCCGTGGTTGACCACGGTGGCAGCCAGAATACCGAGGATGATGGGCAGGGGTTTCTTGAAGCGCGCAGCCAGGATGAAGGCCAGTAACTGGGTTTTGTCGCCAATTTCGGCCAGAGCCACCACGCCGGTGGAGATAAGCAAAGCTTCCATGAAAGAACACGGTTCCAGGGCCGGCAGGACAGCAATGACCGCGCACTTCCCCGGCCCAACCGGAGGTGCGGCGGTCAAAGGTCTTGCCAGACTGGTGCTCAGTTGCGAACGCCATGACCCTGTGGGCCAAGTGTGTTGACGTTCGCCCCCGCACGCGTGCAGGGCGGCTACTCCCCAATGACGGGGCGGATTGTACCGTGGGTGTCAGGTGGTGTTGAATAATGCGGTATCACATCCCAAGGAGCGAAATTCATGCACTACCAGGCCCCCGTCAAAGACATGCTGTTTGTCATGGAACACCTGGCCGACCTCCCGGCCCTGGCCACGCTGCCGGGGCTGGAGGAGTTTGACCTCGACACCGCCAGCGCCGTGCTGGACGAATCGGCCAAATTCTGCCAAGACGTGGTGGCACCGCTCAACGCCACAGCGGACAAACAGCCCAGCCGCTGGCAAGAGGGCGAGGTTTACACCTCGGCGGGTTTTCAGGCCGCGTACCGGCAATTCAGTGCCAACGGCTGGCAAAGCCTGAGCCACCCCACCGAGTACGGCGGCCAAGGCCTGCCGCAACTGCTGACCACCGCTTGCCACGAAATGCTGCACGCGGCCAACATGTCGCTGGCGCTGTGCCCGATGCTGACCGACGGCGCAGTGGAGGCGCTGCTGACGGCGGCCAGCCCAGCGTTGCGCCAAAAATACGTGCCCGCACTGGTGGCGGGCACCTGGGCAGGCACCATGAACCTGACCGAACCGCAAGCGGGTTCCGACTTGGCGGCCATACGCGCACGGGCCGAACCGCAACCCGATGGCACCTACAAGGTGTTTGGCACCAAAATTTTCATCACCTACGGCGAACACGACCTGACCGAGAACATCATCCACCTGGTGCTGGCCCGCCTGCCCGGTGCGCCTGAAGGCGTGCGCGGCATCAGCCTGTTTGTGGTACCCAAGTTTTTGGTGCAGCCCGATGGCAGCTTGGGTGCGCGCAACGATGTGCAGTGCGTGGGCATCGAACACAAACTCGGCATCAAAGCCAGCCCCACCGCCGTGCTGCAATTTGGCGACCACGGCGGTGCCATCGGTGAACTGGTGGGCGAACCCCACCGGGGGTTGGAATACATGTTCATTATGATGAACGCGGCGCGCTTCACCGTGGGCTTGCAAGGCGTGGCCATCTGCGACCGGGCCTACCAACAAGCGGTGGCCTACGCACGCGAGCGTGTCCAGTGCCGCGACTTGGGTGGCTCCAGCGGGCCGGTGACCATCATCCAGCACCCCGACGTGAAACGCATGCTGCTGACCATGCGGGCCAGCACCGAAGGCGCGCGCGCCCTGGCCTATGTGGCTGCGGCCAGCAACGACCAGGCCCTGCACGCCCCCGACGCTACCACGCGCCGCCAACAGCAGGAGCTGTACGAGTTTTTGGTGCCCGTCATCAAGGGCTACTGCACCGAAATGGCCAACGACATCACCAGCTTGGGCGTGCAAGTGCATGGCGGCATGGGCTTTGTGGAAGATACCGGCGCAGCACAGCACTACCGCGATGCGCGCATCCTGGCCATCTACGAAGGCACCACCGCCATCCAGGCCAACGACTTTGTGGGCCGCAAGACCGTGCGCGACGGCGGCGCGCTGGCCAAGCGCCTGTGCGCCCAGATCGCCGCCACCGAACACGCCCTGCACGCCCGCCAGCACGACGACTGCAGCGTGGTGGCACAAGCCCTGCAACAGGCGCGGCTGGCGCTGGAAGGCTGCATCGATTTCATCGTGGCGCACGCCAAGGCGCAGCCCAAGGTGGTGTACGCCGGTGCGGTGCGCTACCTGCAACTGACTGGCCTGGTGCTGTGCGGCTGGCAGATGGCGCGCGCGCTGCTGGTGGCGCTCGAACAGCAGCCGCACGATCCAGCGTTCTTCACCGCCAAAGTGGTGACGGCGCGCTTCTTTGCCGAGGCCCTGCTGCCGCAGGCACAGGCCTGGGCCGCTGCGGTGCAACAAGCCGGCGGCAGCGTGGAACGCATGACAGCGGACATGTTCTGAGGCGGCACACACCCGCACCAAACATCGGGGTCACTACACAGCCGTCTGGTGCGGTTCTTGCTTGCACCAGTGCGCGTACCATTCCACATTTCACCAGAAACAAACACCATGCCGCCACGCCAGAAACAGAGTCTGCGCACCCAGTTGTTGCTGTCGGTCGTCACGATCGTGCTGCTGGGCTTTGCCATCACCTTCACGGTGCTGACTGTGCAGGCCAGCCGCCTGCAACAGGAACAAGCCAACCAGTACGCGCAGGAGCTGGCCCGGCGCCAGGCGGCACAGGTCAGCGCCACGCTGGACGAGGCCATGCAATCGGCACGCGTGGTGGCCCACGCACTGGGCGAGCTCAGGGCCAGCGGCCAGGCCAGCCGCCAGATGGCCAACGCCATCCTGCAAGGCGTGCTGGCGGGCAACCCGCGCCTGCTGGGGGTGTGGTCGGGCTGGGAGCCCAATGCCTTTGACGGCCAGGACGCCGCTTTCGCCGGTCAGACCGGGCACGACCAGACGGGCCGCTTCATTCCGTACTGGAACCGGGGCAGCGGCCAGATTGGGGTCGAGCCGCTGGTGGACTACGACAAGCCCGGCAACGGCGACTACTATCTGCTGGCCAAGCAAGGTGGCCGCGAGGTGCTGATCGAGCCCTACATGTACCCCATCGCGGGCAAGAACACGCTGATCACCACTTTGACATCCTCCCCGTCCTAGCGGACGGGGATTCCTGCTGCCAGACGGCGATGCCCCGCCGCGAGAATGTTCCGTGCCGCGTTCACGTCCCGATCATGTGTCGTTCCGCACTCGCTGCACGTCCATTCCCTTATTCGCAAACCCGCCCTACCTTTCGGACTGCTGGCGGGTATCACCCCGCAGCACGAGCAAGTCTGGGTTGAATACGCTTCGTTCACGACCTCGAACACCACACCGGCCTGATGGCTCTTTTGTTCCAACATGGTTTTCAGCATGGCCCAGCCCGCGTCCAACGTGCTTTTGGCCATGGTGGTCTTGACCAGCTTGGCGCTGGCCACGTCGCCCACGAAGATGGCGGCGTTTTTTTGCACCATCGTGGTGCTGAATTTGTGCAAGTCGTTCTTGCGCTGATTTTTGATCTTGGCGTAGATCGCCTTGACCCGTTTTTTCTTTCGGGCGCGCTGCGCTTTGGCCAGTTCC
>NZ_NWBQ01000028.1 GCF_002837135.1 Macromonas bipunctata | reverse complement strand
GTGTTTGTGCAACAAAGCCAATACGTATACCAAAAGTATTCCAGCAGAATTGACTAATGCTCTTGCCAAACTTGGCTTCGAAAACAAAGGCAAGGGTGTTTTCTTTTTACCCGTCTGCCTTGACAACAAAATTCTCGCTCAAAGTTGGCTTAATTATGGAAAGTTCGATAAAAACCATAATGCTTTCCTACCTTTGTACGATGCTATGGACACTCTCAAAAAATCTGTACCTATTTTTGACAAAATTATAAAAGGCTACAAGCAATCCTGACACACGGACTTGACAATGGGGTTGGGCTTTGTGCCCACCCCAAGCCCATGACGGTCATACATCAATCTCCACCGCATCGCCGTGCAGCTCCATCAGCTCGCGGCGGGCGGCGGCTTCGCCCTTGCCCATCAGTTGGGTGATGATGGCTTCGGTGGCGGCAAAGTCGATGTTGCCCAGTTGCACCGGCAACAGGCGGCGCGTGTCGGGGTTAAGCGTGGTGTCCCACAACTGCTCGGCGTTCATCTCGCCCAGGCCCTTGAAGCGGCTGATCTGGCATTTCTCGCGCGGCACGCCTTCTTTGGCGCATTTGTCCAGAATCGCGGTCAGCTCGCCTTCGTCCAGCGCGTAGGCCTTGCTGGCGGGCTTCTTGCCCCGTGCGGGCATATCGACCCGGAACAGCGGTGGCCGCGCCACGTACACGTGCCCGGCCTCAATCAGTTTGGGGAAGTGCCGGAAAAACAGCGTCAACAACAGCACCTGAATGTGGGAGCCGTCCACGTCCGCATCGCTCAGGATGCACACTTTGCCGTAACGCACCCCGCTCAGGTCGGGCGTATCGTGGGGGCCGTGCGGGTCCACGCCCACCGCCACCGCAATGTCGTGGATTTCGTTGTTGGCAAACAAGCGGTCGCGCTCCACCTCCCAGGTGTTGAGCACCTTGCCGCGCAACGGCAAAATGGCCTGCGTTTCCTTGTTGCGGCCCATTTTGGCACTGCCACCGGCGGAGTCGCCTTCCACCAGAAACAGCTCGTTATGGGCAATGTCGCGGCTCTCGCAATCGGTGAGCTTGCCGGGCAGCACCGCCACGCCAGAGCCTTTCTTTTTTTCCACCTTCTGGCCGGCGCGCTGGCGGGTTTGTGCGGCCTTGATGGCCAATTCGGCCAACTTTTTGCCGTAGTCCACGTGCTGGTTCAACCACAGTTCCAGCGCCGGGCGCACAAAGCCCGACACCAGCCGCACCGCATCGCGCGAATTGAGCCGTTCCTTGATCTGACCCTGGAATTGCGGATCCAGCACCTTGGCGCTCAACACGTAGCTGGCGCGGGCAAACACGTCCTCGGGCATCAGCTTCACGCCCTTGGGCAACAGCGCGTGCAATTCAATGAAGCTTTTCACGGCCTGGAACAGGCCATCGCGCAGGCCGCTGTCGTGCGTGCCACCGGACGGGGTGGGAATCAGGTTGACGTAGCTCTCGCGCAGCGGTGCGCCTTCGTCGGTAAACGCCACCGCCCACGCTGCACCCTCGCCTTCGGCAAAACTGTCGTGGCCCGCATCGGCGTAACCCGCGCCCTCAAACAGCGGAATCAACGGTTCGGTGCGCAGTGTCTGTTGCAAGTAGTCGCGCAAGCCAGCCTTGTACTGCCAGGTCTGGGTGTCGCGGCTGGCTTCGTGTACCAACGACACCGACACCCCCGGCATCAACACCGCTTTGCTGCGCAGCAGGTGCGTCAGCTCACCCAGTGGCAAGGTGGCGGACTCGAAGTAGCGCGCATCGGGCCACACGCGCACCGTGGTGCCCTGTTTGCGGTCCTTGCCGTCGGGCACCGTGCCATCGGGCCACGGCTGGCCCTGGGGCCGTGTGCGCAACGGACGCACCACATCACCACCGTTGGCAAAACCCAGCTCGGCCACCTGGCCATCGCGGTAACTGGTCACGTCCAGCCGGGTGGCCAGAGCGTTGGTCACGCTCACGCCCACGCCGTGCAGACCGCCCGAGAAGCTGTACGCCCCGCCAGAGCCTTTGTCAAACTTTCCCCCCGCGTGCAGCCGCGTGAACACCAGCTCCAGCACCGGCGCGCCCTCCTCGGGGTGGATACCGTGCGGAATGCCACGTCCGTCGTCCTCCACGCTCACCGAGCCATCGGCGTGCAGCGTGACCTTGATCTTCTTGCCATGCCCGGCCAGCGCCTCGTCGGCGGCGTTGTCCAGCACCTCCTGGAGGATGTGCAGCGGGTTGTCGGTGCGGGTGTACATGCCCGGACGCTGCTTGACCGGCTCCAGCCCCTTGAGCACACGGATGGAACCTTCGGCGTAAGCGGTGGCCGAAGCGACGTCGGCGGATGCGGTAGTTTTTGCCATGGTGGCGGATTTTAGATGCGCACTACCGCCAGTCGTCCCCCGGCATGATCCGCTTCATGAACTCATCGAACATCGGCACAGTAAAAGCCGTGTCGCCATGGTTGGGGCTCCAGACCATCCCTTTGGTAATCAAGGAGCTGCGCGTCGGGGCCAACGAAGACACCTTCGCGTTGCAGCATTCTGCAATATCACCCGATCGGTGCGGGCCCGCCCCCAGCTCGGCCATGGCGCGCAAGTACTTTTTCTCCTTGGGTGTCAACCGGTCAAAGCGCACCCGAAAAAAACTTTCATCCAGCGCAGCCACCGCCGTCACGGACGCGGCATGAACAGCGTCCACGTCGATAGGCGACGCTTGGGCCGCGCGCCAAGTGTGGCTGCCCCACTGCTGGAGAAAATAAGCGTAGCCTTGGGTCAGCTGCAAAATCTGCTCTAAAGCGGCCCCAGTGATACCCACCCCCTCCAGAGCGAGGGGCTTTTCTATCGCAAGGCGAGCCGCCGACGCGGGCAAAGGGCCGATCGTCGGGAAATCAAACAACCGCTCAGCGTACGACTTGGCGTTGCCCATGCGCCCGCGCAACTGCGGCAACCCTGCTCCGACAAGTACAACGGGCAATTGCCGCTGCTCAGTGCGGTGCATGGCGGTAATCAGGGCCGCCAGCTGGGGCTCCTCAACATACTGCAACTCGTCAATGAAAACAGCCAAGGCCGTCTGGGCCGACTTGGCAGCCAACCCCACCTGCTCGAACAAGGCCTGAAGGTCATGCTCCAGATCCCCGTTGTCGGCCAATCCAGGCTCAGGCTCGTAATCGAAACCAACCTCAATATCGCCAAAAGTCACCTTGAGCTTGCGCGCAAACCCGGCAAGCGCCCGCAACCCACGCACAGCACAGTCCTTGGCTGCTGAAACCTGGCTCAAGCGCAACAGGGCTTGGCGCAGTTCTGGGGCCAGCAGCGCGGGCAGCGAGCGGCCCTCCGGGGCCTCGATACGCACAGTGTGGATGCCAGCAGCCTCGGCGTCCTGCCGCACCCGATCCAGCAGCACCGTCTTGCCCACGCCACGCAAGCCCACCAGCATGGCGCTCTTGGCGGGGCGCCCGATTCTGGCGCGCTCCAAGGCAACGCGCAGCAACTCACGCAGCTCATCGCGGCCCGCCAGCTCCGGCGGCGGCGTCCCCGCCCCAGGAGAAAAAGGATTGTGAACAGGATCCATGGTGCCTGAATTATAAAAATGTTTGGAAAATTACAAGAAACTTAAAACTTTTCAAAGATTAACACAGCAAGACCCCTTAACCACCAACAGACTGGCCACTCCGTCTGCACCAGAGTGGGCACGCCATGACCAACACACGGCTGAGTAGAATGCGCGTCACACTCTTCTATTCTTTCAGAGACAAAACACGCCCATGACACCCATTACCGGCAGCATTGTGGCCCTGGTCACCCCCATGCACAACGACGGCAGCGTGGACTACCCCGCCCTGCGCAAGCTGATCGACTGGCACATTGCCGAAGGCACCGACTGCATTGGCGTGGTTGGCACCACGGGCGAGTCGCCCACCGTCAACGTCGAGGAACACTGCGAGATCATCCGCGTCGCGGTAGAACAGGCCGCCAAGCGCGTGCCCATCATGGCCGGTTGCGGCGCCAACTCCACCGCCGAGGCCATCGAGCTGGCCAAGTTTGCCCGCAGCGTCGGCGCCGACTGCCAGCTGCAAGTCGTGCCCTACTACAACAAGCCCACCCAAGAAGGCCAGTACCAGCACTTCAAGGCCATTGCCGAAGCCACCGGCGACCTGCCCATCGTGCTGTACAACGTGCCAGGCCGCAGCGTGGCCGACATGCAGCACGACACCGTGCTGCGCCTGGCGCAAGTGCCCGGCATCGTCGGCATCAAGGAAGCCACCGGCAACATCGAACGCGCACAGTGGCTGATCAAGGAAGCGCCCGAAGGCTTTGCCATCTATTCGGGCGACGACCCCACCGCCGTGGCCCTGATGCTGTGTGGCGGCCAAGGCAACATCAGCGTGACCGCCAACGTGGCCCCACGCCTGATGCACGAGCTGTGCGTGGCCGCCATGGCCGGTGACGTCAAGACCGCAATGGAGATCCAGTTCCGCCTGATGCCGGTACACAAACACCTGTTCGTCGAAGCCAACCCGATTCCCGTCAAATGGGCCATGACACGCATGGGCCTGTGCGGCCCCACCCTGCGCCTGCCCATGACCGAGCTGACCAGCGGCAACGCCCCGGTGGTCGAAGCCGCCCTGCGCAGCGCCGGTCTGCTCTAAACCACCTTGTTTGCCGATTGTTGTCCGACCCTATGACCCCGCAGCCGTTCTCCTTTGCATCCCCTTCGTCGCACCTGCGCCGCGCCCCCCACTGGATCCGCTGGACCGCCACCGCAGGCGCCGCCGTGACGCTGCTGGGCGGCTGCTCGGTGCTGGAGGAGGACAAGATCGACTACAAGAGCGCGCGCCCGGTGCAGACGCTGGAAGTGCCGCCCGACCTGACCCAGCTCAGCCGCGAATCGCGCTACGCCCTGCCCACGGGCGGCGTCGTCAGCGCCAACAGCCAGCAGGCGGCACAGCCCGCGGCGCAGAACGTGCCCACGGCCGCCAGCGCCGTCAGCGACGTGCGCATCGAACGCGCGGGCAGCCAGCGCTGGCTGGTGGTCAACCGCCCGCCCGAAAAGCTCTGGACGCCCGTGCGCGACTTCTGGCAGGAAAGCGGCTTCGTCTTCACGCTCGACCAGGAAAACCTGGGCCTGCTGGAGACCGACTGGGCCGAGAACCGCGCCAAGCTGCCGCAGGACATCATCCGCAGCACCATCGGCAAGGTGTTCGACGGCCTGTACTCCACCGGCGAGCGCGACAAGTTCCGCACCCGGCTCGAGCGCAACGCCAGCGGTGGCACCGAGATCTACATCAGCCACCGCGGCATGATCGAGGTCTACACCAGCACCGAAAAAGAGCAGACCATGTGGCAGCCGCGCCCGGCCGATCCGGAGCTGGAAGCCGAATTCCTGCGCCGCCTGATGGTCAAGCTCGGCCTGAGCCAGGCGCAGTCCGACGCGCTGCTGGCCAGTGCCCCAGTGCCACAACAGGCGCGCCTGGTCACAGTCAACCAGCAGCCCCAGCTGCAGCTGGACGACGGCTTTGACCGCGCCTGGCGCCGCGTGGGCCTGGCGCTGGATCGCACCGGCTTCACGGTGGAAGACCGCAACCGCGCCGAGGGCACCTACTTTGTGCGCTACGTGCCCAGCGTGGACGAGCAAGACGCGGACAAGCCCGGCTTCTTTGGCCGCCTGTTCGGCAGCAAGCCCAGCGCCGAGGCCACACCCACGCGCTACCGCGTGCTGGTGCGCAGCGAGGCGGCACAGACCAGCGTCTCGGTGCTCAACCAGGCAGGCCAGCCAGAAAGTTCCGCCAACGCGCAGCGCATGCTGCAACTGCTGGCCGACGACCTGAAATAACGCCCGGCCAACGCCAGACGCAAAAAAACCGCCCGAAGGCGGTTTTTTTGTACCAGCGATCCGAAGATTACTTGGCGGCTTCGGCCGGGGCAGCGGCCGGAGCGGCAGCAGCGTCGGCGGCCGGGGCAGCGGCGGCGTCAGCAGCCGGAGCGGCAGCAGCATCAGCGGCCGGGGCAGCAGCAGCATCAGCAGCCGGAGCGGCGGCAGCATCAGCGGCCGGGGCAGCAGCAGCGTCGGCAGCCGGTGCCGGAGCTTCAACCGGAGCAGGTACCGGTGCCGGAGCTTCTTCTTGTTTACCGCAAGCGGCCAGAGCGACGGCAGCCATCAGAGCAGCAGCGATGAGAGACTTGTTCATTTTGTTCAACCAGAGAAATGAGGGGGGAGATCCGGGACTGTATTCCACTTGGCCTGGGCCACCACAGCAACGCAGCAAACCCAGACAAAACCGACGCACCTACACGAAACCACAATGCACCAGTTCTGCGCGGATGATAATACAAACACGTGCGGGATAACCCTATAGCGCCGGAAAAGCCCGCGAAATCAGGGGTTTTTTACAAAAATTAACACTTGCTGGCGCTGTCGGCGTGGTGCAGCCAACCCGCCTCAAACCAGTCGGCCAGCAGATCCTGCGCGCCCACGCTGGCCTTGCGCACGCTGGCGTCGTCCAGGCCACGCTGGTTGGCCAATTGTTGCATCAGGCGGGCGTCGCGGCCAGCGGCGCGGAAGGCTTCGCCGTTGATGAAGATGTGCTTGTCGTCGAACAGCATGCGGGTGCGGCGGTCCAGCACCACAGCGGCGGGGTGCCACTGGCCTTCAGGTTCCTCGAACCAGACGCGCGGCTTGGGCTCGGTCAGCACCTCGCCCAGCGCGCAGGCCAGCGCATCGGGCTGCTGCAGCAGGCGCTGCACGCCGTCCTGGGCAAACTGCAACAGGCCGGCAGGCATGGCGGCGGGCTGGTCGGTGGCGGGCTGTTGCGGATCGCGGTACAGCACCTCGTCCTCGTGGTCGTCGGCCAGGCGTTGCACCAGTTCACCCGCCAGGCCACCGCGCAGCGGCGCACGGAAGCCCACCGAGTAGGTCATGCACTCGCCCTCCACCGCCACGCCGTCGTGCGCCCACTTGGGCGGCAGGTAGAGCATGTCGCCGGGCTCCAGCACAAACTCCTCCTCCGGCTCGAAGTGCTGCAGGATCTTAAGCGGCACGTCCTCCTGCAGGCTCAGGTCTTTCTGGCGCCCGATGCGCCAGTGGCGCTTGCCGTGCGCTTGCAGCAGGAACACGTCGTAGCTGTCAAAGTGCGGCCCCACGCCGCCACCTTCGCTGGCCCACGAGATCATCAGGTCGTCCAGCCGCGCATCGGGCACAAAGCGGAAGCCCTGCATCAGCCGGTGTACGGCGTCCACGTGCAAGTCCACGCCCTGCACCAGCAGGGTCCAGCCCGGCTGCTTGAACGGCGGGCAGGCGCCCTTGCCAAACGGGCCGTGCTTGAGTTCCCAGCCCTCGCCATGCTGCACCACCACGCGGGATTCCACCGCCTCCTGGCCCGCCAGCGCAAACAGCTCGGGGCGCGACAGCAGCGGCTGGAAACCGGGAATGGCCTGGCGGATCAGCAGCGGCTTCTTGTGCCAGTGGCGACGCATGAACTGGCGCGGGGTCAGGCCACCCAACAGGGCCAGGGGCGCGTCGGGGCTGGGCGGGGGGGTGAGGGTGGAATTGAAAGCGGTCATGGGACAATTGTCGGATGAAAATCACACCACAATGCGTCGTGGCCCTGACTTGGACGCTGAAAGACACCCTGGGCGAAGTGCTGGATGAACTGGAGGAGCCGACCGAGTTCCTGCTTGGCGGCCACGATCTGCTGGCCAAGATCGACGAGGCGCTGCAAGACCACGCAGCGGGCGACGAGGTGGAGTTGCACCTGGAGCCCGAACACGCGTTTGGCGATTTTGACGACAGCCTGCTGTTTCTGGAGCCGCGCGCGTGCTTCCCCGACGACCTGGAAGAAGGCATGGCGTTTGAAGGCCTGCCACCCGGCTGCAGCCCGGCTGCGCCGCAGGACAAGGTGTACTTCGTGAGCGAAATCTACCCCGAGCATGTGGTGATGGACGCCAACCACCCGCTGTCGGGCATTGCGCTGCGGCTCAAGCTCAAGGTTCACGCCGTGCGCGAGGCCACCGCCCACGAGGTGGGCCGGGGCACGCTGGGCATGGGCTTCTTCCGGCTGGGCGGCGCGTCACACGATGTGCCACACGCCCCCGGCGGACAGCACCTGCACTGAAGAACTCAGGCGCGGCCGGTGGAGCCGTAGCCGCCGGTGCCGCGCTCGGTGCTGGCGCCAAAGTCGTCCACCAGCCGGAACTGGGCCTGCACCACCGGCACAATCACCAGTTGGGCGATGCGCTCCATCGGTTCGATGGTGAAGGCCACGTCGCTGCGGTTCCAGGCACTGACCATGAGCTGGCCCTGGTAGTCGCTGTCGATCAGGCCCACCAGGTTGCCCAGCACGATGCCATGCTTGTGCCCCAGGCCGGAGCGCGGCAGGATCAGCGCCGCGTAACCGGGGTCGGCCAGGTGGATGGCCAGCCCGGTGGGCACCAGTTGCCAGGCATTGGGCGCCAGCGTCAGCGGCGCGTCCAGGCAGGCGCGCAAGTCCAGACCGGCACTGCCGGGGGTGGCGTAGGCGGGGGCTTGCTGGTGCAGGCGTTCGTCGAGGATCTTGACGTCGATGTGCATGGGGTCGGTCTCGGGAGAATGGGGGGTCAATCGGCAGCGCCAGCGGCGGTGTTTACAGCAGGCAACAGGGCGGCAAAACGCTGGCGGATGCTGGCGGCCATGCCCGCTGCGTCCAGCCCCAGCCCGGCCAGCAGGGTGGCGTGGTCGCCGTGCTCGATGAAGCGGTCGGGCAGGCCCAGCGTCAGCACTGGCTTGAGCAGCCCGGCCATCTGCAACGCCTCCAGCACCGCCGAACCGGCGCCGCCGGGCAAGGCGCCCTCTTCCACCGTGACGATAGCGTCGTGGCTCTGGGCCAGTTGCAGCAGCAAGTCCACGTCCAGCGGCTTGGCCCAGCGCATGTTGGCCACGGAGGCGTCCAGCGCCTCGGCGGCCTGCAACGCGGGGTACAGCAGGGTGCCGAACGCCAGAATGGCCACCTTGTGGCCCTGGCGGCGGATTTCGCCCTGCCCGTAGGGCAAGCCGGTCAAGTCCTGCGGCAATGGCGTGCCCACGCCCGCACCGCGCGGGTAGCGCACCGCCACCGGGTGGTGTTGCGCGTAGGCGGTGGAAAGCAAGCGGTAGCACTCGGCCTCGTCCGCCGGGCAGGCCAGCGCCATGTTCGGAATGCAACGGATGAACGGGATGTCGTACGCCCCGGCGTGGGTCGGGCCATCCGCCCCCACCAGACCCGCGCGATCGAGCGCAAACACCACCGGCAGATTCTGCAACGCCACGTCGTGGATCAACTGGTCGTAGGCGCGTTGCAAGAAGGTGGAGTAGATGGCCACCACCGGCTTGACCCCTTCGCAGGCCATGCCAGCGGCAAACGTCACAGCGTGTTGTTCGGCAATGCCCACGTCGTAGTAACGGTCGGGAAAGCGTTGGTGGAATTCCACCATGCCTGAGCCTTCGCGCATGGCGGGCGTGATGCCGACCAGGCGCGCATCATGCGCTGCCATGTCGCACAGCCACTGGCCAAACACGGCGCTGAAGGTGGGCTTGGGCGGCGTGGCCGGGGTTTGCAGGCCCACCACGGGGTCGAACTTGCCGGGGCCGTGGTAGGCGATCGGGTCGGCCTCGGCCAGCTTGTAGCCCTGGCCCTTGCGGGTGACCACGTGCAGGAATTGCGGGCCATCAAGCTGCTTGATGTTCTCCAGCGTCGGGATCAGCGAATCGAGGTCGTGCCCGTCGATGGGGCCGATGTAGTTGAAGCCGAACTTCTCGAACAGCGTGGCAGGCACCACCATGCCCTTGGCCTGTTCCTCCAGCCGCTTGGCCAGCTCGAACAGCGGCGGCGCGTTTTTCAGCACCTGCTTACCCACCTGCTTGGCGGCGGAATAGAAGCGCCCGCTCATCAGCTGCGCCAGGTAGCGGTTGAGCGCCCCCACCGGCGGGCTGATCGACATGTCGTTGTCGTTGAGAATCACCAGCAGCTTGCCGTCGAGCACGCCGGCGTTGTTGAGCGCCTCGAACGCCATGCCCGCCGTCATGGCACCGTCGCCGATCACGGCAATGGCGTGGCGGTCCTCGCCCTTCTGGCGCGCGGCCATGGCCATGCCCAGCGCCGCCGAGATGCTGGTGGACGAGTGCGCGGTGCCAAAGGCGTCGTACTCGCTCTCGGAGCGCAGCGGAAAGCCGCTGATGCCGCCCAGCTGGCGCAAACTGTGCATGCGGTCGCGCCGCCCCGTCAGGATTTTGTGCGGGTAGGTTTGGTGCCCCACGTCCCAGACGATGCGGTCGTGCGGGGTGTTGAACACGTGGTGCAGCGCCACCGTCAGCTCCACCGTGCCGAGGTTGGAGCTCAGGTGTCCGCCGGTCCTGGCCACGCTTTGCACCAGGAATTCGCGCAATTCGTCGGCCAGCAGGTGCAGCTGTGGGCGTGGCAGGCGGCGCACATCGGCGGGCGACTGGATGGAGGACAACAAGGAACTCATGGCAGGGGCAATCCAGGGGATAAGGTTTCAGTGCGAACGGCGCACCACCCAGTCGGCCACGGCGTGCAGGGCCTCGGTGCGGTGCAGCGCGGCCCCGTCGAGCGCGGCGTGGGCCTGGGCCAGCAGGCCGTCGGCGTAGCGGCGCGCGGCCTCCAGCCCCAGCAGCGAGACGAAGGTGGGCTTGTCGGCGGCGGCGTCCTTGCCGGCGGTCTTGCCCAGGGTGGCGGAATCGGCGGTCACGTCCAGGATATCGTCCACCACCTGGAACGCCAGCCCCAGCGCCTGGCCGTACACGCGCAGCGCCGCCAGCGCGGCGTCGCAAGCGCCGGCGCCGGCGGCGGTGGCGCCCATCAGCACGCTGGCCAGCAGCACGGCGCCGGTCTTGCGCCGGTGCATGTCTTCGAGCTGCGCTTGCGTCAGCACATGGCCCACGCCCGCCAGGTCGATGGCCTGCCCACCGGCCATGCCGTCGTGCCCGGCGGCCAGCGCCAGCAAGCGGCACAGGCGCACCGACTGCGCGTCGGTGAGGCTGCCGTCGCTAGGCACCAGCAGCTCGAACGCCAGCGCCTGCAAGGCGTCGCCCGCCAGCAGGGCCGGGGCTTCGCCAAACTGCACATGCACGGTGGGCTTGCCCCGGCGCAGCACGTCGTTGTCCATGCAGGGCAGGTCGTCGTGTACCAGCGAGTAGGCGTGGATCAGCTCGATGGCGCAGGCGGCGCGCAGCACGCCCGCCGTGGCGGGGGCAGCACCGGCGTCGGGCGATGCGGCAGCGGGCTGCACCGCTTCAGCCGCCGCCAGCGCCAGCAGGGGCCGCAGGCGTTTGCCGCCATCGAGCACGGCGTAGCGCATGGCGTCGCCCAAGCCCGCCGGGGCCGACGACGGCACCCAAGCGCCCAAAGCCCGCTCCAGCGCCTCCAGGCGGGGCAAGGCCCACGTGTTGAAATCCCACATCCAGCGGCCCATCCAATATTTGACAAGGAAGCGCGGATTTTAGGCGCTCCCGCCCAAACGTGGCTGACACGGCAGGCTTGCCCCTCTGGCCAGAAGTGCGGGGGGCGGGTAGAATCGCAGGCTTTTTTCCAACTCAATTGGGAGTTGTTCACCCTTCCCGCGCTCATCCGATCATCTCGTACAGCGCTTCCCTGCCCCTTCATAGGGGGAGTCTTTAGGTCAGGATTCTGATGTCTGATTTGAGTCTTCCATTGCAGCAGGCCGCAAGCCAATTGCCCGTTTCCAGCTATTTCGACGAGGCGCTGTTCCAGCGCGAATTGGAGACCATCTTTCAGCGCGGGCCCCGTTATGTGGGGCACCAACTTTCCGTCCCCAACGTGGGCGACTATTACGCCTTGCCGCAAGAGGGCGAAGGCCGCGCCCTGGTGCGCACGCCCAACGGCGTGGAACTGGTCAGCAACGTCTGCCGCCACCGCCAGGCGGTGATGCTCAAGGGCCAGGGCAACCTCCACGAGCAGCGCCACGGCAGCGCCGGCGGCAACATTGTGTGCCCGCTGCACCGCTGGACCTACAGCGGCGGCCAGGGCAACAGCAACCCGCTGGGCAGCTTGCTGGGCGCGCCGCACTTTGCGCACGACCCCTGTTCCAACCTGCAACGCTACGGCCTGCGCGAGTGGAACGGGCTGCTGTTCGAGGACAACGGCCGCGACATCGCCGCCGACCTGGCCGACATGGGCCCGCGCAGCGTGCTCAACTTTGACGGCATGGTGCTCGACCACGTGGAGCTGCACGAGTGCAACTACAACTGGAAGACCTTCATCGAGGTCTATCTGGAGGACTACCACGTCGAGCCCTTCCACCCCGGGCTGGGCAACTTCGTCACCTGCTCCGACCTGAAGTGGGAATTCAAGCCCGAGTACTCGGTGCAGACCGTGGGCGCACACAACCTGCTGGGCCACGCGGGCAGCCCGGTGTACCAGCGCTGGCACCAGCAGCTGATGCAGTACCGCAATGGCGCCCTGCCCGAGCGCGGCGCGGTGTGGTTGACCTACTACCCCCACATCATGGTGGAGTGGTACCCGCACGTGCTGACCGTCTCCACGCTGCACCCCATCAGCCCGACCAAGACGCTGAACATGGTGGAGTTCTACTACCCCGAGGAGATCGCCGCCTTCGAGCGCGAGTTCGTGGAAGCGCAACGCGCCGCTTACATGGAAACCTGCATCGAGGACGACGAGATTGCCGAGCGCATGGACGCCGGGCGCAATGCGCTGCTGCAACGCGGCGCCAACGAGACCGGCCCCTACCAGAGCCCGATGGAAGACGGCATGCAGCACTTCCACGAGTGGTACCGCGCCAAGCTCGGCGCCCACGTGCGCGCCTGACACACGGTGCCATCCACCGCCAGCCAGACTGCAGCTGCCACCCTGCCCCCAGTGGTGGCCGACCGCGCCGCCACCACCCCGCCCGTGCCCGCGTTCAACCGCCAGGCGCTGTGGATGGTACTGGGCGCGTTCTTCTTTGCCAGCATGGGGGTGTGCATCAAGTTTGCCTCGGCGCACTTCAGCAGCTACGAGGTGGTGGGCTACCGGGGCCTGATCGGGGTGCTGTTCCTGGCCGTGACCATGCGTGCGCGTGGCGTGGCGTGGCGCACCCCGGTGCCGCTGATGCACGCGGGCCGCAGCATGGCCGGGGTGGCGGCACTGCTGTGCTGGTTCTACGCCATCTCGGTGCTGCCGCTGGCCACGTCCATGACGCTGAACTACATGAGCAGCGTCTGGATGGCGGTGTTCGTGCTGGTGGCGGCCTTCATCGTCAAGAAAAATACGACAACACCGCTGCGCCAGCAATGGCCACTGCTGCTGGCGGTGCTGCTGGGCTTTGCGGGCGTGGTGCTGCTGCTGCGGCCCACGCTGGCACCGGGGCAGGCGTGGGGTGCGGCGCTGGGGCTGCTGTCGGGCCTGCTGTCGGCCATGGCGTACTGGCAAGTGGCGGCGCTGTCGGCCCGGGGCGAGCCCGAGAGCCGCATCGTGCTGTACTTCTCGCTGGGTGCCACGCTGGTGGGCGGGCTGGGCATGCTGCTGCTGGGGGCACACAGCCTGTACCATCCGGCCAGCCTGTGGCTGCTGCCCATGGGCGTGCTGGCGGTGCTGGGCCAGTTGTGCATGACGCGCGCCTACGCCAGCGGCGCCAAGCTGCTGGTGGCCAGCCTGCAATATGCGGCCGTGGTGTTTGCCAGCCTGTACAGCGTGTGGGTGTTTGGCGACGCGCTGCCGCTGCTGGGCTGGGTGGGCATGGCGCTGATCGTGGCCAGCGGCATCGGGGCCACCGTGCTGCGCGCTCGCACGGTCTGAACCCAGGGTGGCCCTCTCCTTGGGGCCAGGCTCGCTGCAGCAGCCGCTGCCCCTTCAGCCCCGGTGCGGTGCGCCGATAATGTGGTTTTCCCTGTTCCCTGTTGTTTCCGGCCCGAGGTGCCTTGACCATGCTTGACCGATTCCGTCTGACCCACCGCATCTGGGCCGCCGTGCTGGCCTACTGGCTGGTGTTCCTGCTGGCCATGTTCACCGGCGCCTGGGGGCTGATGAAGGCGCGCGACAGCCTGCAGCACATCCACCAGGACCGCATGCTGCCCGCCACGCTGCTCAGCGACATGATCCGCTCCCAGTACGACAGCCGCATGCAAGTGCTGCTGGCGTTCCAGCACGACCCGGCCAGCCAGCTCTACAGCATCCACGACCACCCGCTGGACATGCACCTGGGCGTGGTGCAAAAAAGCCGTGAAAGCAACATGGGGCACTGGCAACAACTGGCCCAGGTGGCCTCCAGCCCCGAGGAAAAGGCGATGATTGCCGACCTGCAGACCAAGCGCCAGGCCTGGCAAGCGCAGCAGAACAAGGCCCTCGAGGCGGTGAAACGTGGCGACTTCAGCCCCGCCGTGATGCAGGCCTACCTGGTGGCTGGGCGCACCGAGGGCGACGCCACCGTGCAAGCCCTGGCGGCCCTGCGCGACCACTACATCAAGGCCAGCAACCAGGAAACCGAGCTGGCCGAGCAACGCTACCACCGCAGCCTGGCCATCTTCATCGGCATTGCGGTGCTGGGCGGCGTGCCGGTGACGCTGCTGATGCTGCTGACCATCAAGCGCATGGCGCGCGGTTTTGCCGAGGCCAACACCCAGGCCAACGCCATTGCCAACGGCGACCTGTCGCAGCAGCACCTGATCCAGGGCGGCGACGAGATCACGCAACTCATGCAGCAGATGAGCGCCATGCAGCACAACCTGCGCGACCTCATCAGCCAGGTGATCCGGGGCGCCGACACCATTGCCAGCGCCGCCGGGCAGGTGGCCAGCGGCACGCTGGACCTGTCGCAGCGCACCGAACAGCAGGCCAGCTCGCTGCAGGACACCACCGGCGCCACCGCGCAGCTGCGCAACACCGTCAGCGACAACGCC
This sequence comes from Macromonas bipunctata, assembly GCF_002837135.1. Classification (GTDB taxonomy): domain Bacteria; phylum Pseudomonadota; class Gammaproteobacteria; order Burkholderiales; family Burkholderiaceae_C; genus Macromonas_A; species Macromonas_A bipunctata. Next base: position 9,132 of record NZ_NWBQ01000028.1, on the reverse strand, counting down.
GCCAACGCCAGCCAGGCCAACAGCATGGCGCAGACCGCCTCCAGCGTGGCCAGCCGGGGCGGCGAGGTGGTGGGCCAGGTGGTGCACACCATGGACGAGATCAACACCTCGTCGCGCAAGATCGTGGACATCATCGGCGTGATCGACGGCATCGCGTTCCAGACCAACATCCTGGCGCTCAACGCCGCCGTGGAGGCCGCCCGCGCGGGCGAACAGGGCCGGGGCTTTGCCGTGGTGGCGGGCGAGGTGCGCACGCTGGCCCAGCGCAGCGCCGCCGCCGCACGCGAGATCAAACAGCTCATCGACGACTCGGTCAGCAAGGTGGCCAGCGGCACACAACAGGTCGATCAGGCCGGTGCCACGATGGCCGAAATCGTCAGCAGCATCCAGCAAGTCACCACGTTGATGCACGGCATTGCCAGCTCCAGCAGCGCGCAGGCCGAGGGTCTGACCCAGATCAACAACGCCGTCAACCTGATGGATGGCATGACGCAGCAGAACGCCGCGCTGGTGGAGCAGGCCTCCGCCGCGTCGGCGGCGTTGCAGGAACAGGCGCAGCAACTGGCCCAGCTGGTGGGGCGCTTCAAGCTGCACTGACGCACTGCCAGCGCCGCTGGCTGCGCACCACGCGCAGCCAGCGGCGCGCGCTGTCAGTGGGCCTGTTCCCAGTTCGGGCCAATGCCGACCTCGGCCACCAGGGGCACGCGCAGCGCGGCCACGGCGGCCATCAGGCGCGGCACTTCGGTTTTCACCCAATCCATTTCAGCCAGAGGCACCTCAAACACCAGTTCATCGTGGACTTGCATGACGATGCGGCTGGCCCGGCCCTGCGCCTCAATCGCGTTTTGCACCGCCACCATGCTCATCTTGATGAGGTCGGCGGCGGTGCCCTGCATGGGGGCGTTGATGGCGGCACGTTCGGCCCCGGCGCGGCGCGGGCCGTTGGGGCTGTTGATTTCGGGCAGATACAGGCGGCGGCCAAACACGGTTTCCACATAGCCTTGGGCCTTGGCCTGGGCCTTGGTGTCTTCCATGTAGCGTTTCACACCCGCAAAGCGGTCGAAATAGCGTTCGATGTAGTTTTTGGCCGCCGTGGTGTCGATGCCCAGCGCCTTGGCCAGCCCAAATGCGCCCATGCCGTAGATCAGGCCAAAGTTGATGACCTTGGCGTAACGGCGCTGTTCGGTGCTGACCGCCTGCGGGTCTAGCCCAAACACTTCGGCGGCGGTGGCACGGTGGATGTCCACACCCTCGGCAAAGGCCTTGAGCAAGGCCGCATCACCGCTGAGGTGCGCCATGATGCGCAGTTCAATCTGGGAATAGTCGGCGCTGGCAATCACCACCCCCGGCGGGGCCACGAAGGCTTCGCGCACACGGCGGCCTTCTGGCGTGCGGATCGGGATGTTTTGCAGGTTGGGCTCGTTGCTGCTGAGCCGCCCCGTGACGGCCACCGCCTGCGCGTAGTGGGTGTGGACGCGCCCGGTGCGCGGGTGGGCCATGCCGGCCAGCTTGTCGGTGTAGGTGCTTTTGAGTTTGCTCAGGCTGCGGTGCTCCAACAGCGTGGCGGGCAAGGGATGGTCTTGCGCGAGTTTTTCCAGCACTTCCTCGTTGGTGCTGCGGGCGCCGGTGGCGGTTTTTTTCTCCGATTTCAGGCCCAGCTTGTCGAAGAAGATTTCGGCCAGTTGCTTGGGGCTGTTCAGGTTGAAGGGTTGCCCGGCCAGTTCGTAGGCCTGCGCTTCCAGCGCCACAATGCGCTGGCCGAGCTCGTGGCTCTGGCGCGCCAACGCATCGGCATCGATCAGCACGCCGTGGCGCTCGATGTGGAACAGCGCCTCACTGCTGGCCATTTCCAGCGCGTAGATGGCACGCAGCCGCTCGTCGGCTTGCAAGCGCGGCCACAGTTGCTGGTGGACGTCCAGCGTCATGTCGCTGTCTTCGCCCGCGTAGGCGGCGGCGCGGGCCACATCGACCTGGGCAAAGGGAATCTGGTGCGCGCCCTTGCCGCACAGGTCTTCGTAGCTGGTGCCGCTGCGACCCAGGTGGCGCTGGGCCAGGCTGGCCAGGCCATGCGGCTGGTGGACTTCGAGCACGTAGCTTTGCAGCAGGGTGTCGTGCTGGTAGCCGCGCACGGTGATGCCGTGGTTGGCCAGCACGTGCTGGTCGTACTTGATGTGCTGGCCCAGCTTGGGCGCCTGGGGGTCTTCCAGCCAGGGGCGCAGGCGCGCCAGCACCGCGTCGCGCGGCAGCTGTTCCGGCGCATCGGGGCCGGTGTGCGCCAGCGGGATGTAGGCCGCCTCTTCCACTTGCACACTGAAGCTCAGGCCCACGATTTCGGCGCGCATCGCATCGAGCGAGGTGGTTTCGGTGTCCAGCGCCACCAGTTCCGCCGCTTGTAGCCGGGCCAGCCAGGTGTCGAAGGCGTCCCAGGTCAGGACGGTGTCGCAGCGCAGGGCCGGGGCGGCGGAGTGGCTGTCTGCGGCTTTGGGGGCGGGGGCGGCATCGTCGGGCGCAAACAGGTCGCCAGTGGCGTTGGGGTTGGCACCAGCGCCGGATGCAGCGCCCGGCAACGGCGCCGCCGCGTGGTGGGTGGGTGGCTCGGCCTGCGCCAGCGTGCGCACCAGGCCTTTGAAGCCGTAACGCTCGTAGAAGTCGCGCAGCGGCACCACATCGCGCTCGCGCAGCGCCAGCGCGTCCAGGGCGGGCAGGCCCGGCACCCAGGCGCCCAGGTCGCAGTCGGTCTTGATGGTGACCAGCGCGCGCCCGGTCGGCAGCCAGTCGCGCGCCTGGCGCAGGTTGGCGCCCACCGCGCCCTTGACCTCGTCCAGGCGCGCCAACAGCGCGTCCAGCGAGCCGTAGGCGGTGAGCAGCTTGACCGCCGTCTTGCCACCCACCCCGGGCACGCCGGGCACGTTGTCCACCTTGTCGCCGACCAGGGTCTGGTAATCGACCATCTGTGCCGGGGACACGCCAAATTCGGCGGTCACGCCAGCCACGTCGCGCACCTTGCGGCTCATGGTGTCGATGATGGTGATGCGCTCGTTGACCAGCTGGCTCAAGTCCTTGTCGCCGCTGGAGACCACCACCTGCACGCCCTGCGCCGCCGCCGTCACGGCCAGCGTGCCAATCACGTCGTCGGCCTCCACGCCGGGCACCGCCAGCACCGTCCAGCCCAGTAATTGCACCACCTCGTGGATGGCCGGGATTTGCGCGCGCAAGTCGTCGGGCATGGGGCTGCGGTGCGCCTTGTAGTCGGGGTACGCCGCGTCGCGGAAGGTGGGGCCGGGCGCGTCGAACACGCAGGCCACGTAGTCGGCGGGCTGCTCTTTTTGCAGTGCCTGCACCATGTTGATGAGGCCACGGATGGCCCCGGTGGCGGGGCTGGTCGGGTCGCCCGCAATGGCCCGCAGGTCGGGCATGGCGTGAAAGGCGCGGTACAGGTAGCTGGAGCCGTCCACCAGCACCAGTTTTTTGTCGGGAATGGTCATGCCCCGGATTGTGGGCCGAAACCGGTGCGCATTGCCTACAATCGGGGCATGCAACGCCCCACCGTTTTCTCACGCCAGTCCGCCGGTATCCGCTGGCCCGTGGCCGCCGCTGGCGTTGTCGCCGGCTGGGGGCTGGCGTTGGCCTGCCAGGCCCAGACGCCCGCGCCGCCTGTGGCCACCCCCATCAGCCCAGCCCCCGCCGCCGCGCTTGAGCAACGCACCGAACGCATCACGCACCACGACGCGGGCAGCCGCATCGAGGAGCTGCGCATCGGCGGCCAGACCCGAAGCATCGACGTGGAGACCAACTCCAGCGTGCCGGGCTACCAGGTGCAGCCGCTCGATGCGGCCCAGCCCGACGCCAGCACCGGCCAGCCTGCGGGCAAGGCGGGCAAGAGCTCGTGGCGCGTGCTCTCGTTCTAGTTCCCAGCACGGCGCCTGCCCCAGTGTTTCCGGTTTTTCTTCTGGCGGGTGCGCAGGCACCGGCCCCAACATTTGGCTCACCTCTCATGGCCGTATTCACCGAAGTCTCTCCCGCCGAAGCCAGCACCCTGCTGCAACGCCTCCACCTGGGCGCCCTGACCGACATGGCGGGCTGCGCAGGCGGCATTGAAAACACCAACTACTTCGTCAGCACCGAACGCGACGGCCAGCCGCACCACTACGTGCTCACGCTGTTCGAGCGCCTGACGTTCGAGCAACTGCCGTTCTACCTGCACCTGATGAAGCACTTGGCGGGCAAGGGCATCCCCGTGCCCGACCCCGCCGCCGACGCGCAGGGCGAGATCCTGCACACCGTGCAAGGCAAGCCGGCGGCGGTGGTCAACCGGCTGCGCGGCAAGAGCGAGCTGGCCCCCAGCGCCGACCACTGCGCCCAGGTGGGTGCCATGCTGGCCCGCATGCACCTGGCCGGGCAGGACTACCCGCGCCAGCAGCCCAACCTGCGCGGCCTGGCCTGGTGGAACGACACCGCGCCGGTGGTGCTGCCCCACCTCAGCCCTGCCCAGGCCGAGCTGCTGCAGGACGAACTGGCGCACCAGAACGCCATCGCCGCCAGCGCCAGCCATGCGCAACTGCCACGCGGCCCCATCCACGCCGACCTGTTCCGCGACAACGTCATGTTCGACCAGGGCCAGCTCAGCGGCTTCTTCGACTTCTACTTTGCGGGCTGCGACAGCTTTGCCTTTGACCTGGCGGTGTGCCTCAACGACTGGTGCATCGACCTGGCCACCGGCGTGCAGGACGACACTCGCAGCGCCGCCATGGTGCAAGCCTACGCCGCCGTGCGCCCGCTCACCGCCGCCGAGCAAGAGCTGCTGCCCGCCATGCTGCGCGCCGGGGCGCTGCGGTTCTGGATCTCGCGCCTGTGGGACTGGCACCTGCCGCGCGAGGCCAGCGTGCTGCAACCGCACGATCCGGCCCACTTCGAGCGCGTGCTGCGCGCACGCCGGGCCACACCGTGAAACTGCGCCACGTGCCCGCCAGCACCGGCCTGCAATGGGTGCGGCTGGGGCTGCAGACCTTCTGGCGCCAGCCGCTGGCCATGGTGGGGCTGTTCTTTCTGTTTATGCTGGTGCTGGCGGTGCTCTCCATCGTGCCACTGCTAGGCACCGTGCTGGCCCTGGCGCTGCTGCCCGCCGCCACGCTGGGCCTGATGGCCGCCACGCGCGAGGCCGACAGTGGCAAGTTCCCCCACCCCAGCGTGCTGCTCACCGCATTCCGGGCGGGGCCAGAGCAGGTGCGCGCCATGGCGGTGCTGGGCGGCATCTACGCAGCGGGTTTCCTGGGGGCGATCGGGTTGTCGGCGGTTGTGGATGGCAGCCTGTTTGCCAGCCTGTACCTGGGTGGCACACCCCTGAAGGCCGAGGACCTGCAACAGCCCGCATTCCAGCAAGCCATGTGGCTGTTCATGCTGCTGTACCTGCCGCTGTCGATGCTGTTCTGGCACGCGCCGGCACTGGTGCACTGGCACGGCATTGGCCCGCTCAAGAGCCTGTTCTTCAGCCTGCTGGCGTGCTGGCACAACAAATGGGCGCTGAGCGTGTTCATGCTGGCCTGGGGCGGTGTTTTTCTGGGGGGCAGCATGGCGCTGTCCATCGTCGGGCTGCTGCTGGGCAGCGAGGCGGCGCTGGGCCTGCTGATGCTGCCACTGGCGCTGCTGATGGCGGCCATGTTCTTCACCTCGCTGTATTTCACCTTCCGCGACAGCTTCAGCACCGACGAAGTGGCCTGATGGCCAAAACGTCACACAAATTTCATACAATTACCGCAAAATAGCGAGCTGTTACAGACACAGTCCAGCACAGCTGGCCGCGACCCCCCACAACAATACCGGGCGCAGAGGAGACAAACTTTTCGGGAAAGCGCGCGCTGCGCAGCGCGCTTGTTGCCGCCGCGGCCATTGCCCGGCGGTTTTTTTTGCCTGTCGTCCGGGCGCCCCCATCACAGCGGCGTGAGCTTGGCCACACTCAGCGCCAGCCACTTGGTGCCGTGGCGCGGAAAGTGGATCTGCGCGCGCGCGTCGTCACCCTGGCCTTCCAGTGTCAGCACCTTGCCCTCGCCAAACTTGGCGTGGAACACCCCCATGCCCACGCGCAAGCCGTGCGCACCGGCTACGACCGAGGTGCTGGCACCTTTGGCCACGGCAGCAGCCCCCATGCCTGCACCAGCGGCCAAGCCCTTGCCGAAACTGGCCCCGCCATAAGCGGCGGCACCACCAGCACCGTAGCGGGGCGATCCGCCCGAGCGCGCCGACCAACCGCCGCCACCACTGCGCGCCGCCTGTTTGGGCGTGATCCATTTCAGGCTGGATTCGGGCAACTCGTCCAGGAAGCGGCTGGGCACGTTGTCGCGCGTCTGGCCGTGCAGCATGCGGGTCTGGGCGTGACTCAGGTACAGGCGCCGGCGCGCACGCGTGATGGCCACGTACATCAGGCGCCGCTCCTCTTCCAGGCTGGCGGGGTCGTTCAGGCTGTTCTGGTGCGGGAACAGGCCTTCCTCCAGCCCGGTGATGAACACCGCATCAAACTCCAGCCCCTTGGCGGCGTGGACCGTCATCAGCTGCACCGCGTCCTGCCCGGCCTGGGCCTGGTTGTCGCCCGATTCCAGCGCGGCGTGGGTCAGGAAGGCCACCAGCGGGCTCAGGGTCTCGCCGGTGTCGGACTGGGCAGGCGCAGCGGTGGACGTGGCGGCGGTCTCGTCCAGCGGCAAGGCCACGGCGTCGCGGCCAAAGCCCTCCTGCGTCACAAAACTTTCGGCGGCGTTGACGAGTTCCTCCAGGTTTTCCACCCGGTCGGCGCCGTCGCGGTCGGCGCGGTAGTGCTCCAGCAGGCCGCTGTGCTGCAGCACCAGTTCGATGATCTGGCGCAGCGTGGCGCCTTCGGTCTGCTCGCGCAACACGTCGATCTTGGCCACGAACGCGCCCAGCACCGTGCCGGGCTTGCCGCCGAGAATGCTGACGGCATCGTGCAAGGAGCACCCCGCCGCACGCGCCGCATCCTGCAACAGCTCCAGCGAACGCGCCCCAATGCCGCGCGCCGGAAAGTTGACCACGCGCAGGAAGCTGGTGTCGTCGTGCGGGTTGTCCAGCAGGCGCAAATAGGCCAGCGCGTGCTTGATTTCGGCGCGCTCGAAGAAGCGCAGCCCCCCATACACGCGGTACGGTACGCCCGCGTTGAACAGCGCGGACTCGATCACGCGGCTCTGGGCGTTGCTGCGGTACAGCACCGCGATCTCGTGACGCGGGTAGCCGTCCTGGCGCACCAGTTGCTGCATTTCCTCCACCATCCAGCGCGCCTCGTCAAAGTCGCTCGGGGCCTCGTACACGCGCACCGGCTCGCCCGCGCCCTGGTCGGTGCGCAGGTTCTTGCCCAGGCGGCCGCTGTTGCGCTCGATCAGCTGGTTGGCCGCGTCCAGGATGTGGCCGTGGCTGCGGTAGTTCTGCTCCAGCTTGATCTGGTGCAGCACCGCAAACTCGCGCACAAAATCGGCCATGTTGCCCACGCGCGCGCCCCGGAAGGCGTAGATGCTCTGGTCGTCGTCGCCCACCGCCAGCACAGCGTTGTGGCCGGGCACAAAACCGGCTTCGGTCTGGTGGCCGGCCAGCTGCTTGAGCCACGCGTACTGCAGCTTGTTGGTGTCCTGAAACTCATCGACCAAGATATGGCGGAAGCGGCGCTGGTAGTGCTCGCGCACCGCGTCGTGGTCGCGCAGCAGCTCGAAGCTGCGCAGCATCAGCTCGCCAAAATCGACCACGCCTTCGCGCTGGCATTGTTCCTCGTACAGCTGGTACAGCTCCACTTTCTGCCGGGTGCGCTCGTCGCGCGCCATCACGTGCTGCGGGCGCAGGCCATCCTCCTTGCAGCTGGCAATGAAGCTTTGCAGCTGCTTGGGCGCCAGCTGCTCCTCGTCGATCTTGAACTGCTTGCACAGGCGCTTGATGGCGCTGAGCTGGTCTTGCGTGTCCAGGATCTGGAACGCCTGCGGCAGCGCAGCCAGCTTCCAGTGCGTGCGCAGCAGGCGGTGGCACAAGCCATGAAAGGTGCCAATCCACATGCCACGCACGTTGACCGGCAGCAGCGCCGACAGGCGTGTCAGCATCTCCTTGGCCGCCTTGTTGGTGAACGTCACGGCCAGCACCTCGGAGGGCGAGATCTGCCCGGTCTGCAGCAGCCACGCCATGCGGGTGGTCAGCACCCGGGTCTTGCCCGAACCGGCCCCGGCCAGGATCAGCGCGTGCTCGGCGGGCAGCGTCACGGCAGCGAGCTGCTCCGGGTTCAAGTCGCGCAACAGGGGCGAAGCGGCGGCTTCGGGCGGCGGGGCGGGCAAAAAATCATCAAACATGGGGCCATTGTAGAAAGCCGCGCCGCCACCGCGTGGCAAGATCGCGCCACCATGCCCACCTTTGTGCTGCCCCCCTCGTTCTTCATCAACCTGGCCGGTGGACTGGGCCTGTTCCTGCTGGGCATGACGCTGCTCACCGACGGGCTCAAGCTGGCCGCCGGGCGCACGCTGGAGCGGCTGCTCACCACATGGACCAGCACGCGCTGGCGCGGCCTGCTCACGGGCTTCATGCTGACGGCGCTGGTGCAATCCTCCTCGGCGCTGACGGTGGCGGTGATCGGTTTTTTGACATCCTCCCCGCCCTAAAGGGCGGGGATTCCTGCTGCCAGACGGCGATGCCCCGCCGCGAGAATGTTTTTGGCCGCGTTTACGTCGCGGTCGTGTACCGCTCCGCACTCGCTGCACGTCCATTCTCTTATTCGCAAACCCGCCCTACCTTTCGGACTGCTGGCGGGTATCACCCCGCAGCACGAGCAAGTCTGGGTTGAATACGCTTCGTTCACGACCTCGAACACCACACCGGCCTGATGGCTCTTTTGTTCCAACATGGTTTTCAGCATGGCCCAGCCCGCGTCCAACGTGCTTTTGGCCATGGTGGTCTTGACCAGCTTGGCGCTGGCCACGTCGCCCACGAAGATGGCGGCGTTTTGTCGCACCATCTCGGTGCTGAATTTGTGCAGCGCGTCTTTACGCTGATTTTTGATCTTGGCGTGGATCGCCTTGACCCGTTTTTTCTTTCGGGCGCGCTGCGCCTTGGCCAGTTCCAGCTCATGGTTGCGGTACCAGCGCCCTTCCAGCTTGTCGC
>NZ_NWBQ01000027.1 GCF_002837135.1 Macromonas bipunctata | reverse complement strand
GCGTGTTCGGGGGTGTCGGTGGCCACGCCGTCCAGGTGCAGCAACCCTTCGTGGGCGCGACCGTGGAACAGGTTGACATCGCCCAAAAAGCCGTACACAAACGGGGCGGGTTCGTGGTGCTGCGCGCGCCACGCCTCTATGCCACCGGCTGCTGCAATTTCAGCTTCAAGTTCGCGCTGGATCTGTTCAGCCATGCGTTTAAGTGGATCCATTGGCCCGTCGTAGAAAGCGCGCTGCCCCGGTGGAAAGTTGGTGTGCTTGAACGCCTCAAAATCGCGGAAAGCCTGCCCCACGGTAATGCCTTGTGATTTCATGATCTTTCCCTCCGGTACAGGAACCCAAACCGCTGCGATAGCGCAACCCAGAACTGGTGCTCAACCTCTTTTTGAGCATCCGCAGGGCGAATGATGCCACGCTTGGCCATATCGTGGACGGTTTGCACCAACGATTGCTGAGTCTGACGACGAAAGGTTTCAATAACACCCACCGGCGGCACTTTCAGCAAATCACGCATGATGTGCCTGAAGTCCGCCGTCACGGCACGAACCTCCAGCAGCATGGCGAACTTGGCCGTATCAACATCACCAACACTGAACGATGCCCCGCCCGGATGGTTGTGCGTGAACGTAGCCCCGCGCATCTGGAGCAGCTCACTTTCCAAGAACGTGATCCGGTCGGGCTGCCCTTGACGGCGCAGCAGCACTTGGCCATCAGGCGCAATGAAGGTGCCGGTTTCGAGCGTGTCGCTGCGGATGGCATCCTCGACCTCTACCGCCGCACGGCGTGCCGGGGTGGAGGTGTCGGGCTTGACCTTGGGTGCGCCGGGGTCGTAGGGGCCAAAGGTTTCGCTGGGTTGCCTGAATTCGCGCATCGGCCAATTATCCCCCCACCCTCTTCAGCCGGTACTCCTCCCGCACCGCCGCCTGCGTCACCTTCTCCCAGTCTGCGCCACCCAGCACCAAATCGAGCCGCTGGCGGTTGCCCAGCACGCGCGCGGCTTCGGCTGGGGGCAAGGTGCGCAGGTACTCACGGGCACCGTCCTCGCGCTCCTTGGCCTGGGCGGCACTCAGGTCGGGGCGCGTGACCAGTGTTGCGTGGCCCCGCTATTTGCTGCGCAAGGTGCGGCTGAGCAACACCACCGGCAGCAAGCCCACCAGCACCAACGTCAACGCGGGCAAGGCGGCTTCGCCCAAACGTTCATCGCGCGCCAACTGGTACGTCACCACGGCCAGTGTGTCGCTGTTGAAGGGCCGCAGCACCAGCGTGGCGGGCAGCTCTTTCATCACGTCCACAAACACCAGCAGCAGCGCGGCGGCGGTGGAGCGGCGCAGCAGCGGCCAATGCACCCGCGCCAACAAACCCGGCCCGGTGGTGCCCAGCATGCGGGCCGAATCGTCCAGGCTGGTGGGAATGCGCGCATAGCCGCTTTGCACGGACTGCAACGCCACCGAGGAGAAACGCACCATGTACGCCCACACCAGGCCCAGTGCGGTGGCGGTGATCCAGTAGCCCACGCTGCTGTCGGGGGCCACCACTTGCAGCCAACCCACAGGGAGTAGCAGGCCCACCACAATCACCGCGCCCGGCACGGCGTAACCCAGTCCGGCCAATTGCACCACCGTGCGCGTGAGGCGGTTGGGTTGGGTGCGTTGCGCAAACGCCAGCCCAAACGCGGCCAGCGTGGCCAGGCCGGCGGTCAGGCCCGCCAGCCACAGGCTGTTGCCCGCCCAGCGCACAAAATCGGCCCAAGGCAGTTCGCCCCAGCTCTCCAGCAGCGGGCGCAGCATGAACAGCACCGGCAACACAAAGCCAAACAGCACGGGCAAGGCGCAGGCCAGCAGCGCCAGCGCAGCCCAGCCCCGCTGCAAGGCCACGGGCTGCGCCTCGGCACTGCCCGCACGTGTGCCGCGCAGGGACGAAAAACGCATCCGGCGCTGCGCCCGGTGTTCCAGCCACAACAGCACGCCCACTGTGGCCAGCAACACGGTGGCCAACTGCGCCGCCGCCAGGCGGTTGTCCATCACCAGCCAGGCCTTGTAGATACCAGCGGTGAAGGTCTGCACGCCAAAGTAGCTGACCACGCCAAAGTCGGCCAAGGTTTCCATCAGCGCCAGTGCAATGCCCGCGGCCACCGCAGGCCGGGCCAGCGGCAAGGCCACCTCGCGCACACGGCGCGACATGGGCGCGCCCAGCAAGCGCGCTGCCTCCATCAGTTGCGAGGCCCGCTCGCTCAACGCGGTGCGCGCCAGCAGGTACACATACGGGTACAGCGAGAACGTGAACACCCACACCGCGCCCCACACGTTGCGCACTTCCGGGAACACCCGGCCCTGCCAGCCCATCGCCTCACGCAAGCCGGTTTGCAGCGGGCCCGAGAATTGCAAAAAATCGGTGTACGCATACGCCACCACGTAAGCGGGCATGGCCAAGGGCAGCAGCAACACCCACTCCATCACGCGGCGGCCCGCAAAGTCGAACAACGTCACCGCGCTGGCGGTGGCCATGCCCACCACACCCACCCCCAGTGCCACCGCCGCACACAACAGCAGCGAGGTGCCGGTGTATTCGGGCAACACCGTCTCCAGCATCTGGTGCAGCACGTCGATGGAGGCGGCATCCAATTGCAGCCACGCCGCCGCCAACGCCAGCACCGGCAGCGCCAGCACCGCCGCAAAGCTCAACAGCGCCAGCGGCGCGAACCAACGCAGGGGATTCAGGACTGAGGACATCGTGGGCTATAAATGAGAATCACCATTATCTACAATGTGGCGCATGTTCCTGAACGTCTCGCAACTCACCATCCGCTACACCGGGGCGGCGCACCCCTCGGTCAACCACGTGTCGCTGGGCCTGCGTGCGGGCGATATCGGGGTGCTGATTGGCCCCTCGGGCTGCGGCAAAACCACGCTGCTGCGCGCGGTGGCGGGGCTGGAGCGCGTCAACGGCGGCCAGATCCAGCTGGAAAAAGACACCGTGAGCAGTGCCACGCTGCACGTGCCGCCCGAACAGCGCCGCATTGGCATGGTGTTCCAGGACTACGCCCTGTTTCCGCACCTGGACGTGGGGCGCAACATCGCCTTTGGCCTGCGCCACCTGTCGGCCCCGGCCCGTGCCGCGCGTGTGGCCGAAGTGCTGGCCTTGGTGGGGCTGGACGGTATGGAAGCGCGCTACCCGCATGAACTTTCGGGCGGCCAACAGCAACGCATTGCGCTGGCGCGGGCGCTGGCACCCCAGCCGCGCTTGCTGCTGCTGGATGAACCCTTTTCCAACCTGGATGTGGACTTGCGCGAACGGCTGGCACACGAAGTGCGCGCCATCATCAAGCGCTCGGGCACCACGGCGCTGTTCGTCACACACGACCAGCTCGAAGCCTTTGCCATTGGCGACGTGATTGGCGTGATGCAGCAAGGCCACCTGCACCAGTGGGACGATGCCTACGCGCTGTACCACCGCCCGGCCAGCCGCTTTGTGGCCGAATTCATCGGCCACGGCGTGTTTGCCCCGGTACGCATCGTGCAAGCAGGCACCGAAACCGTGGTGCAAACCCCACTGGGTACCCTGCACGGGGTGGAAGAATGCCCCCTGCCGAGCGCCTACCCCAACGGCGAATGCGACTTGCTGCTGCGCGCCGACGACATCGTCCACGACGACCACGCCAGCGTGCAAGGCCAAATTGTGCGCAAGGCGTTTCGGGGCTCAGAATTCCTCTACACCCTGCGCCTGGCCAGCGGCGAGACCGTGCTCACGCACGTGCCCTCGCACCATGACCACGAGCTGGGCGATTGGATCGGCATCCGCCCCGCCATGCACCACGTGGTCACGTTCGAGCGCAACCGCTGACTCAGAACTTCACGTTCACGCCCGCGTACACGCTGCGGCCCGCACCCGGCACGGCCACGCCCCACGGCACGCCCGTGCCCGACATGGTTTTGCCTTGCCCAGTGTAAGCACCACCCAACGGATGTTCGTAATAGCGGTCAAGCAAGTTCTCCACACCCATATCCAACCGAACCTGCCCCACAGCGTAACTGGCCCGCAGGTGCAGCAAGCCGTAACCAGCGGTTTCGGTTTCGTTGCGGGTGGCGTTCACGCGGTTTTTGGCGGACACCAACTCAGCCTCCAACGTGGTGCTCCAACGGCCCTGCTGGCGCTCCAGCGCCAACTTGGCGTTGAGAGGCATGATGTGGTACAGATCGTCACCCGTGGTACGGTTCTGACCGCGCACCCAGTTCAACTGGCCGCGTACGGCCCAACTGGCACCAGCCCCCTGACCCAACTGGCGTTGGCCCGACAGATCGAACCCATACAGCCGCGCCGATTGGTTGGCGTAGCGCAGGTACACGAAGGCGTTTTGCGCGCTCAGGTTGGCACTGGTGCAGGCCATGCCATAGGGCGTGGTCGAGACGCAGCGGGCGGCGTCGATGTAATCCTGCACGTACGTGACGTACGGCGAGAACTGCACGCCCCACTGCTGGCGGGCTGGGTCGTGCCAATCGGCGCTGAAGCTCAGGGTGTGCGCCTTCTCGGGCGCCAGGCCCAGGTTGCCCACGTAGCCGTTGCCATCACCCACCAAGTTGACCATGCGCATGGCCATGCCGTGGGTAGACCAAGCAAACCGCTCATACAGGTTGGGGGCACGGTTTTTCAGGCTGTAGCCGAACTCGTAACTTTGGGTGTTGTCGGGCTCGAAGCGCGCCAGCGCCACCCAGTCCCACAGATGGTCGGTACGGCTGCGGTCGGCGGTGTTGAAGGCGGTTTCGTCCGCTGGACTGAAGGTGGCGTTGTAGCCTTGCACCGGCCAGGCGTTCATGCGCACCTGCTCGTGGCGCAGGCCCAGTTGGGTGCTCCACTGCGGGCTCCATTGCGCGTCCCATTCGCCGAACCAGGCGGCGCGGTCGCGTTCGCCATCGCGGATGTTCCAGAACGTGTTGGGCCACATGCCTTTGCCCGAGGGGATCCACCAGTCGTCCAAGCGGTAGCGTTGCCACTCCGCCCCCACGCGCAGCAGGTCGCGCTCGTTGAGCGGCACATCGGCCTTGAGGCGCACGCCGGTGTTGCGGCCTTCGGTGTCCATGGGCATGCCAGCGGCGTAGCCGTTGGCCCCGCCCGACAGCGGCCCCGCCACGCCGTCCACCCCGTTGCCGGGGCCGTACCAGTAAAGTTTGTCGTCGCCAAACTGCATGGCGTGGCGCGTGTGTTCGTGGTACACGCGCGCTTCCAGCTGGCCCCAGTCGTAGCGGCCCCGGTAGCGCAGGTTGACGTGCTCGCTGTCGTTGTCCGTCATGTCCATGCGCTGGTTGGCAAAGCCTTGGTACGGAATGGTTTGCGTGCCGAGTTTCAACTCCCACTGGTGGCGCTGGTCGGGCCGCCAGCCCAGCGTCAACGCCTGGTTGTTGGATTCGTAGGCGCTGGAGCCGACCTCGTCCGCCCCCAGCACACCGCGCCCCGCCGCCGCAAGCCCAGCGGGCTTGAAGCCTTCGGCGGCATGGTAATTGCCAGACTGCGCACTGGCGGCGCGGTAGTTCACGCTCACATGCTCGTTGGCCCAAGTGGCCGACGCATGGCCGCCGTGCGCGTTGCCATTGCTGCGGTAAAAAGCGCCCAGTTCACCCTGCACCAGCGGTGCTTGACCAGACTCGGCAAACACCACTGGGGCCGAATCCACCTGCACCGCCGCGCCCAGACCATCGCCCCCGGCACTGACCGGCGCGATGCGGGTGAACAGTTGCACCCGCCCCACGTGTTGCGGGTCGATATAGGACAGCGGCGGGTTCATGTGGTTGCCGCAGGCCGAGATCAAGTCCATGCCATCCACCTGCACGCGCACCCGGTCGTCGGCCAGCCCACGCACCACCGGCAAGCCCGACACACCACCCGCACCGTACAGCGCCACGCCCGGCGCGTCCTGCAACAAACTGGCCGTGTCGCTGGTGGCGGTGCGGCGCGTTTGCAGCCACACGGCATCCTGCACCACGGTGGGCCGTGGCAATGCGGCGGGCGCGGTGGCCCGTACCGTCACTTCGGGCAACGCGGCCCCATCCACCTCGCTGGCCCACGCGGACACCCCAGACCACGGCACCAGCATCGACCCCAACGCCACACCCCACACCGAATGGCGGCGCGCCGAAACCCGCCCCAATGAACCACGGAACAACATACGATCAACCATTTCTTTCAAACATGCGCCAGCGCACCCGCTGCCAACAGCGAGGGGCACGTCAATACCACCATCACCGGCCCGGGTTGGGCACCGCCACGCACACACGTCCATAGGCACGTACACGACGACGGGCCATCCACCCGCAACCACTGCTTCAATCCAAGGAAAAACCACACGCTTGCGCCAAGCCGCTGCGGGCACACAACGTGCCGCTGCGGGGGCAACAGGCGGGTATCAGGCCAGCGCAGGCGGGCCGCGCGTCCAAGCCGACCGCCACACCCAAGCCACAGGAGCGGGTCGGTCGTATTGCGGCGGCCAGGTGCTGCGGCGCACGCTGGCCACAAAGCCAGCATCGGCGGGCGCGGGCAACGGTGCCGCCCCGGTATGGGACTGGCACCACGGACATTCCATATCCATCGCGGCCGCAGGAGCGTCGTCCTGCAGATCGGCGTTGGCAATGGCGCTGGCGTCTTGCACCCACACCATGCCCGTGGCGGTACACACCTGCAGCCCGGGTGGCAGATTCTGCAGTTGAGCCTGGGCCCAGACTGGCCCCAGCGCGGGCACCAGTGCCGTGACCCACAGCAGCGCCCACACCACCCACCAACGGGTGGCGCGCCGGGCCACGGTGCGCTGCAGCGGCAACATGTGGAGGGCCTGCCGGGAAATCAAGCTATCAGTGCGGCATGGCCATGCGGCCACCCTGCCCGTGCGGCATGGGGCCGCTGCCCGGGGCGCGCGGGTTCATGGCGCGGGCCTCGGCCTGCAGTTCCAGCGTCTCGCGGGTGCCGTTGGCGTGCTCGAACACCAGCGTCAGCGGCACCGGCACGCCGGGCTTGACCTGGGTTTTCAGATCCATCAGCATCACGTGGTAGCCACCGGGCTGCAGGGCCACGGCCTGGCCGGCGGGCAGTGGCAGGCCCGGAACGGCGCGCATCTTCATCACGTCGCGCTCCATCGCCATCTCGTGGATTTCCACCACACCCGCCACGGGCGACTGCGCCGCCACCAGGCGCGAGTCGGCGCTGGCCGTGAGCTGCATGAAAGCGCCTGTGGCGCGCTGTTGCGGCACCGTGGCCCGCACCCAAGGTTGCTCCACCTTGACGGTTTGCGCCCAAGCCGACAGCGACAAACCCAACACCATGGCCGCCACACACCAGCGTTTTTGCATGTAAATTCCCCTGCTCGCCACAAGATTGTGGCGTTTGACACGATTGTATCGACACCAACCGTTACACTGTTGTCAGGTTGGGGCAAGCTTTGTGCCCATCCCACCGCACCACGGTACAACACAACACTGAGAGACCTCCACATGACCCCCGCTGAACAAGCCCTCAAAGACGCTGCGCTGGAGTACCACCGCTCCCCCTCCAAGGGCAAGATTTCGGTCAACCCGACCAAGCCGCTGTCCAACCAGCGCGATTTGAGCCTGGCTTATTCCCCCGGCGTCGCCTTCCCGTGCCTGGCCATTGAAGCCGATCCGACCCTGGCCGCCGAATACACCAGCCGCGGCAACCTGGTGGCCGTCATCACCAACGGCACCGCCGTGCTGGGCCTGGGCGACATCGGCCCGCTGGCGTCCAAGCCGGTGATGGAGGGCAAGGGCTGCCTGTTCAAGAAGTTCGCCGGCATCGACGTGTTCGACATCGAGCTGGCCGAGAACGACCCCGACAAGCTGGTGGACATCATTGCCGCGATGGAACCCACGCTGGGCGGCATCAACCTGGAAGACATCAAGGCCCCCGAGTGCTTCTACATCGAGAAGAAGCTCAAGGAGCGCATGAACATTCCGGTGTTCCACGATGACCAGCATGGCACCGCCATCATCTCCAGCGCCGCGCTGCTCAACGGCCTGGAGCTGGTGGGCAAGGACATCGGCCAGATCAAGATGGCGGTCTCCGGCGCCGGCGCTGCCGCCATTGCCTGCCTGGACGTGATGGTCGGTTTGGGCGTGAAGGTCGAAAACATTCTGGTGTGCGACTCCAAGGGCGTGATCCACAGCCAGCGCGCCGACGCGCTGGCGGGCAAGCTCGACGCCTCCAAGCAACGCTTCTGCCGCGACACCGACAAACGCACCTTGGCCGACGCCATGGCGGGCTGCGACGTGTTCATGGGCTGCTCGGCCCCGGGCGTGGTTGATGCCGACATGGTCAAGTCCATGGCCGACAAGCCCATCATCCTGGCGCTGGCCAACCCGGAGCCGGAAATCCGCCCCGAGGTGGCCAAGGCCGCACGCCCGGACTGCATCATCGCCACGGGCCGCTCGGACTACCCGAACCAGGTCAACAACGTGCTGTGCTTCCCGTACATCTTCCGTGGCGCACTGGACTGCGGCGCCACCAAGATCACCGAGGAAATGAAGCTGGCCTGCGTGCGCCAGATTGCCGACCTGGCCAAGAGCGAGATCAGCGACGAAGTGGCCGCCGCCTACGCGGGCCAGGAACTGGTGTTTGGCCCCGAGTACCTGATTCCCAAACCGTTTGACTCGCGCCTGATCCTCAAAATTGCGCCCGCCGTGGCGCAGGCCGCCGCCGATTCTGGCGTCGCCACGCGCCCGATCCAGGACATGGCCGCCTACAAGGAGAGCCTGGGCCGCTTCATCTACCAGACCGGCATTTTGATGCGCCCGGTGTTCAACGCCGCCAAGGCCATTGCCGCCGACAAGAAGCGCGTGGCCTACGCCGACGGCGAGGACGAGCGCGCGCTGCGTGCGGCCCAGATCGCCATCGACGACGGCCTGGCCGCGCCGATCCTGGTGGGCCGCCCCGCCGTGATCGCCACCCGCATCGAGAAGGCCGGCCTGCGCATGCGCCTGGGCCTGGACGTGCAAAACGTCAACCCCGAGGAAGACCCGCGCTTCCGCCAGTACTGGGAGGAATACCACCGCCTGATGGCGCGCGACGGCGTGACCCCGGCCGTGGCCAAGGCCGCCGTGCGCCGCTCCAACACCATCATCGCCGCGCTGATGGTGCGCCTGGGCGACGCCGACGCCATGGTCTGCGGCCTCAGCGGCGACTACATGACGCACCTGGAGCGCATCGAGAGCATCATCGGCAAAAAGGCGGGCGCCAACAACTTCGGCGCCCTCAACGCACTGATGACCAACAACGGCCCGCTGTTCATCACCGACACCTACGTGAATGAAAACCCCAGCGCCGAGGAGCTGGCCGAAATCGCGTGGATGAGCGTGCAGGAGATGCAGCGCTTTGGCCTGCCGGCCAAGGTGGCGTTCCTGTCGCATTCGAGCTATGGCTCGTCGCGCCGCCCGTCGGCCAGGAAGATGCGCGAGGCACGCGACCTGTTCGTGGCCGCGCACCCCGAGATCGAGTGCGACGGCGAGCTGCACGGTGATGCCGCGCTGCAACCCGAGATTCGCAGCACCTACCTGGCCGACTCGACTCTGAGCGGCTCGGCCAACCTGCTGGTGTGCCCGAACCTGGATTCGGCCAACATTCTCTACAACGTGCTCAAGACCACCACCAGCGGTGGCGTGACGGTGGGCCCGATCCTGATGGGTGCGGCCCAGACCGCGCACATCCTGACCCCGGCCGCCACCGTGCGCCGCGTGCTCAACATGACCGCGCTGGCCGTGGCCGAGGCCGCCGCCGCGCGCTAAACCGCCACACCGCCGCCCGTCGGCCCAGGCACCGCACGTGCCAGCAAAAGGCGCCCCGCATGGGGCGCTTTTTCGCTTTTGGCATAAACTTCAGCTTGCAACCTTCAGCGCCTCATTGTTCGATTTTCCGCACGCCCGCGCGCGTGCACCACTTCTGCGGCACGCATGAGCCAATCTTCCACCCTCCTTCCCGTCGATCTCAGCGGCTCCTCCGCGCTGGTGGTGGACTCCAACACCACCACCCGCTCCATCATCGTGACGCAGTTGCGCGACCTGCGGGTGAAGGACATCCAGCCGGCGTTTCGCATCAGCGACGCGCGCAAGTACCTGGAAGGCCGCACCTACGACATCGTCATCTGCGACCACTTCTTCCCGCAGGAGTCCAGCACCGGGCAGGACTTGCTCGACGACCTGCGCCGGGGCGGTCTGCTGCCGTTTGCCACCATCTTTTTGATGGTGACGGCCGAGGCGCGCTACTCCAAGGTGGCAGAGGCCGCCGAGTCGGCGCTGGACGGCTATTTACTCAAGCCCTTCACCACCGCGCGGCTGGCCGAGCGCATTGCCGCCGCCAAGCTGCGCAAGCTGGCGATGCAGGACATCTACGAGGCCATCGAGGCGCAGGATTTTCCGTACGCGGCGCGGCTGTGCCTGCAGCACTTTAAGCAGCGCAACGACTACTGGATGTACGCCGCGCGCGTGGGCGCCGAGCTGCTGCTGCGCCTGACGCACTTTGACCAGGCCCAGCGCCTGTACGAGGCGGTGGTGCAGGCCAACCCGCAACCGTGGGCGCGGCTGGGCATCGCCCGCGTGCAGCTGGAGATGGGCCTGCCGCACCAGGCGCTGCCGGTGCTGGAGGGCCTGACCCAGGACGAACCCGGCTACGCCGATGGCTTTGACATCCTGGGCCGCACCCTGATGGAGCTGGGCCGCTTTGACGAGGCCTTGAACGCCTACCGCACCGCCACCCAGCTCACGCCCGCCTCCATCAGCCGCCTGCAGCGCCAGGGCATGCTGGCGTTCTACCGGGGCGAGCAGGACACCACCACCCAGCTGCTGGAGCGCACGGTGCGCCTGGGGCTGGGCTCCAAGATGTTCGACGGCCAGTCGCTCACACTGCTGGGCATGCTGCGCTTCGAGGCACAGGACAAGCGCCAGTTTGCCGCCTGCCAGCTCGAGCTGCGCCGCATGGCGCTGCGCAACCCCGAGTCGGTGCGGCTGCGCCGCATGGCCGAGGTGCTGACGGTGCTGGACTGGCTGCTCAACGACGACGTGCACGAGGCCGTGGCCGCGCTGGCGCCGCTGCTGCAGGCCATCTCGCAGCCCGACTTCGACTTCGAGGCCGCGTGCAACCTGCTCACCGTGCTGGTGCTGCTGTGGGAACGACGCGTCATGGTGCCGCGCGCCGAGGACACGGTACACGCGCTGGGGCTGCGCTTTGCCACCTCCAAGGCCATGGCCGAACTGCTGGAAGGCGCAGCGCGCCGCCACGAGGGCTACTGCGAGATCCTGGAACGCTGCAACCTGGAGGTGCTGCGCCTGATCGAGGCCGCGCTGGCGCCCAGCCTGACCGGCGACGCACAACGCACGGTGGAGGACCTGCTGGCGCAAGGCTCGGCCAGCTTCAACAACAAGGTGATCGAGACCGCGTGGCTGGTGCTCAAGCGCTACCGCAGCAAGATTGCCAACGCCGACGCGCTCGAAGCCAGGCTGCAGCCGCTGCGCCAGCTGCTGGGCACGGCCTACAACAAGCCCGTGCTGGGCGACCGCAACCTGCGCCAGTCGGGCGGTGTGAGCCTGCGCGGCATGGACACCCCACCCGTGGCGCCCACGCTGTCGGCCGCGCTGCCGGCGGGGCTGCCGGCATGACGACCGGCGTGCAGGTCTGGTGCCTGTGCGCGGCGTGGTGTGGCGTGTGCCGCGACTTTGCCCCGCTGCTGGCGCAGGCGCAGCGCGAACGGCCCGGGGTGCGCCTGGGCTGGCTCGACGTGGAAGACGAGGCCGAGTGGCTGGATGCGCTGGACGTGGAGAACTTTCCGACCCTGCTGCTGGCGGTGGACGGGCGCGCGGTGTTCCTGGGCACCGTGACGCCACAGCTGGGCACGCTGCTGACGCTGATCGACCACGCGCCCACCCTGCCCGCGCTGGCGGGCGAGACCGCCGCCTTGCTGGCGCCGGTGCTGGCGCACTACGGCGCCCAGACGGCAGGCTCAGATATCGAACGCGGGCATGGTGGCCTGGATATCTGAGATATCCTCGCTCCAGCGCCGGTAGACCTTGCGCACCTCATCGGCGCGCTGCACGAACAGCGGCACCAGCGCCGGGTCGAAGTGCGCGCCCGCCTCGCGCTGGAGGAAGGCCAGCGCATCGTCCACGCTCCAGGCGCGCTTGTAGGGGCGGTCGCTGGTCAGGGCATCGAACACGTCACACACCGCCACGATGCGGGCCTCGATCGGGATCGCCTCGCCGCGCAGGCGCAGCGGGTAGCCGGTGCCGTCCCATTTCTCGTGGTGCGACAGCGCAATGCGCGCCGCCATGGCCAGCATGCCGTCCTGGTGCTGGCCGATGATGCGCGCGCCAATCTCGGCGTGCTGCTGCATCACGGCCATCTCGTCGGCGCTGAGTCGGCCCGGCTTTTGCAGAATCACGTCGGGAATGCCGATCTTGCCCACGTCGTGCAGCGGTACCGCACTCATCAGGTCCTCCACCCGCTCGTCCGACCAGCCCAGCGCCTCGGCCAGGAGGCGCGCGTACTGGCTGACACGGATGATGTGCAGCCCGCTTTCGTTGTCCTTGTACTCGGCGGCAATGCCCAGGCAGCGCACCACCTGCTGGTGTACCAGGCGCAGCTTGTCGGCGCGCACCAGCGCCAGGTGCGTCACGATGCGCGAGCGCACCACCGAGGCCGCAAACGGGCGGTTGATAAAGTCCACCGCGCCGGCGGCAAAGCCGGTGGCCTCGTCGCTGGGGTCGTCGGCGGAGGTAATGAAGATCACCGGCACGCGCGCGGTCTCGGGCTGGGCCTTGAGCGCGCGGCAGGTGTCGTAGCCGCTCATGCCGGGCATGATGACGTCGAGCAGGATCAGGTCGGGCGGCTGCTGGCGCGCCAGCTCCAGCGCGCGTGTGCCGTCCTTGGCAAAGGCCAGCCGGTAGTCTTGCTGCAGCAGGTGGCGCAGCAGCATCAGGTTGATGGGCTCGTCGTCCACCAGCAGCAGGCGGGGACGGTTGTCGGCAGGGGTGTCGTCGCTCATGGGGTGCGCTCGGAAGGGTCAAGGGGGGGCGTGCCGGCCTGGGGGCAGCGCGCCAGCAGCGCGTCCAGCGCGCCCTGGGCCTGCTCAAAGTCAAAGGCGAGCACCGCCTGGTAAAACGGTTGCCACAGCAAGGGGGTGGCCACGCCGCCCAGTGCCCGCTGCAGCGCCTCCACCGTGGCGGGGGCACATTCGCCGGCCTGCAGCTGCTGGCGCACAGTGGCGGCCAGGGCCAGCACCTGGGGCAGGTCGCAGCGGGCGGGGGCCATGTCGGGCGGGGGCAAGACGGGTGGGGCCACGTGAACCTGCATGGCGGCCAGGGTGCGGGCCACCACGATCTCGAACTGCGCCATCACCGCCGACACCACGTTGGTGGGGCCGGTGTTGCGCCAGGCTTTTTCCAACCGCTCCAGCACCTGCACCAGCGCCGTCAGCGCCAGCGCCGAGGCCGAGCCGCGCAGCTGGTGGATCCAGACCTCAGTGTCCGGGTTGTGATCGCGCACGCCTTGCACAATGCGCTCGACCTGCGCGGGCAGGTGGTGGTAGAGGTGGGTCAGGGCTTCGCGCCAGGCGCTGCTGCTGCCCGACCACCGCTCCACGCCCGCAGTCTCGTCGATCCAGACCGGCGTGAGCGGCACCACCGCCTGCGCCGTGGTGCCAGGCTGCACGCCCAGCACGCGCGCCATCTCGGCCTTGAGCTGCTTGAGCTCAATGGGCTTGGTGGCAAAGCCGTCCATGCCGGCCTGCTGCGCCGCCTGGCGGTCCGAGAGCAGCACGCTGGCCGTCAGCGCGATGATGGGCAGCGCGGGGTGTGTGTGCGTGACCTCGAAGTGGCGGATGTGCTGCGTGGCCTCCAGCCCGGTCATGCCCGGCATCTGCACGTCCATCAGCACCAGGTCGAACGGCTGGTGCGTGGCCTGGTACACCGCCGCCTCGCCGTTGTTGACGGTGGTGACGGTGTGGCCTTCCTTCTTCATCAACAGCGCCAGCAGCTGCAGGTTGAGCGCCACGTCGTCCACCAGCAGCAGGCGCAGCGGCGGCAGTGCCACGTCCTCGGCCTGCTCGGGTGCGGCACCACCCTGGTGGACGGCGTCGGCCAGCGGCAGCAGCACGTGGAACACGCTGCCGCGCCCGGGCTCGCTTTCCACCCAGATGCGCCCGCCCATCAAGTCCACCAGCTGCTTGCTGATGGTGGTGCCCAGCCCGGTGCCGCCAAAGCGGCGGCTCATGGAGGCGTCGGCCTGCGTGAAGGGATCGAAGATGCGGCGCAACTGCTCGGGCGTCATGCCGATGCCGGTGTCCTTGACGCTGAAGTGCATGCGCTGCTGCGGGCCCTGGCCTTCTTCGGCCACGGTGAGTTCGACCTCGCCGCGCTCGGTGAACTTGACGGCGTTGCCCAGCAGGTTGGTCAGCACCTGGCGCACGCGCAGGCTGTCGCCCCGGTAGTGGGCCTTGACCTCGGGCGCGCACTGCACCTTGAAGGCCACGCCCTTCTGGCGCGCGGTCAGGGCGTAGGAGTCCTCCAGCTCGCGCAGCAGCGCCAGCAAATCGAAGTCCGCCAGCTCCAGCTCCAGCGCGCCCTTGTCGAGCTTGGCCGAGTCCAGGATGTCGTTGAGCAGGCGCAGCAGCGACGAGGCCGAGCTGTGCACGGTGTTGAGGTACTTGCGCTGCTCATCGCTCAGCGGCGTGTCCAGCAGCAGGTGCGTAAAGCCCAGCACCGAATTCATGGGCGTGCGCAGCTCGTGGCTCATGTTGGCCAGGAAGGCCGAGCGCGCGGCCGCCGCCTGCTCGGCGCGGTCCTTGGCCACCTGCAGCTCGTGGTTGCGCTTGCGCTCGCTGATGTCGCGCGCGATCTTGGACGCGCCCACCACCTCGCCCTGCGCGTCCAGGATCGGCGACAGCGTGACCGAGATGTCGATCAGCCGGCCGTCCTTGCAGCGGCGCACGGTCTCGAAGCTGGGCACCTTGTGCTGCTGGCGGATGCGGTCCAGGATGGCGCGCTCCTCGGCCAGGCGGTCCTCGGGGAACAGCATCAGCATGGGCTGGCCGATGGCCTCCTGCGCGCTGTAGCCAAAGATGCGCTCGGCGCCCTGGTTCCAGCTGGTGATGATGCCGTCCACGGTCTTGCTGACGATGGCGTCGTCGCTGCCCTGGATGATGGCCTGTGCCTGGTGCAGGTCGGCCTCGGCCAGCTTGCGGCTGGTGATGTCGAACAGCAGCGCGTTGATGTACTCGGGCGTGCCACTGGCGCTGCATTGCAGGTAGGCGTGCAGCTGCATCCAGCGGATGGCGCCGTTGCGATGGCGCAAGCGCCCATCCAGCTCGGGCGCGGTGGGCTGCTGGCACGACAGGGCTTCGAGCGTCTGGCGCAGGCGATCGGCATCGGCCACCACCGCCGGGGCCAGCGCGCTGTCGAACAGCGGCTGGTGCAGCACGTCGGCCTCGGTGTAGCCGGTCAGGGCCTGCAGCTGGTGGTTGACCTGCAGCACGCGCCACGGCGCGCTGGCCTCCACGCGCAGCAGCACGCCGGGCAGGTTGTGCGTCAGGTGCCAGTAGTCCTGCTGGCTGTGCTCCAGCGCCTGCGCATGCTGCTCCAGCTCGGCCACGCGCTGCGCGGCGGCCTGCCCGCGGCGGCGCCAGCGCCAGCCCTGCACGGCCAATGGCAACACCACCAGCACCAACGCCCACAGCGCCCATGCAACATCACCTGCCAGCCAGCGCATCCAGTCGGTCATAAATGGGGCCGTTTACAGCCGTTCGGCGCCGCCCAGGTAGGGGCGCAGCACCTCGGGCACGGTGACGCTGCCATCGGCGTTCTGGTAGTTCTCCAGCACCGCCACCAGGGTGCGGCCCACCGCCAGGCCTGAGCCGTTGAGGGTGTGTACCAGCTCGTTCTTGCCCTGCGCGTTCTTGAAGCGGGCTTGCAGGCGGCGCGCCTGGAAGGCCTCGCAGTTGCTCACCGAGCTGATTTCGCGGAAGGTGTTCTGCGCGGGCAGCCACACTTCCAAATCGTAGGTCTTGCTGGCGCCAAAGCCCATGTCACCGCTGCACAGCGCCACCACGCGGTAGGGCAGGCCCAGCTTTTGCAGGATGGCCTCGGCGTGGCCGGTCATTTCCTCCAGCGCGGCGTAACTGGTGTCGGGGTGGACGATCTGCACCATTTCCACCTTGTCGAACTGGTGCTGGCGGATCAGGCCGCGCGTGTCGCGCCCGGCAGAACCGGCCTCGGAGCGGAAGCACGGTGTGTGCGCGGTGAGTTTGATCGGCAACGCGGCCTCGGCCACGATCTCGTCGCGCACAAAGTTGGTCAGCGGCACCTCGCTGGTCGGAATGAGGTACAGCGCCTGCGTGTCGGGCACGGGTTCGGCGTCCTGCCCGCCCTTGTTGGCGGCAAACAGGTCGGCCTCGAACTTGGGCAGCTGGCCGGTGCCGCGCAAGCTGTCGGCGTTGACGACGTAGGGCACATAGCATTCGGTGTAGCCGTGCTCTTGGGTTTGGGTATCGAGCATGAACTGGGCCAGCGCGCGGTGCAGGCGCGCGATGCGGCCTTTCATCACCACAAAGCGCGCGCCGCTGAGCTTGGTGGCGGTCTCGAAGTCCAGCCCCAACGGTTCGGCCAAGGCCACGTGGTCTTTCGGTTCAAAACCCAGCTCGGCGGGACTGCCGCCCAGGCCGACTTGCGGGCTCCAGCGGCGCACCTCAATGTTACCGGTTTCGTCCGCCCCCACCGGTACGCTGTCGTGCGGCAGGTTGGGCACCGCCAGCAGCAGGGCTTGCAGTTCGGTCTGGATTTGCTCCAGCCGGGTGGCCGAAGTTTCCAGCTCGGCCTTGGCCAGCGTCACATCGGCCATCACGGCGGCGGCTTCGGCGTTCTGGCCCTTGCTTTTGAGCATGCCGATCTGTTTGGACAGGCTGTTGCGCTGCGCCTGCAGCTCTTCGGTGCGCACCTGGATCGCCTTGCGCTCGGCCTCCAGCGCCTGGAAGGCGGGCACGTTCAAAAAGGCTTGTGGGTGCTTGCGGGTGTTGAGGCGGGCGACCACGGCGTCGAGGTCTTTGCGCAGCAGGGTGATGTCGAGCATAAAAATAGAAACAGGAATGGAATAAAAAATGGGAAGCGAGGGCTCAGCCTGCGGCGGCGTCGAGCTTGAGGCCCTTGGGCAGCGGGAACTGGGTGGTTTCCTTCACGCCATCCAACGTGCGCACCGACACCGCGCCCAGCGCCTTGAGGCGTTGTACCACGCCCTGCACCAAGGCTTCGGGGGCCGATGCGCCGGCGGTCACGCCCACGCGTGGGCGGCCATCGAACCAAGCGTCTTGCAATTCCGAAGCGTCGTCCACCATGTAGGCGGGCACACCCAAGCGGGTGGCCAGTTCGCGCAGGCGGTTGGTGTTGGAGCTGGTGGGGCTGCCCACCACCACCACGGCATCCACCTGAGCGGCCAACACCTTGACCGCATCTTGGCGGTTCTGGGTGGCGTAGCAGATGTCTTGCTGCTTGGGGCTGCGGATGTGCGGAAAGCGCGCCTTGACGGCAGCGGTGATGGCAGCGGCATCGTCCACGCTCAACGTGGTTTGCGTCACCACGGCCAGCTTGTCGGTCTGGCTGGGCTGGACGCGGGCCACATCGGCCACGTCTTCCACCAGGTGGATACCGCTGTCGAGCTGGCCCATGGTGCCTTCCACCTCGGGGTGGCCTTTGTGGCCGATCATGATGAATTCGTAGCCTTCTTTGTGCAGCTTGGCCACTTCCACATGCACCTTGGTCACCAGCGGGCAAGTGGCATCAAAGATGCGAAAGCCACGCGCACGCGCTTCCTGCTGCACGGCCTGGCTCACCCCGTGGGCGCTGAACACCAGCGTGGCCCCGGCGGGCACATCGTCCAGCTCCTCGATGAAAATCGCGCCCCGATTTTTGAGGTCGTTGACCACGTGGGTGTTGTGGACAATTTCGTGCCGCACGTAGATGGGTGCGCCAAATTTGAGCAGAGCCTGCTCCACAATATCGATGGCGCGGTCCACCCCGGCGCAAAAGCCACGCGGTTCGGCCAGCAGCACCTCTTGCACAGCGGCGCTCATCTCACAGCACCCCAATGATTTGCACTTCAAACCGCACCGGCTGTCCCGCCAGCGGGTGGTTGAAGTCGAACAGGATGGCCCCATCGGCACGCACCTCGCGCACCGCACCGGCGTAGCTGCCCAGCCCGTCGGGGGTGGGGAACTGCACCACATCGCCCGGCACGTATTGCTCCATCGGGTCGCCCAACTGGTTCATGAGCTTGCGCGCCACCCACTGCACCATCTCGGGCTGGCGTTCGCCAAAGGCCTCGCCGGGGGCCAGCTCGATGGTGGTGTGCGTGCCTTCTTCCAGCCCCAGCAGGCGCTGCTCGATGCCCGGCGACAGCTCGCCGCCCCCGATGCTGAGCGTGGCGGGCTGGGCCTCGAACGTGTTGATGAAGTCGCGCCCGTCCGGCCCCGAGAGGCGGTAATGCAGGGTCAAAAAAGAACCGGGTTCAATGTGGGGCATAGCGGGCCATTGCAGTTGTTCGTGGTAAAAATGTCAAATGCGCCGGGCCGCACCGATGCCGACCTGGCCACCAGCGCGCCCGCGCACCGTCAAACATGCCGCTATTGTAGAAAAGGGAGCCCCCGCACCATGCCCACACCGCACATACCCCTGAAAGGCATGCCCGCCGACAGCCTGCCGCGCGAGAAACTGCTGCAACGCGGCCCCGCCGCCCTGAGCGATGCGGAACTGCTGGCCCTGCTGCTGCGCACCGGCACCCAAGGCAAGAACGTGCTGCAACTGGCACAAGAGCTGGTGGACGACTTTGGCGGCATTGCCGGACTGCTGCACAGCGGTGCCGAGGCGCTCAAGCACGTCAAGGGACTGGGGCCCGCCAAACGCGCCGAGTTGATGGCGGTGGTGGAACTGGCCCGCCGCGCGCTGGCGCAGGAACTCAAACAGAAACCCGTGTTCGACAACCCGGAATCGGTCAAAAACTACCTGCAACTGCACCTGGGCCACAAGAAACACGAGGTGTTTGCCGTGGTGTTTCTGGACAGCCAGCACCAATTGCTGGCGCTGGAGGAGATGTTCAGAGGCACGCTGTCGCAGACCAGTGTGTACCCGCGTGAAGTGGCCCTGCGCGCCTTGCATCACCACGCCGCTGCCGTCATCCTGGCCCACAACCACCCCAGCGGCAACACCACCCCGTCCAACGCCGACCAGTCCTTGACCCAAACCCTCAAGGGTGCGCTGCAACTGCTGGACGTGCGCGTGCTCGACCACATCATCGTCACCGCCAACGGCTGCCGCTCGATGGCGGAAATGGGGCTGGTATGACCCCACCTGACGCGATCAGGCGTGCAAGGGCGTGCCTGTGCCATGCGTTGCAGCACCACGCCTGCGGACGGTGCGCGCTTGCGCCCTATGCTGTGCCCGCTCGGCCTGCCAGCCCACGCAGGCCAACCAAACCGTCTTGGGGATCGGTCTGGCCGCGCTCAGGTAGTAATTCAGCATGCGGCGCGAAATCCCCACCGCGTCGGCGGCTTGCTGCTGGGTCAGGCCGCAAGCGTGCATCCAGTGGCACAGCCGCTCGTGGCCTATGCCCCCGGCTTGCTCCACGGCCAGATGGCGCAGGTTGTCCGCGCCCAAGTCCAGCGTGTCGGGTATCCACTCCACGCCCGTGCCCCATTCGCTCACGCGGGGCTGTGCAAACAGCACCGGGTCGGCCAGCGGCTGCAAGGCATGGGTCTCGGCAATCCAGCCCGACAAGTCCACCTCGGCAGACCAGCCGTCGGCAAACACCAGGTGCAACTTCTGGCCCGGCAGCGCCGTTACCTGCTGCAAGCGCAAAGGGTTCGCTGTCATCGCTGCAACTCCTCAAACATTTCAACCAATTCTGCCCTGCGCGCCGCAATCCAGGCCAGTGCCTCGGCCAGTTCGGCACGCCGCACCCGCTGGCGCATCACCAGTTGGCCATCGGCCAAATGCACCAGCACCTCGCGCCCATCGTTGAGCAACACATGCACGTGCGGCGGCAAATGGTCTCGGGTGCGGATTTCGATTTTGCCATTCGGAAAACGGTACAGGGTCGGCATCCCCAGCATTTTAATATGTGCAACAGTTGCACCAAATTACTTTCACCAGCACCATGAGCCAACTCCTCATTCACGACTACCTTAACCAGCTCGATCTCATCAAAAAAGTGAGTGGCAGCCAGCGCGAAACCATCTTGCGCGAGGCCTTCAAGGACTTGCTCAAGCAATGGGGCAAGCAGCAAGACCTGCTGTTTTTGGCCGAATACCCGCTCAAAACCACCTTCAACACCCACATCAACGTGGACGGTGTGCTGATGCACGCACTGCGCATGCCGCTGGGTTATTGGGAGGCCAAAGACGCAAAGGACGATCTGGACAAGGAAATCAGCGACAAATTCAAAAGAGGCTACCCGCAGGACAACATCATCTTCAGCGATGACCGCACCGCCGTGCTGTGGCAAAACCAGCACGAGGCGCTGCGCTGCGACATGACCGACACCACCGCGCTGGCCCAGCTGCTGAAGCGGTTTTTTGCGTTCGAGCGGCCCGAGATTGCGAGCTTTCGCACGGCGGTGGAACAGTTCAAGACCGACCTGCCCACCGTGCTGCAAGCCCTGCTGGAGATGATCGACACCCAGTACCGCGACAACGCCAGCTTCCGCAGCGCCGCCAGCGCGTTTTTGGCGCAGGCGCAAGAGGCCATCAACCCCACGCTGACCGCCGACAACGTGCGCGAGATGCTGATCCAGCACATCCTGACCGAAGAAATTTTTGCCAAGGTGTTTGACGACAGCGACTTCCACCAGCACAACAACGTGGCGCGCGAGCTGTACCAGCTGGAAGCCGCTTTCTTCACCGGCGCGCTGAAGAAAAAAACCCTCAAAGGGCTGGAGCCGTACTACGCCGCCATCCGCGCCGCAGCGGCCCAAATTGGCAGCCACAGCGAGAAGCAAACTTTCCTCAAGGTCATCTACGAAAACTTTTACAAGGTGTACAACACCAAGGCCGCCGACCGGCTGGGCGTGGTCTACACGCCCAACGAGATCGTGCGCTTCATGATCGAGGGCACCGACTGGCTGTGCGAGCGCCACTTTGGCAAACACCTCATCGACCAGGGCGTGGACATCCTCGACCCCGCCACCGGCACGGGCACCTACATCTGCGAACTGCTGGAGCACTTCCGGGGCCAGCCCAAAAAACTGGCGCACAAGTACGCGCACGAGCTGCACGCCAACGAGGTGGACATCCTGCCCTACTACGTGGCCAACCTCAACATCGAGGCCACCTACGCCGCCATCACCGGCGACTACACCGAATTCCCCAACCTGTGCTTTGTCGATACGCTGGACAACGTGGGCCTGCACACCGCTGGCAAAGGCGGCACCGCCGAACTGTTTGGCAGCGTGAGCGACGAGAACGTGACCCGCATCAAACGCCAGAACGCGCGGCGCATCAGCGTCGTCATTGGCAACCCGCCCTACAACGCCAACCAGGCCAACGAGAACGACAACAACAAGAACCGCGAATACGGGGCCATCGACCGCCGCATCAAAGACACCTACATTGCCCACAGCACGGCGCAAAAAACCAAGCTGTACGACATGTACGCGCGCTTTTTCCGCTGGGCCAGCGACCGGCTGGACGACAACGGCATCTTGGCCTTTGTGACGAACCGCAGCTTTGTTGACGCGCGCACTTTCGACGGCTTTCGCAAAACCGTGGCGCAGGAGTTCAGCGACATCTACGTGGTGGACTTGGGCGGCGACGTGCGCGCCAACCCCAAACTCAGCGGCACCCGGCACAACGTGTTCGGCATCCAGACAGGCGTGGCCATCAGCTTCATGGTCAAGCGCCAGCGCCCGGCGCACGAGCCAGGCCCGGCCCGTGTGTGGTACGTACGCCGCCCCGAGCTGGAAACCGCCGAGGACAAACTGGCCTGGCTGGCCAGCCAGCCCCTGCGCACGCTGGCACTGGAGCAGATACAGCCCGACCCCAACGCCAACTGGCTGAACCTGACCGACAACGACTTTGACACCCTGCTGCCGCTGGCCAGCAAGGAGACCAAGGCAGCAAAATCCAACCGTGACGTGAAGGCAATTTTTCGGAAATTTTCTCTTGGAGTTGTGACCGCAAGGGACGAATGGGTCTATAGCTTTGATTCCGAGTGTGTGGCATCAAAGGTTCAATATTTGATCGAGGAATACAACTCTGAGCGGTTGAGACTTCAGGGTGAAATGCGAAAGCGTACCGGTCTTGAGGATCGCCTGGCATATGAAATCAAGTGGTCTCGTGCGGTCAAAAATGACTTGAGCAGATCAATTAAATATGTTTTCAACGAAGACCGAATCCGAACTTCCCTGTATAGGCCGTTTGTCAAGCAATGCTTGTATTACAGCAAGCAACTGAATGAAATGACCTATCAGCTTGACACTTTATTTCCCGGGAAACTCGATAAAAACAAATTTATCTCTATTGTTTCCGGCAATCGTCTAAATTTTGCAGCCCTAGCAGGAGATGCACTACCAAACTATGCAATCTACTCCCTTGATCCTGCACAGTGTCTGCCTTTGTATCGTTATGAACTTGGGCAGAAAATCGACAACATCACCGACTGGGCACTGGAACAATTCACCCAGCACTACCACGGCAACGGCAACAGCCCCACGACCACGCCAGCCCAACCCCGCCGCCCCAGCCGCAGCAAAAAGGCCGATGCCGCCACCCCAACCGATGCCCACAGCCCCGCCACGGCCAGCGCCCCGGATGCCACCGCCCAATCCATCACCAAAGAAGCCATCTTCCACTACTGCTACGCCGTGCTGCACGACCCCGTGTACCGCCAGAAATACGCACAAAACCTCAAGCGCGAATTCCCGCGCATCCCCCTCTACCCCGACTTCTGGCGCTGGGCCCACTGGGGCGCACAACTCATGGCCCTGCACATCGGCTTCGAGACCGTAGCCCCCCACGCCCTCACCCGCGCCGACGTACCCGACACCAAAGCCCGCGCGGCCAACCAAGCCCCCAAAGCCCTGCTCAAATCCGACCCGGCAGCGGGCACCATCACCCTCGACACCGAAACCACCTTGCGCGGCATCCCGCCCAGCGCGTGGGCCTACCAACTCGGCAACCGTTGTGCCATCGACTGGGTGCTCGACCAGTACAAAGAGAAAAAACCCAAAGACCCCACCATCCGCGAACACTTCAACACCTACCGCTTCGCCGACCACAAAGAAAAAGTCATCGACCTGCTCGCCCGCGTCACCACCGTCAGCGTGCAAACCGTCGCCATCACCCAAGCCATGCAGGCGCTGGAGCGGGGGTGAGGGTATTTATACGATGTACAATAAATCATGTACACCGTGATCGAAACTCCCACTTTCCAGCGCACCGCCGGTGCTTTCTGGAGCGAGTCTGAGGTGGCGGAGCTTGTATGTTTCGTTGCGGACAACCCCAACGCAGGCGATGTGATTCCAGGCACCAAAGCGTTGCGCAAACTGCGCTGGAACCGCGCCGGCATGGGCAAGCGTGGCGGCGCACGAGTCATCTATTTTGTGCGTACCGCCCAAGGTCAGTTGACATCCTCCCCGCCCTAAAGGGCGGGGATTCCTGCTGCCAGACGGCGATGCCCCGCCGCGAGAATGTTTTTGGCCGCGTTTACGTCGCGGTCGTGTACCGCTCCGCACTCGCTGCACGTCCATTCTCTTATTCGCAAACCCGCCCTACCTTTCGG
This sequence comes from Macromonas bipunctata, assembly GCF_002837135.1. GTDB lineage: Bacteria > Pseudomonadota > Gammaproteobacteria > Burkholderiales > Burkholderiaceae_C > Macromonas_A > Macromonas_A bipunctata. The sequence continues at coordinate 362 of NZ_NWBQ01000027.1, read as the reverse complement.
ACTGCTGGCGGGTATCACCCCGCAGCACGAGCAAGTCTGGGTTGAATACGCTTCGTTCACGACCTCGAACACCACACCGGCCTGATGGCTCTTTTGTTCCAACATGGTTTTCAGCATGGCCCAGCCCGCGTCCAACGTGCTTTTGGCCATGGTGGTCTTGACCAGCTTGGCGCTGGCCACGTCGCCCACGAAGATGGCGGCGTTTTGTCGCACCATCTCGGTGCTGAATTTGTGCAGCGCGTCTTTACGCTGATTTTTGATCTTGGCGTGGATCGCCTTGACGCGCTTTTTCTTTCGGGCGCGCTGCGCCTTGGCCAGTTCCAGCTCGTGCTGGCGGTACCAGCGCCCTTCCAGCTTGTCGC
>NZ_NWBQ01000026.1 GCF_002837135.1 Macromonas bipunctata | reverse complement strand
TGAAATATCCGGGCTAGGCCGCGCAGGTAGTTTTCTATGGCTTGCGCGCCCGTGGTTTCCAGATCAAAACCCTGTGGATCGAGCAGCCACAGGTTGATCAGCCCGTCCACCAGCATGTGCAGGCCCAGCGCGGCCGCGTGTGCGGGCATGGGCAGCGGGCGCTGGCGTGCTGCGGCCACGTGGCCCAACGCCCGCTCGGTCACGGCCACCATGCCCTGGAACACCGCCAGCCGCCGCTGCGCCAGCGCTTGCAGTTCTGGCGTGTATTCCACCTTGTGGGTGGCGATCTCGAACACACGCCGCGTCTGCGGGTCGTGCACGGTCTTGTGCAGCGCGGCCCGCATCAGCTGGCACATGCGCTGCAGGCTGTCCTCGCCGTTGGATTGTGCGGCGCTGCTGGAGGCGGCCTGCAGCACCTCTTCCAGCGGCAGCGTCACGCGCTCCATCATGGCGTCAAACAGGTCGGTCTTGTCCTTGAAGTGCCAGTAGATGGCGCCGCGCGTGGCCCCGGCCTCGGTGGCAATGTCGGCCAGCGAGGTGCGCGACACCCCCTGGCGCAAGAACACGGCCTCCGCCGCGTCGAGCAGTTTGTGCCGCGTCTGCAAGGCTTCGGCTTTGGTGCGTCGGGCCACACAATCTCCTCAGGTATGACATACATTCACAATTGTATGTATATTACGGGACTTGCGTCCCGATCGGCGTGCGCCTGCCATTTTCTCTTCTCGCTCTATTTATGAACCGTTCCAATTCTGCCGTGCGCCCGCGTGCGCTGGCGCTGCGTGTGTGGTGGGCCTTGCCCGCCGTTGTGGCCTTGACCGCCTGTGGCGGTGCCGACCAGCCCGCTGGCCCCGGGGGTGCCATGCCGCCGCCCCAGGTGGGGGTGGTCACGGTGCAGCCGGGCGACGTGGGCCTGGTCAATGAATTGCCAGGGCGGCTGGAGGCCTCGCGCGTGGCGCAGGTGCGCGCCCGTGCGGCGGGCATCTTGCAAGAACGTTTGTTTGACGAAGGGGCCGATGTGAAGGCGGGGCAGGCCTTGTTCCGCATCGATGCCGCACCTTACGACGCGGCTTTGGCCAGTGCCCAGGCGCAACTGGCCAAGGCCCAGGCCAATGTGGCCCAAGCCCACGCCTTGCTGGAGCGTTACCGTCCGTTGTTGGCCGACAAAGCCATCAGCCAACAAGAATTTACCAACGCCGATGCCGCCCACAAGCAGGCCCTGGCCGATGTAGGCTTGGCCCGCGCGGCGGTGCAGACCGCCACCATCAACCGGGGTTACGCCAACGTGACCGCACCGATTGCAGGCCGCATAGGCCGCGCGCTGGTGACGGAAGGTGCGCTGGTGGGCCAAGGGGAACCGACCCCGCTGGCGCTGGTGCAACAAATCGACCCAATGTACGTCAACTTTACCCAGCCCGCCAGCGAGGCGCTCAAGCTGCGCCGTTCGCTGGAATCGGGCCAGCTCAAGCGCGGTGGCGCGGCCCAGATCAAGGTGGTGCTGGAAGATGGCACCGAACATCCGCACCCCGGCAAGCTGCTGTTCACCGATCTGACGGTGGACAGCACCAGCGGCCAGGTCACGCTGCGCGCGGCGGTGCCCAACCCCGGTGGCAGGCTGTTGCCGGGCTTGTACGTGCGGGTCAAGCTGGAGCAGGCCCAGGCCAGTAACGCCATTTTGCTGCCGCAGCAGGCCGTGACGCGCACGCCGCAGGGCGATACCGCGCTGGTGGTGGCCAGCGATGGCAAGTTTGCGCCGCGTCCGCTCAAGATCACGGGCCAGCAGAACGGCCAGTGGGTTGTGGTGGATGGCCTCCAGGCTGGCGAGCAGGTGATGGTGGATGGCTTCCAGAAGCTGCGCGGTGCCACCGTGGTCAAGCCGGTGCCGTGGCAGCCGCAGGCGGCTGGAGCTGCGCCAGCTGCTGCCGCAGCTCCGGCAGACGCCAAGGCAGCTCCTGCCGGTGACAAGGCCGCTTCCGTCACCAAGCAAGGGAACTGAGCATGGCCAAGTTCTTTATTGAGCGCCCCATTTTTGCGTGGGTGGTGGCGCTGTTCGTGATGGTGCTGGGCGCGCTGTCTATCACCCAGTTGCCCATTGCGCAATACCCCACCGTGGCCCCGCCCGCGATTGTGGTATCGGCCACCTACCCTGGCGCGGCGGCGCAGACGCTGGAAGACAGTGTGCTGTCCGTCATCGAGCGCGAGATGAACGGCTCGCCGGGGCTGATCTACATGGAGTCGGTGGCGCAAGCCAACGGCACGGGCACGCTCACGTTGACTTTCGAGACTGGCACCAACCCGGAGTTGGCGCAGGTGGACGTGCAAAACCGCCTCTCGCGCGCCGCGCCGCGCCTGCCCTCGGCGGTGACGCAGCAGGGCGTGCGGGTGGACAAGTCGCGCAGCAACTTTTTGCTGTTTGCCATGCTGTCGTCCGACAACCCGGCCTGGGACCCTGTGGCGCTGGGCGACTACGCCTCGCGCAACGTGGTGCCTGAACTGCAACGTGTGGCCGGTATCGGCCAAGTGCAATTGTTTGGCAGCGAGCGCGCCATGCGGGTCTGGATCGACCCGGCCAAGCTGCTGGGCTACAACCTGAGCGCGGCGGACGTGAACGCCGCCATCCGCGCGCAAAACGCGCAGGTGTCGGCGGGTGAGATTGGCAGCCTGCCCAACGTGGCTGGGCAGAGCATTGCCGCCACCGTGGTGGTGGATGGCCAACTGGCCAGCGTGGAACAGTTTGGCCGCATTGTGCTGCGCGCCAACCCTGACGGCTCCACCGTGCGCCTGAAGGACGTGGCCCGCATCGAGCTGGGCGGGCAGCTCTACGCCACCAGCGCGCGCCTTAACGGCAAGCCCGCTGCCGGCATGGGCGTGCAGCTGGCCCCCAGTGGCAACGCGCTGGCCGCTGCCGACGCGGTGCGCGCCAAGATGCAGGAGCTGGAACGCTACTTCCCCGAGGGCGTGAAGTGGACGATTCCGTACGACAGCTCGCGCTTTGTCAAGATTTCCATCGAGCAGGTCGTCAAGACGCTGGTGGAGGCGGTGGCGCTGGTGTTCCTGGTGATGTTCGTGTTCCTGCAGAACTGGCGCTACACCCTGATTCCGACCATTGTGGTGCCGGTGGCGCTGCTGGGCACCTTTGCCGCGCTGCTGGCGCTGGGCTTTTCCATCAACGTGCTGACCATGTTTGGCATGGTGCTGGTGATCGGCATTGTGGTGGACGACGCGATTGTGGTGGTCGAAAACGTCGAGCGCATCATGAGCGAGGAAGGACTCTCGCCGCGCGAGGCCACGCGCAAGGCGATGGGGCAGATCTCGGGTGCGATTGTGGGCATCACCGTGGTGCTGATCTCGGTGTTTGTACCGCTGGCGTTCTTCAGCGGTTCGGTGGGCAACATCTACCGCCAGTTTGCGGCGGTGATGGGGGTGTCGATCGCGTTCTCGGCCTTCTTTGCCCTGTCGCTCACGCCCGCGTTGTGCGCCACGCTGCTGCAGCCGGTGCAGGCCGGGCACCACCACGAGAAGTCCGGCTTCTTTGGCTGGTTCAACCGCAGCTTTGCCCGCAGCGCCAAGGGCTACGAGGGCTGGTTGGCCAAGCTGTTGCCGCGCGCGGGCCGTTCGCTGCTGGTGTACGTGGCCATCATCGGCGTGGCGGGTGTGGTGTATATGCGCTTGCCTACGTCCTTCCTGCCCAACGAGGACCAGGGCAACCTGCTGGTGAACGTGCAGCTGCCGCCCGGCGCCACGCAAGAGCGCACCCGCGCCGTGATGGAGCAGGTGGAAGGCTTCATGCTCCAGCAGCCCGAGGTGCAGAGCATGGTGGGCGTGTTGGGCTTCAGCTTCAGTGGCCAGGGGCAAAATGCCGGTCTGGCTTTTGTGACGCTGAAGGACTGGAGCGAACGCACCGGCCCCGGCCAGTCGGCGGAAGCCGTGGCCGGGCGGGCGTTTGGCGCGCTGATGGGCGTGCGCGATGCGTTCATCTTCCCGCTCAGCCCGCCGCCGATTCCGGAGCTGGGCTCGTCGTCGGGCTTCAGCCTGCGCCTGCAAGACCGCGCCGGGCTGGGCCGCGAGACGTTGCTGGCCGCACGCAACCAGCTGTTGGGCATGGCGTCCAAGAACCCCGTGTTGGCCCAAGTGCGCCCGGACGGGCTGGAAGACGCACCGCAGTTGCAAATCGACATCGACCGCGACAAGGCCCAAGCCCTGGGCGTGGGGTTTGACGCCATCAACAGTGTGATCTCCACCGCGCTGGGTTCGAGCTACATCAACGACTTCCCCAACGCGGGCCGCTTGCAGCGCGTGGTGGTGCAGGCCGATGCCCCGGCGCGCATGCAGCCCGAGGATGTGCTCAAGCTGCATGTGCTCAACAGCAAGGGCCAGACCGTGCAACTGGGTGCGTTTGCCACCACGCGCTGGATCAGCGGTGCCATGCAGACGGTGCGTTACAACGGTTATTCGTCGATGCGCATCAGCGGTGGTGCGGCGCCGGGTTACAGCACCGGCGCGGCCATGGCCGAGATCGAGAAGATCGTGGCCCAGTTGCCGCAAGGCATAGGTTACGAGTGGACGGGCCAGTCGCGTGAAGAAAAACTCGCCGGTTCGCAGGCCATGATCGTGTACGCTTTTGCCATTCTGGCGGTGTTCCTGTGCTTGGCCGCGCTGTACGAGAGCTGGACGATTCCGTTTGCCGTGATTTTGGTGGTGCCGCTGGGGGTGCTGGGGGTGCTGCTGGGCACGTGGTTGCGCAACTACGCCAACGACGTGTACTTCCAGGTCGGGCTCATCACCATCATCGGTTTGTCGGCCAAGAACGCCATTTTGATCATCGAGTTTGCCAAGGACTTGCAGGCCGAGGGCAAGAGCATTGTGGCAGCGGCGCTGGAGGCGGCGCACTTGCGTTTCCGCCCCATCATCATGACCTCACTGGCGTTTACGCTGGGGGTGTTGCCGCTGGCGCTGGCTTCTGGCGCAGGTTCGGCCAGTCAGCGTGCCATTGGCACGGGGGTGATTGGTGGCATGATCACTGGCACGGTGCTGGCGGTGGTGTTGGTGCCAGTGTTTTTTGTGGTGGTGCGCACCTTGTTCAAGGATAGCGCACGCCAGCTGCCCGTCCACCACCAGCAAGCCGAACACCTGGGTTTGCACCCGCACGACAAAGCCTGAGGAACTGCCAACATGACCCCCATTTCACTCTCCCCGGTTGGTGCTGACGTGGCCGCCGACTCCGGCCCGCTGCGGGCCCGGCCCCGCTGGCGCACGGGTGCGGCGCTGGCCGCCTCGGCGTGGTTGGCCGCTTGCTCGCAGCTGCCCACCTACCAGCGCCCCGAGGTGGCCCTGCCCAGCGCCTGGCCCGTGCAAGCCAGTGCCACCCCGGCGGCCGACGGCACCGCCGCCACCGAGCCGCTGGCGTGGCAGGATTTTGTGCGCGAACTCACCCTCAAAGCGTTGATCGAGCAAGCACTGGTCAACAACCGCGATCTGCGCGTGGCCGCGCTGCAGATTGAGCAGGCGCGCGCGCAGTACCAGATCCGCCAGGCCGACCGCTGGCCCACCGTCAACGCGGGCGTCACCGGCAGCCGCCAGACGGCTGGCGAGGACGAACCGATCAAGTCCACCTACACCGCTGGCTTGCTGGTCAGCGGCTGGGAGGCGGACTTGTTTGGCCGTATCGCCAGCCTGAAGGAAGCGGCGCTGGCGCAGTTTCTGGCCAGCGAGGAAACGCGCAAGGCGCTGCAGACCAGTCTGGTGGGCTCGGTGGCCAGCACGTGGCTGAGTTTGCAGGCCAACGAGGCCCAGCTGGAACTCACGCGCCAGACCCTGGCCAGCCGCGAGGAAGGTTTGCGCCTGATCCGGCTGCGCCACGAGCACGGCGCGGCGTCGGCGCTGGACTTGCGCGCCGCCGAATCGCTGGCCGCCACGGCGCGTGCCACGCTGGCCCAGCAGCAACGCCTGCGCCAGCTGGACGTCAACGCGCTGGCGCTGCTGGTGGGGCAACCGCTGGACCAGGCCCTGCAACCTGCGGCCCGGCCCGAAGCGGTGGCCACCACCGAAGCGCAGGCCGTGCGCGCGCTGGCCGAGGTGCCGGTGGGTTTGCCGTCGCAAGTGCTGCTGCAACGCCCCGATGTGCGCGCTGCCGAGCAGCAGCTGGTGGCCGCCAACGCCCAGATTGGCGCGGCCCGGGCGGCGTTTTTCCCGCGCATCTCGCTCACCGCCAGCATGGGATCGGCCAGCAGCGAGCTGTCGGGTCTGTTCAAGAGCGGCACCTGGGGCTGGACGCTGGCGCCGCAGGCGCTGCTGCCCATCTTTGATGCCGGGCGCAACCAGGCCGGTCTCGCATCGGCGCAAGCGGGGCAGCAGGTGGCGCTGGCGCAGTACGAAAAAGCGATCCAGACCGCGTTCCGCGAGGTCAACGATGCGCTGGCGGGCCAGGCCACGCTGGCCGACCAGTTGCAGGCCCAGCAGCAGCTGGCCCAGGCCGAGGCGCAACGCCTGCGCCTGTCGGAGCTGCGCCTGAAACAAGGTGTGGCCAGCCAGCTGGAGCTGCTGGACGCCCAGCGCAGCGTGTTTGCGGCCCAGCAGACGCTGCTGCAAACCCGGCTGGCGCTGGCGCAGAACCGGGTCGCGCTGTTCAAGGCCCTGGGCGGCGGCTGGCGCTGACGTGTGCTGCCCGGATGTCCCCGAAGGCAGCCGGGCAGTTGCTTGAGGCCGTGAGGCCAAATCAGAGTGCCATGTGGGTGCCGGGCGGTGGCATCGCAGTGCCTCCAGTTTCGTGACCGGCGTTGGCTTTTTCCTCTTCGCACGGGCAGGTGTCGGGCAGGTCGTAGAACCGTTTGATGCCCTCCCAGGCCGCTTCCGGCTCGTCCACGTAGCGGAACAACGCCAGATCCTCGGCGGAGATGGCGCCTTCTTCCACCAGCACGTCAAAGTTGATGAGCCGCTTCCAGTAGTCGCTGCCGAACAGGAAGATCGGCACCGGCTTGGCCTTCTTGCACTGCACCAGCGTCAGTACCTCGAACAGCTCGTCGAGCGTGCCAAAGCCGCCCGGAAACGCCACCAGCGCCTTGGCCCGCATCATGAAGTGCATCTTACGCACTGCAAAGTAATGGAATTTGAAGTTGAGTTCCGGACTGATGTAGGGGTTGGGGCTTTGCTCGTGTGGCAGCAGAATGTTGAGCCCCACGTTGAGCACGCCCTTGTCGTGCGCGCCCCGGTTGGCGGCTTCCATCACGCCGGGGCCGCCGCCGGTGGCAATGTAGAGCTGGTCCTTCTTGGGACAGGTCAGGCTGTACTCGGCCACCAGTTGCGCAAAGCGGCGCGCCTTGTCGTAGTAGTGCGCGTTGCGCACCAGGCGCTGTGCCTGCCGGATGGCCACCGGTTCGTCCTGCGCCTGGGCCTGGGCCAGCAGTTGTTCGGCCTGGCTGGCCTCGCGGAAGCGCGCGCTGCCAAACACCACGATGGTGTTCTCGATGCCGTGCGCCTGGTGCTCCAGGTCGGGCTTGAGCAGTTCGAGTTGCATGCGGATGCCGCGCGACTCGCGCCGCAGCAGGAACTCGTTGTCGGCAAAGGCGAGCCGGTAGGCGTCGGGCTGCAGGCGCGGGCGCTGGCCGGCCTCGTCGGCCATCAGGTGCATCTCCACCACCGCGTCGGCCAGGCGGCGCGCTTGCAGGTCGTGGGTGTGGTTGTCGCTGGGGTTGTGGTTCATGGGGCGCAGCTTAACGGTGGCACATGACAGCATTTTGGCGAAAAAAAAGCTCCCAGTCGGGAGCTTTTTGTAACCGTGTGGCCATGCGGCTTAGACGCGCTTGCGGTATTCGCCGGTGCGGGTGTCGATCTCGATCTTGTCGCCCTGGTCCACGAACAGCGGCACCGGCACTTCAAAGCCGGTGGCGATCTTGGCGGGCTTGAGCACCTTGCCGGACGTGTCGCCCTTGACGGCGGGTTCGGTCCAGGTGATTTCACGCACCACGGTGGTGGGCAGTTCGACCGAGATGGCCTTGCCGTCGTAGAACACCACTTCCACGGTCATGCCGTCTTCGAGGTAGTTGAGCGAGTCGCCCATGTTCTCGGCCTCGACTTCGTACTGGTTGTAGTCGGTGTCCATGCAGACGTACATCGGGTCGGCGAAGTAGGAGTAGGTGCACTCTTTCTTTTCCAGAATCACGTTGTCGATCTTGTCGTCGGCCTTGAACACGACTTCGGTGCCGAAATTGCCGATCAGGCTCTTGAGCTTCATGCGCACGGTGGCCGCGCCACGGCCGCCACGGGCGTATTCGGTCTTGAGGACGACCATCGGTCTTTGCCGTGCATGATGACGTTGCCGGCGCGGATTTCTTGAGCGATTTTCATGGTGTTTGGGTAAAAGTACCGCTGTGGCAGCGCGCCAGCAGGGGGCACGCGGCGGCAAGGGGTAGGGTGTGAAAAACCTCGAATTTTACCTTTTTTGGGTGACGAGCCGCAACAGTTGCGTCACCAGATCGTCCTGCACCAGCAGCCGCTGGCGTGCCGTTTGCGCGCATGCTGTCCAGCTTGGCAGGTCGATGTCGGGCAGCGGGCCGGGCCGCACACCGTTCCAGACGTGGTGAAACGCGCGCAGGCTGGGCGGGGCTTGCAGCCAGTCCAGAAAGGCGTCGAGCTTGGCGTGGTGCGCGTTGTCGTCCTGCGGGTAGATGTGCCAGACGAAGGGCTGGCCCGCCCACAGCGCGCGCACCAGCGAGTCCTCGCCGCGCACGAAGTTGACATCACAGGCCCACAGCAGTTCATCGAACGCCGGTTGCGGCACGTGGGCCAGGGCGTGCTGCTGCACGGTGGCCACTTGCGCCAAGCGGGTGCAGGCTTGCTGCATGGCCGCCTGTGCCCGGCCCGGCGCCACCAGCCAGTGCGCGTGCGCCAGCGCGGGCAGTTGCAGCGCCTGCGCCAGCGCGGCGGGTTCGTAGCAGAACAACGACACCGCCAGCGCCCCTGCCGCTATGCCATGCCCTGCACGCCACGCACCCCGGTCGAACGCCGCCTGCCGCGCCAGCAAGTCGGGTTCACGCAACAGGCCACCGGTGTCGGGCGTGAAGCCGGGGTAGAAGAACCATTTGCTGCGCCCACGCAGCGGCCCGTTCATCACCGGCGAGGCCAGGCCGTGGCAGCGCGCCACGTAGCTTTCGGCGCTCAGGTACTCCAGATTCAGCCACACGCGCTGGCGTCCGCTGGCATGGGTGTCGGGGTGCAAGCGCGCCACCCATGCCGGGGCGATCTCGCAGCCAAAGGCTTCCACCAGCACATCACCCGGTGGCATGTCGGGCGGCGGGGCGTGGGCGTCGGTGCGCGGCCAGAGGTGGACGCTCACGCCCGCCACACCGCCTGCGCGCGCGCCGGGGGCCATCCAGTCCAGCGGGGCGGGGTCGTCCACCCACAGCCGCACCTGTTGCCCGCGCTGCGCCAGCTGTGCCGCCAGCCGCCAGCACACACCCAGGTCGCCCCAGTTGTCGATGACGTGGCAGAACACGTCCCACACCCGCGCGGGCGGGGTGGCGTGGGCGGCGGGGCTGGAGGTAGCGGGCAAGGCGGGCATGGGTGGGGCGTGCGGTGGTGGCGTGGGCTGGCATTGTGCCGCAGCGGCATAAAATCAATTGCCACTTTTGGCTGTTGTCTTGCCGTTACCGTTTATGTCCACCTCCCGCGCCATGCAGTCCCTGGCCATTGCCCCCAGCGGGGCGCCCTTGAGCAAGGAGCAAAAAAGCTTCAACCAGCTGCTCAACAAGATCGAGACCCAGCGCAAGCTGCTGCAGGAGTGGGAGGACGCCACCGTTTCCTTCCGCCAGAAGTACGCCACCGAGCTCAAGCCGCTGGCCCAGCAGTGCAGTGAGCTGCGCGTGCGCTTCATCCACCTGCTGCACGGCATGCACCCGCAAAAGGGCCTGACGCGGCGCGACCGCGAAGACCTGTCCGAGCTGATTGCCCAGCTGGCCGAAGGCGAAATGCTGCAAGCTGGCGACGATGCGGAGCTGAAAGCGATTTTCGAGTTCCACGCCGACATGGAACCGGGCGAGCTGGACGCCTCCGACCGTCAGGGCTTCGAGAGCTTCAAGGCCATGTTCGAGGCCGAGTTTGGCGTGCCGCTGGACGACAGCATCCACATTGATTCGACCTTTCAGGAATTGCAGCAGGTCATGGCCCGTGCCATGGCCGACAAGCTGGCCGCCGAAGGTGCAGCCCAGCCCGATGCCGACACCGCTGGCGCTGCCCACCAGCAGCCCAAGCCGCGCAAGAAGTCCGCCAAGACCCTGGCCAAAGAGGCAGCCAAAGCCCAAGAAGAGCAGCAGATCAGCCTGTCCATCCGCGAGGTGTACCGCAAGCTGGCCAGCGCGCTGCACCCCGACCGCGAGCCCGACCCTGCCGAGCGCGAACGCAAGACCGCGCTCATGCAGCGCGTCAACGACGCCTACGCCAACAAGAACCTGCTGCAACTGCTGGAGCTGCAACTGGAGCTGGAACATATCGACGCCGCACACCTGGCCAATCTGGCCCCCGAGCGCCTGCGCCACTACACCCAGATCCTGAAAGAACAGCTCAAGGAGCTCAAGGACGAGGTGGCCTTCCGCGAAATGGACTTCGAGATGCAGTTTGGCCCCCACACCACGGGCCGCTGGACGCCCAAGAAAATCCGCCCCTGGCTGCAATACGAGCTGGCGCTGGCGCGCCAAGGTATCCAGGAACTCAAGCACCTGCTGGTGGCGTGCCAGGACGTGAAACAGCTCAAGGCCTTCCTCAAGACAACCATCTCTTGATGGGCGACGCTGGCGCTGGTCGCCGCTGCCCGTCGTTGGCTCAGGCTCAGGCCGGGGAGTGCGTCTTGAGCCAGTCCCGCAGCGCCGCGTTCATGCGGGTTTGCCAGCCCGTGCCGGTGGCCTTGAAGGCCTCAATCACGTCCACGTCGTAGCGCACCGTCAAGGCCTGCTTGGTCTGGCTGGCCTTGGGCCGTCCTCGGCGCACCAGTTTGTCGCCCACATACTCGTCGGCGGCCTCAAAAAACGCATCGGACAGCTCCGGCGCGTCGTCAGGATCCACCCAGGCGGTGGCCGAATTTGGCTTGTTCACGTTCGTTTGCCTTTCTCATGCTGATGATGCGGCGTGCCTCGCCGCGCGGTGTCCACACCATGACCACCATGCGGCTATCCAGTGTGCCTGCGGTGATGTAGCGTGGCTCGCTGTAGTCTTCGCGCTGGTCTTGTGCCGTGAAGTGCCGACCTGCAAAGACCTCCGCTGCCCGTGCGAAATCCAGCCCCCGCTCGGCCAGTGTCTTGTTGCGCTTGTCTGGGTCGAATTCGATGTCCATGAATTTTATTGTAACTACATAAATGTGAGCGCGGTCTTTCGCTACCATCCCACTCCATGACCCCCGAACAATTCATCGCCACCTGGAAAAACAACCCGCTCACCGAGCGCGCCGGCGCACAGGCCCACTTTGACGACTTGTGCGACCTGCTGGGCGTGCCCAAACCGCGCGACCCCGACAACTACTGTTTTGAGCGCGGAGCCAAAAAAACCGGCGGTGGTGATGGTTGGGCCGACGTGTGGAAGCGCGGCCACTTTGGTTGGGAAAACAAAAAGCCGGGGCGCGACCTCAACGCCGCGCTCAAGCAACTGACCGACTACGCGCTGCAACTGGACAACCCGCCGCTGCTGGTGGTGTGCGACCGCGAGCGCATCGTCATCCACACCGCCTTCACGGGCTACCCGGATGAACCGCGCGAAATCCGCATCGACGAACTGGCCGACCCCCACAAGCGCCAGTGGCTGCGCTGGGTGTTCACCGACCCGCTCAAGCTGCGGCCCGAAAAATCCAACGCCGCCATCACCGCCGAAGCCGCTGGCCGTTTTGCCCAGATGGCCGATGCCATGCGCCGCCGGGGGCTGGACGGGCAGGCGGTCGCACATTTTCTGGTGCAGTGCCTGTTTTGCATGTTTGCCGAAGACGAACAACTGCTGCCCGACAGCATCTTCACCAACTTGCTGACCAACGTCCGCAGCGACCCGGCCAAGGCCACGCGCCGTATCGAAAAACTCTTCATTGCCATGCAAAAGCGCGGGGGCGAGTACGGCGACTTTGACATCCCGTGGTTCAACGGCGGCTTGTTCAAGACCATTGCCGTGCCCGCCCTGACGCTGGCCGACGTGCAGGCGCTGCACCAGTCGTCGGCGGGCATGGACTGGCGTGCGATTGACCCCACCATCTTCGGCACCCTGTTCGAGCGCGGCCTCGACCCCGCCGCCCGTGCGCCTTTGGGTGCGCACTACACCGACACCAGCACCATTGCCAAACTCATCACGCCGCTGGTGACGGAACCCCTGAGCCGCGAATGGCAGGCCGTGTACGCCCAGATGGCCGAGTTGGCCCCCAAATTTTCTACGCTGGCCGCACGCGGCAAGGGCAAGACCCGCCCCAACGACGCGCTCAAAAAGGCGCAAGAGCTGTTTTACGCCTTCTTGCAGCGGCTCAACCAGTTCCGCGTGCTGGACCCCGCTTGCGGATCGGGCAACTTTTTGTATTTGGCGCTGGAGGCGCTGCGCAACATCGAAAAACGCGCCCACCTGGAGGCGACGGAGCTGGGCCTGCCCGCCGAGCTGACCATGCAGACCGGCCCGCACAACATTTTGGGGCTGGAAATCAACGAATTTGCCGCCGAACTGGCGCGCGTTACCGTCTGGATTGGCGACATCCAGTGGTGCCGCCGCAACGGCTACCCGCACGCCATCGACCCCATCCTGAAACCGCTGGACGGCATTGCCCACCGCGACGCACTGCTCAACCCCGACGGCACGGAATCCGCTTGGCCCGCTGCGGACGTGATTGTGGGCAACCCGCCGTTTTTGGGCGACCGCAAAATGATTCGGGAACTGGGCGAGGATTACACCAACCGTCTGCGCAAACTCTACGCCAACCGCGTTCCGGGTGGGGCCGACTTGGTGTGTTATTGGTTCCACAAGGCCCAGCAGCAGATTTTGGCGGGCAAACTGCAACGTGCAGGGCTGGTGTCCACCAACAGCATTCGTGGCGGCGCGAACCGCAAGGTGCTGGATGACATTGCGGAGACACTCGCGATTGTCAATGCGTGGAGTGATCAGCCTTGGGTCAACGATGGCGCAGCGGTGCGGGTTTCGCTGATCGCGTTTGCCAAGCCTGTCGCAGACGAGCCGATTTTCTTGGATGGACAGCAGGTTCACCGCATCAATGCCGACTTGACCGCTGCCACCAGTGCAGACAACCACCTCGACTTGACGCAGGCCGTGCGTTTGCCAGAAAACGCAAACGCCTCGTTTATCGGTACGCAGAAGAACGGCCCCTTCGATATTCCCGGTGATACGGCCCGTGCGTGGCTGCTTTTGCCCAACCCGAACAGCAAGCCGAACAGCGAAGTGGTGCGCCCGTGGGCCAATGGCCTGGACGTGACTCGCCGCCCGTCAGACACTTGGGTGGTGGATTTCAACAAGATGAGCGAAGCCGAAGCCTCCTTGTTTGAACTGCCGTTCGAGCATGTGCAAACCCACGTCAAGCCGACCCGTTTGGAGGTGCGAAGGGACTGGCACCGTACCCATTGGTGGTGTTTTGGCGATCCACGCCCAGCACTCAAGAAATCGGTCAAGGGCCTGGGGCGCTTTATTGCCACTGCAATGGTGGCCAAACACCGGATGTTTGTTTGGATGCACGAGAAGCAGATACCAGAAAACCTGTGTGTTGTCATCGCTCGTGCCGACGACACCACCTTCGGCACCCTCCATTCCCGTTTCCACGAACTCTGGTCGCTGCGCATGTGTACGTGGCTCGGTGTGGGCAACGACCCGCGCTACACCCCCACCACCTGCTTTGAAACCTTCCCGTTCCCCGCTGGCCTGACCCCGCGCGACACCCAAGAAGGCTGGGGGCCAGACGGCCCGCCCGCTGGCGCTGTTGAGCACGCCCACGCCCAACAGATCGCCCAAGCCGCCCGCCACCTGCACCAACTGCGCGACAACTGGCTCAATCCGCCCGAGTGGGTCGAATGGGTCATCACGCCGCAGGAGCAACAGGCCGGCTTCCCCGCCCGCCCCGTGGCCAAACCCGGCTTTGAGGCCGACCTGAAAAAACGCACCCTCACCAACCTCTACAACGCCCGCCCAGCGTGGTTGACGATGGCCCATCAGGCGCTGGACAAAGCCGTCGCCGCCGCCTACGGCTGGCCCGACTACACCCCCGCCACGCCCGACGACGACATCCTCAAGCGTCTGCTGGCGCTGAACCTCGAACGCGGCCACGCCGCTGCGCCTTCTACCACCGTCGCTGGGGTCAAAAACCATGATTGAATTCGTGAGCATCACCAACTTCAAGTCGCTCGCCGAGGTTCACATCCCGCTGGGCCAGTTCAACTGCTTGGTGGGCATGAACGGTGCGGGCAAAAGCACGGTGTTGCAGGCGCTGGATTTTCTGTCGCAGCTCATGCGCGGTGATGTGTCTGGCTGGCTGGAGCGCCGCCAGTGGAAAGCCAGCGATTTGAATTGCAAGCTGCGCAAGGGGCGTAATATCAGTTTGCGGGTGGACTTTCGTACCAGCACTGGCGCGTTGTTGCAATGGAGTGGGATATTTAATCGAAATGAATTAATATGCCATTATGAATATTTTAAGTATTTGGAATCAAATAAAAATAGTGTCCATATTCACTTTCCGTTGCGCTTAAACGGGGATGAGTTTTCTCTTGGGGATGGGCCTAAGCAGCACATTGCCTTTGCCTATGAGGGTTCTATCCTGTCTGCGCTAAAGGACGCTGAACTGTCCGAACCGTTGCTGGAATTGCGTAACGCCTTGCGCAGCGTGCGTTCGCTGGAGTTGCTCTCGCCCCACCTGTTGCGCAAGACCGCCCGCGCCAGCGAGCACGACATCGGTGCCGGGGGCGAAAAGCTTTCCGCCTACCTCGACAACATCAAGGGCGAAGCCAAGACCCGGCTGGTGGCGTTGCTGCAAAAGTTCTACCCGGCGCTGGCCGATTTCAAAATTACCTCGCAGCGTTCGGGCTGGAAAAAGCTCTCCGTGTTTGAACAGTTTGGCGAGCAGCGGCTGGAAACCGAAGCCTTGCACCTCAACGATGGCTTGTTGCGCATTCTGGCCGTGTTGACGCAGGCCGATGCGGGCCGTTCCATGCTGTTGTTGGACGAACTGGAAAACGGCATCAACCAAGAAATGGTGGAAACGCTGGTGGACACCCTGTTGCAAAGCCCGCAGCAACTGCTCGTCACCACCCACAGCCCGTTGCTGCTGAATTACCTGCCCGACGATGTGGCCCGCCGCGCGGTGCTGCTGGCGTACAAGACCCCAGCGGGCGAAACCCGTATCCGGCGCTTTTTTGACGTGCCGCGCATGGCAACCAAACTGCAAGGCATGGGGCCGGGCGATGCGTTTGTGGACACCGATCTCAAGCTGCTGACACAGGAGTGCATGGCGCTGGACCGTCAGGAGGAAGAGGCCAGCGGTGCCAAGGGGGCGGCATGAAGCTGCTCATCAGCGGTGAAGGCCCCTCTGACCTGGGCGCGTGCAACAACGCGCAGGGCCAATGCGAGGGTGAGGACTTCAACCCCGGCCCGATGGCGGTCTGGCTGGCACGGTTGTGGCAGGAGCGGCTGCACTACAACTTGCTGGAAACGCCCGGTGCGGTGGTGTATGTGAGCGAAACCGCCCTCAACCAGCGCGCCAAGCTCAATGCAGCGGGCAAGCGCATGCAGCCCTTGCGCGGCAAAAAGCAGGCGATGGAAACCGGGTTGTATTTCAACAACGCCTTGCATTTGGGCTTGCTGGCGCTGGAGTTGGCCGCGCAAGATGGTACGCCGGTCATGGCGGTGCTGTTCCGCGATGCCGATGGCACCCGCAGCGCACCGGGTCAGCAGTGGCAAACCAAGTGGAGCAGCATGGAAAGCGGGTTTGCCGCCGCCGCGTTCGAGGGCGGTGTGCCCATGCTGCCCAAGCCCAAATCGGAAGCGTGGTTGTTGTGCGCCACGCAAACCGGGCGGCATTCCCACGCGCGGCTGGAGGACATTTCGGGCAACGACGACTCGCCGCAATCGGCCAAGGCGCAATTGGAAGATTTTTTTGGCAGCCGCCAGAGTGCGGCTCAACTGGCCGATTGGTGCAGCGATCACCCCACCGACTGGGAGGCACTGCGTACCCTGCCCAGCTTCGAGGCTTTTTTTCAGCGGTTCGAGGCGGTGGCAGACACCATTGCCCCCAAAGGGAGGGCACGATGACGACGAACACCGCCAGCCACCCGCCCGAACTCCTGCAAGCCGTGGCCGCCTTGCCTGCTTTGCCGGGGGTGTACCGCTACTTTGCCGCCGATGGCGGTTTGCTCTATGTGGGCAAGGCGCGCGACCTCAAGCGGCGCGTGTCCAGCTATTTCCAGAAGAACCACGACGGCACCCGCATCGGGCACATGGTCGGCAAGATCGTGCGGCTCGAAACCACGGTGGTGCGCTCCGAGGCCGAGGCGCTGCTGCTGGAAAACAACCTCATCAAGACGCTGCACCCGCGCTACAACATCCTGTTCCGCGACGACAAAAGCTACCCCTACCTGCGCCTGAGCGCGGGCGAGTGGCCCCGCATCAGCTACTACCGGGGCGCGGTGGAGAAAAAACACCAGTACTTCGGCCCTTACCCCAGTGCGTGGGCGGTCAAAGAGGCGGTGCAGTTGCTGCAAAAGGTGTTTAGGCTGCGCACGTGCGAGGACAGCGTGTTCAACCACCGCAGCCGCCCGTGCCTGCTGTACCAGATCAAACGCTGCTCCGGCCCGTGTGTCGATCTCATCAGCCCCGCCGACTACGCCACCGACGTGCGCCAGGCGGCGGCCTTTTTGCGCGGCGACAGCCCCACCGTGCTGACCGAGCTGGAAACCCGCATGCTGGCCCACGCCGAGCGGCTGGAGTTCGAGCGCGCAGCCGAAGTGCGCAACCAGATCAGCGCGCTGTCGCAGGTGTGGCAGCAACAGGCGATGGACAACACGGGCGACCAGGACGTGGACATTCTGGCGGTGCAAGTGCAGGGCGGGCGCGCCTGTGTCAATTTGGCGATGGTGCGCGGCGGGCGGCATCTGGGCGACCGGGCGTATTTTCCGGCGCAGGTCGAAGATGGTGCCACACTGGCCAATCTTGACACCCCGCCGGTGCCGGTGGCACAGCGCGTGCTGGAGGCCTTCATGGCGCAACACTACACCCAGTCGGCCCCGCCGCCGGTGCTGGTGTTGGGTGCGCCGGTCGATGCCGCCTTGCTGGCGCTGCTGGGCGAGCAAAGCGGCATGAAGCTCCACCCGGTGTTCCACCCGCGCGAACACCGCCGGTCGTGGCTGGAGATGGCCCAGCACAACGCCAGCTTGCAACTGGCGCGCCTGCTGGCGGAGGAAGGCTCGCAACAGGCGCGTACCCGTGCCTTGGCGCAGGCGCTCGATCTGCCCGACGACGCGCTGGAGCAACTGCGCATTGAGTGTTTCGACATCTCGCACACCGCTGGCGAGGCCAC
Source organism: Macromonas bipunctata (assembly GCF_002837135.1). Taxonomy (GTDB): domain Bacteria; phylum Pseudomonadota; class Gammaproteobacteria; order Burkholderiales; family Burkholderiaceae_C; genus Macromonas_A; species Macromonas_A bipunctata. Next base: position 29,945 of record NZ_NWBQ01000026.1, on the reverse strand, counting down.
GGTGGCCTCCTGCGTGGTGTTTGAGGGCCACAAGATGCAAAGCGCGCAATACCGGCGCTACAACATCGACGGCATCACCCCCGGCGACGACTACGCCGCCATGCGCCAAGTGCTGCAACGCCGCTATGGCAAGTTGGCGCAGGCCGATACCACCGCTGGCGCTGGTGCCCGTTGGCCGGATGTGGTGCTGATCGACGGCGGCCAAGGCCAGGTCAACGTGGCGCGCGAGGTGTTCGAGGCGCTGGGCTTGGGGCTGGAACGCTTGGTGGGGGTGGAAAAAGGCGAGGGCCGCAAAGTGGGGCTGGAGGAACTGGTGTTTGCCGATGGCCGCGACAAGGTGTACCTCGGGGCCGACTCCGCCGCGCTGATGTTGGTGGCGCAGATCCGCGACGAGGCGCACCGCTTTGCCATCACCGGCATGCGGGCGCGCCGTGCCCAGGCCCGCACTGGCGGCAGCCGTCTGGAGGACATTGCCGGCATCGGCCCCAAAAAACGTGCCCGCTTGCTGCAACGCTTTGGCAGCGTGCGCGGTGTGGCCAACGCCAGCGTGGCCGATTTGTGCAGCATCGAAGGCATTTCCAGCGAACTGGCCGAGGCCATTTACCGCGCCTTGCACTGAGCCCGGCCTTAAAATCAGGGCTATTTTTTCCTCCCTCCCACTTCAGGCCACACCGTGACCCAGCACATCACCCAGTTTGAAGGCAGCAATGCCATCAGCGCGTTCCGCGTCCAGCAGCTCTTGCCCCGTTTGCAAGCTATTCACGACCGTATCGACGCGATCTTTGCCCGCTACGTGCATCTGGTGGCTTCGGATACCGACCCCAGCGAATCCGATCGCGCCAAACTGGCGGCACTGCTGACGTATGGCGAGCCGTATCTGGAAGAGGGTTGCAACAGCACCAGCGTCCGGGTGGTGGTCACGCCGCGTTTTGGCACTGTGTCGCCCTGGGCTTCCAAGGCCACCGACATCGCGCACAACTGTGGCCTCAGCGTCCACCGCGTTGAGCGCCTGGTCGAGTACCACATCCGGCTCAAGGACCATCTGACCGACATCTTCAGCGGCAAGCCCACGCTCACCGCCGAGCAATGGCAGCAAGTGGCCGCGCTGCTGCACGACCGCATGACGGAAAACGCCGTCGCCAGCCGCGCCGACGCCCACCACCTGTTCAACGAGCTGACCCCGGCCGCGATGGCGCACGTGGACGTGCTGGCCGGTGGCCGTGCCGCGTTGGAACAAGCCAACCGCGACTGGGGGCTGGCGCTGGCCGACGACGAGATCGACTACCTCGTCAACGCTTTCACAGGCTTGGGCCGCAACCCCACCGACGTGGAACTGATGATGTTCGCGCAGGCCAACAGCGAACACTGCCGCCACAAGATCTTCAACGCCGAGTTCACCATCGACGGCGTGGCGCAAGACAAGAGCCTGTTTGCCATGATCCGCAACACGCACCAGCTGGCCCCCCAGCACACGGTGGTGGCGTACTCCGACAACGCCTCGGTAATGGAAGGCAACCCGATTGAACGCTTTGTGGCCAAGGCCGCTGGCGCTGCCAGCCCGGCCTACACCAAGGAACAGGCGTTGCAACACGTGCTGATGAAGGTGGAAACCCACAACCACCCGACCGCCATCTCGCCGTTCCCCGGTGCCTCGACTGGCGCGGGCGGTGAAATACGCGACGAAGGTGCCACCGGGCGCGGCTCCAAGCCCAAGGCGGGCATGACCGGCTTTACCGTGTCCAAACTCTGGGGCGGCTGGTCGGATCAACCCGGTGGCAAGCCTGAGCACATTGCCAGCCCGTTGCAGATCATGACCGAAGGCCCACTGGGTGGCGCGGCTTTCAACAACGAATTTGGTCGTCCCAACTTGGTGGGTTACTTCCGCGAGTACGAGCAGACCATCACCAGCGACGTGGACACCGTGCAGCGCGGCTACCACAAGCCCATCATGATCGCGGGCGGCTTGGGCGGTATTGACGCGCAACAGACGAAGAAAATCGAATTCCCGGCGGGTACGCTGCTGATCCAGTTGGGCGGCCCCGGCATGCGCATTGGCATGGGCGGTGGCGCGGCCAGTTCCATGGCCACTGGCGTGAACGCGGCCAATCTGGACTTTGACTCGGTGCAACGTGGCAACCCCGAAATCGAGCGCCGCGCCCAGGAAGTCATCAACCACTGCTGGCAGCAAGGCGCGGCCAACCCCATTCTGGCCATCCATGATGTGGGTGCGGGCGGCTTGTCCAACGCCTTCCCCGAGCTGACCAACGACGCGGGCCGGGGCGCACGCTTCGATTTGCGTGCCGTGCCGCTGGAAGAGTCCGGCCTGTGCCCGAAGGAAATTTGGTCCAACGAAAGCCAAGAACGCTACGTGCTGGCGATTGCGCCCGAGTCGCTGGAGCAATTCCAGGCCTTCTGCGAACGCGAGCGTTGTCCGTTTGCCGTGGTGGGTGTCGCCACCGAAGAACGCCAACTGGTGCTGGAAGACCAGGGCGCTGAAAGCCCGGTCGATATGCCGATGGACGTGCTGCTGGGCAAACCGCCCAAAATGCACCGCAACGTGCAGCGCGTGCCGCGCAACGTGCCTGAGCTGGACGTGAGCGGCGTGGAACTGCAACAGGCCGTCATCAACGTGTTGAGCCACCCCACGGTGGCTTCCAAGCGCTTCCTTGTTACCATTGGCGACCGCGCCGTGGGCGGTTTGAGCCACCGCGACCAGATGGTTGGCCCGTGGCAAGTGCCGGTGGCCGACGTGGCGGTGACGCTGGCCGACTACCAAGGTTTTGCCGGTGAGGCCATGAGCATGGGCGAGCGCACGCCCTTGGCCGCCATTGACGCGCCCGCCTCGGGCCGCATGGCCGTGGCCGAAGCCATCACCAACCTGCTGGCCGCGCCCATTGAGCTGGAGCGCGTCAAGCTGAGCGCCAACTGGATGGCCGCTTGCGGCGAAGCCGGTGAAGATGCGGCGCTGTACGACACGGTCAAGACCGTGGGCATGGAATTGTGCCCGGCGCTGGGCATCAGCATTCCGGTGGGCAAGGACTCGCTGTCCATGCGTACCCAATGGCAGCACGACGGCCAGACCCAAAAAGTCACCTCTCCGGTCAGTCTGATCATTTCCGCCTTTGCCACCCTGAGCGATGTGCGCGGCACCTTGACCCCGCAGCTCAACGCGCAAGAGGACGACACCACGCTGGTGCTCATCGACTTGGGCAAGGGCGAAAAACGCATGGGCGGCTCCATCCTGGCGCAAACGCTCAACCAGCCCGGTGGTCGTGTGCCCGATTTGGACGACGCGCAAGACCTCAAGAACCTGGTCAACGCCGTCAACACCCTGCGCGCGCAGGGCCGCATCTTGGCCTACCACGACCGCAGCGACGGTGGCCTGCTGGCCACTGCCGCCGAGATGGCCTTTGCCGGCCACGTGGGCGTGAGCCTGAACGTGGACATGCTGGTAACCGAAGGCGACGGCATCAGCGACAGCCGCATGGACACGGGCGATGCCAAGAACTGGGCGCAGCAGGTCAGCGCCCGCCGTGAGGAACTGACCCTCAAGGCCCTGTTCAACGAAGAACTCGGTGTGGTGCTGCAAGTGCGCACCTCTGAGCGCAACGACGTGATGCAGACCCTGCGCGAGCACGGCCTGAGCGCGCACAGCCACTTCGTGGGCAAGACCCGCCCGCTGAGCTCCAGCATCGACGTGGGCAAGGGCGAACTGCAAGTGTGGCGCGATGCCAAGAAGCTGTTTGGTGCCACCCTGTTCGATTTGCACCAGGTGTGGGACAGCGTGAGCTGGAAAATCAACCAGCAGCGCGACAACCCGGCCTGTGCCGATGCCGAACACGCCGCCGCCGGTGTGCCCAACGACCCCGGCATGCACGTGGCCCTGACCTTCGACCCGGCGGACAACGTGGCCGCGCCGTTCCTCAACCTGTCGCGGCCCAAGGTGGCTATTTTGCGCGAGCAAGGGGTCAACTCACACGTTGAGATGGCCTACGCCTTCACCGAAGCCGGTTTTGAGGCCTACGACGTTCACATGACCGACCTGCAAACGGGCCGCGCCCAGTTGCAAGACTTCAAGGGCGTGGTGGCCTGTGGTGGTTTCAGCTACGGCGACACGCTGGGCGCTGGCATCGGCTGGGCACGCAGCATCACCTTCAACCCGGTGCTGTCCGAGCAATTTCAGGGCTTCTTTGCCCGTCAGGACACCTTCGGCCTGGGCGTGTGCAACGGCTGCCAGATGTTTGCCGAATTGGCCGACATCATCCCCGGCGCGCAGGACTGGCCGCGCTTCACCACCAACCAGAGCGAACGCTTTGAGGCCCGTCTGAGCATGGTGGAAGTGCTGGATTCGCCCAGCTTGTTCCTGCAAGGCATGGCGGGCAGCCGCTTGCCGATTGCGGTGGCGCACGGCGAAGGTTACGCCAACTTCAAGCACCGTGGCGATGCCACCAAGGCCATTGCCGCCATGCGCTACGTGGACAACTTCGGCCTGCCGACCGAGCAATACCCGTTCAACCCCAACGGCAGCGCCGGTGGCCTGACCAGCGTCACCACCGCCGACGGGCGCTTCACCGCCATGATGCCGCACCCCGAGCGTGTGTTCCGCAACATCCAGATGAGCTGGACGGACTACGCCCAAAGCGGCGGCATCGATGCGCTCAGCCCCTGGATGCGCATCTGGCGCAACGCCCGCAAGTGGGTGGGTTGATTTAGGGTCTAAATTTAGGGCCTAAAGCACAAGGGCTGGTGTTAACCAGCCCTTTTTTTGTGCCATTTGGGGGCAATCAGCCACCAGCCCAGCTGGCGCGCGGCGTTATGCCACGGTTGTGGTCTGTGCGGTGGGCCGCGTCTTGTAGAACTGCATCGGCACCGCCGGGGTCTGATTGAGCACACTGCGCTTGATCTTGCCCACCACGTGCATTTCGCACGGTTTGCAGTCAAAGCGCAAGGTCAGCTTTTCCTTGCCGTTGATGAGTTGCAGCGGCTCGGCGCGTACCGTGCCTTGCACGCCCGTCACGCCCTTGGCTTGCTTGGGGCACAGGCTCAAGGAGTAGCGCACGCAGTGCTTGGTGATCATCAGGCTGACTTCGCCTTCCTCTTCCTGGCTTTCGTAGGCGGCGGCTACCACCTGCACGCCGTGTTTGGCGTAGAAGTCGCGCGCCTTGTGGTTGTACACGTTGGCCAGGTAGCTCAGGGTGTCCTCGGGGTAGGGTGCTGGGGGCTCTACGGGCTGTGCGCGTGGCAGACGGGGCAGGGCAGCAGCACGGGCCGTTTCGAGCCCTTCCACCGCCTCGCGCCGCAGTTGGTTCAGCACCGATGCGGGCACAAACCACGGTTGCGACAGTTCGAGTGCAATGTCCAGCGGCTGGAACAAGGTGTCGCCCAATCGCCCCAGTTGTTCGCGCAGTTTGGTGTCGGCTTGACTGGGGTCTTTGGCGGCTTGCAGTACCACGCTCACACTGGCTTGCGCGCTGTGGCCGTCTTCGTCGGTCAGTTGCAGGGTCAAGCTGTTAGGGTTGTTTTCGTGCAATTTCATCCACACGCCCATGCGGCGTTCAGCGGATTTCTTTTCCAGTGTGCGCACCCATTCCATGCTGCGGTTGCGGTTGACTTCCACGCCCGCGCGCAAGTCCTTGAAGCCCGCCATCGGGTCTTTGGGGAAGATGCGCCAGCGGCCTTGGCCTTTGAGGGCTTCGACGCGGTTGGTTTGCAGGCCGACCAGCTCTTTGTGCAGGTCGTAATAGCACAGACCATCGCCGTTGTGCAGCACGGTGCTGGCGTCGTGCAGTTCCAATTCCACGCTGTCGGGGTGGACTTTGGTCACCCAGCCTATGGCTTGGCCGGGGTTTTTGGGGGAGTCAAACGCGCCAATGTCTTCCTTGCGGCCTTGCACAAAGTAGTCGGTGAATTCGCGGTTGAAGTTCTGGTTCGGGTCGGGCTGGAAGAAGAAGGTGCATTCGCCACTGGAAGCCCGCGCCAGTTCGGGGCGTTCTTCCAGGATTTCGTCCAGCAGCACGCGGTAGTGGGCGGTGATGTTTTTCACATAGCCCATGTCCTTGTAGCGGCCTTCGATCTTGAAGCTGCGCACGCCAGCGTCGATCAGCGCCCGCAGGTTGTCGCTCTGGTTGTTGTCCTTCATGCTCAGCACATGTTTGTCGTGTGCCACGATACGGCCTTGGCTGTCCTTGACTTCGTAGGGCAGGCGGCAGGCTTGGCTGCAATCGCCCCGGTTGGCGCTGCGCCCGGTGTGGGCGTGGCTGATGTAGCACTGGCCGCTGTACGCCACGCACAAAGCGCCGTGGACAAAGAATTCCAGGTTGCAGCGTGCCGGGTCGGTGGCGGCGCGGATGGCGGCGATCTGTGGCAGTGTCAGTTCACGCGCCAACACCATCTGGCTCAGGCCCACGTCTTGCAAAAAACGCGCTTTCTCTGGGCTGCGGATGTCGGTCTGCGTGCTGGCGTGCAGTTGGATCGGCGGCAAGTCCAGCTCCAGCAGCCCCATGTCCTGGACGATGAGCGCGTCGGCCCCTGCGTCGTACAGTTGGTGGATGAGCTTGCGGGCGGGTTCGAGTTCATCGTCGCGCAAGATGGTGTTGAGCGTCACGAAAACCCGGCTGTGGTAGCGGTGGGCGTGGCGCACCAGCCGGGCAATGTCCTGCACCGAGTTCTCCGCGCTGGCGCGGGCCCCAAACGAGGGGCCGCCGATGTAGATGGCATCGGCACCGTGGTTCACGGCTTCTATGCCGATGTCGGCATCGCGTGCGGGGGAGAGCAGTTCGAGTTGGTGGGGCAGCATGGGGTCAGGTCAAAAATTCAGATATCGGCCAGCAGGGCGTAGGGCAGGGTTTGCAGTTGCAGTGTGGGGCCGTCGGGGCTGGCTAGGGTCAGGGGCTGGCCGTCGCTGGCGCTGGTCTGCATCGACACGATGGCATCAAAACCGTGGCCCAGCGGATGCGCCGCGGCGTTGACGACGATGCCGCACGGCTGCTCGCGGTCGCTGGCGTGGAAGACTTCATCGCCCACGTTGAGCGGCGCGGCGCTGTGGGCCAGATAGGCGCGGCGCTTCAGAATGCCCCGGTACTGGCTGCGTGCCACCACCTCTTGGCCCGGGTAGCAACCTTTCTTGAAGTTGACCCCGCCCACCGATTCGTAGTTGAGCATCTGCGGCACCAGGTGGTCGGCCACGGCGGTGCCCACGCTGCCCACGCCGCTGCGCACGTCCAGCCAGTGCCACCAGTCGGCGGTCAGGGTTGGGCCAGCGGGGGCGGGCAGGTCTTCACCGGGGTCGGTGCAGGCGATGGCCAGTGCGCGGGGCAGCTGTTCGGCGTCCGGCAGGCGTACCCAGTGCCACGGCGCGGCCTCGTGGCGGCTCCAGCTGGCGCTGGTGGACAGATCAGCGGGCACGGCATCGCCCACCGCACCGTACACCACGGTCTGCGCGGTGGCGTCGCTGAGCTTGACCTTGGCGCGCAGCACGAACATCTGCAGCCGCTTGAGTGTGGGAGCCAACACATCCATCGGGCACAGCAGCCAGATGTCGTCCGGCGCGTGTTTCAGGCCGATGAAGCTGGCCTGCATGCGGCCCTTGGCGCTGCAAAAGGCGGCCAGGCGCGCCTCGTCGTCGCCCAGCAGGGCAAAGTCCTGCGTCAGTTGTCCGTGCAGGAAGGTGGCGGCATCGGCGCCCTGGGCGCGGATCACGCCGCAGTGCGTCAGCCGGGCAACACCGTGGGGCAGGGGGGCAGGGGTGGGGGTGTCGGGCGTGGGGGATGTGTGGTCGGGCATGGCAGCTCCATTATGATCGTCGGTTTTATTTTCTCAGAGACGTATAACCGTGTGGCGTGGAGTGATCAAATGGGTGGGCGCGCTGGCGCTGCTGGGTGTGCTGTGCGCGGCTGCAGGGGTGTACTGGTGGCCGCAGCAGCCGCTGGCGCTGGCGTTGCCCGAGCGCCAGGACGTGCTGGAGGTGCAGATCCCGCCCAAAAGCTCGGTGCGTGGCGTGGTGCGTGCGCTGCGCCAGGACGGGGTGCAGGCGCCCGAGACGCTGCTGTACTTCTGGCTGCTGTTCTCGGGCCGGTCGGGATCCATCAAGCCAGGCACCTATGCACTCAAGCCCGGCATCACGCCCCCTGAGCTGCTGGACAAGCTGGCGCGTGGCGACCAGATCCGCTACCGCGTGACGCTGATTGAAGGCTGGAATATCCGACAGGTGCAGCGCGCCCTGCGCCAGGCGCCGCACCTGCGCTTCGATCTGCCCGACGACCCGCAGCAGTGGCTGGCCGCCATCGACCGCCCGGCGGGGCACCCGGAAGGGCGCTTCTTCCCGGACACCTACCTCTACACCCAAGGCGGCAACGCCTCGGCCATACTGCGCCAGGCCGCTGCCGCGATGGACAAGCGCCTGCAAGCCGCATGGGAGCAGCGCCAGCCCGGCCTGCCGCTGCAAACGCCCGAGCAGGCGCTGATCCTGGCCAGCATCATCGAAAAGGAAACCGGCCACCCCGGCGACCGCGCCCAGATTGCGGCCGTGTTCGTCAACCGCCTGCGCATCGGCATGCGCCTGCAGACCGACCCGACTGTCATCTACGGCCTGGGCGCACGCTTCGATGGCAACCTGCGCAAGACGGACTTGCAGACCGACACCCCCTACAACAGCTACACCCGTGCCGGCCTGCCGCCCACGCCCATTGCCATGCCCGGTGCGGCGGCCCTGAAGGCGGCGGTACAACCCGCCCCCGACACCAAGGCGCTGTACTTTGTGGCGCGTGGTGACGGCACCAGCCACTTCAGCGCCACGCTGGAAGAACACAATGCGGCGGTGCAACGCTACATCCTGCGCCGTTGAGGGCGCAGCCTCCTGATTGACCCGACAACCCATGACCACAACAACAGCTGCACCGACCGGAATTTTCATCACTTTTGAAGGCATAGACGGCGCGGGCAAATCCAGCCACATTGGTGCCCTGGCCGACTTGTGGCGCGCCCAAGGCCGCAGCGTCACCCTGACGCGCGAGCCCGGCGGCACCCCGCTGGCCGAGCAACTGCGCACCCTGCTGCTGCACGACGCCATGGACCCCCTCAGCGAGGCCCTGCTGATGTTCGCCGCGCGGCGCGACCACCTGCTGCAAGTCATCGAACCTGCCTTGGCCCGTGGCGACGTGGTGCTGTGCGACCGCTTCACCGACGCCACCTTTGCCTACCAGGGCCATGGCCGTGGCTTTGACCTGGGTACGCTGGCCACACTGGAGCAATGGGTGCAAACCGTGCCCGCCTGCGCCACCGTGCGCCAGCCCGACCTGACGCTGTGGTTTGATGTGCCGCCGGCGGTGGCCGCCGCCCGCCTGGCCGGTGCGCGCGATCCCGACAAGTTCGAGGCCCTGCCGACCGAATTCTTTGCCCGCGTTGCCGCTGGGTACGCAGCCCGCCTGCAAGCCGACCCTGGCCGTTTTGCCCGCATCAACGCCCAACTGCCCCTGCCCGACGTATGGGCTCAAGTGCAACAAGCCTGCCAACGCAGCGGGTGGCTGGCATGACCGACGCACCGCTGGCCCCCTGGCTGCAACGCCAGCTTGCGCAACTGCTGCAACAGCGCGGCCATGCCCTGCTGCTGGCGGGGCCGGCCGGATTGGGCCAATACCCGCTGGCGCTGGCGCTGGCCCGCGCCTGGCTGTGCGAGCAACCCAGCGAACAGGGCGCTTGCGGCCACTGCCCCAGCTGCCACGCCATCGACGTGCGCACCCACCCCGACCTGCATGTGCTTATGCCCGAGGTGCTGGCGCTGGAACTCGGCTGGCCGCTGGACGAGCGCACGCAAGACAAGATCGACAAGAAGGAAATCAAGGCCAGCAAGCAAATCCGCGTCGATGCCACCCGCCAGGCCGTGGCCTTCACCCAGACCACGCGCTCGCGCGGCAACACCAAGGTGGTACTGGTGTACCCGGCGGAGGCCCTCAACCTCGAATCCGCCAACACCCTGCTCAAGACGCTGGAGGAGCCGCCGGGTGAGGTGCGCTTCATCCTCGCCACCGAGGCCACGCACAGCCTGTTGCCCACCATCCGCAGCCGTTGTCTGAGCCACACCCTGCACTGGCCCGACACCGCCGAAGCCTTGCACTGGCTCGCCGCCAGCCAGGCCCCGCAACGCAGCGGCGACATCGCCATCTGGTGGCAGGCCGCTGGCCACCGCCCCGACGCCGCCTGGCAGTGGCTAGAGCTCAACCTGCCCGCGCAGCTTTGGCACCAGCTGCCGCGCGCCCTGGCTGGGGGTGATTTCTCGGCCATGCAGACCTGGGGGCCAGCGCGCCAGATGGACGTGCTGCAAAAACTCTGCCACGACCTGATGTGTGCGCGCGCGGGCGCTGCGCCGCGCTTCTTTGACGCTGCCGACCTGCCCACCGCGCCGCCGTGGCCCGCCTTGCTGGCGTGGGTGCAGTGGCTGCGCCAGGCCGCCAGCACGCTGGAACACCCCTTCAGCGCCGCCCTGATGCAGGAAGCCTGGGCCAGCCGCACCGCCCAGCTCTGGCACACTCCCGGCTGATTCCGCTTCCATCCGCATGGCGATGACCCTGTTGCCCCCCGACCTCAACGGCCCCAGCCTGTCCGCGCCGCCGTCCATGGCGGCCCCAGCGCGCCCCACCGTCATCCAGCTCTCCATCAAGGAAAAAAGCGCGCTCTACGCCGCCTACATCCCGCTGTTTGCCGAAGGCGGCATCTTCGTACCCTCGGCGCGCGATTACCGCCTGGGCATGGACGTGTACGTGCTGCTGACCCTGCCCGACGACCCGCAACGCTACCCCATTGCCGGTAAAGTCGCATGGATCACCCCGGCTGGGGCCACCGGCGCGCGCACCCAGGGCATAGGCGTGCGCTTCCCGTCCGACGACAAGTCGCGCCAGCTCAAGCTGCGCATCGAGGAAACCCTGGGCGCCCACCTCACGTCCGACCGTCCCACCCAAACCGTCTGATACCGTTTTTTGTATGCCATTCATCGATTCCCACTGCCACCTCAACTTCCCCGAGCTGCAATCCCAGCTGCCCGAGATCCTGGCCGCCATGCGCGCCGCCCATGTCGAGCGCGCCCTGTGCATCAGCACCACGCTGGAAGACTTTGAGCAGGTCTATGCCCTGGCCGATCAGCATCCCCACCTGTGGGCCACCGTCGGCGTCCACCCCGACAACGAAGGCGTGCGCGAGCCTACGGTGGACGAACTCATCACCCTGGCGCAACGCCCGCGCATTGTCGGCATCGGCGAAACCGGCCTCGACTACTACCGCCTGGGCGAGCGCACCGTGGCCGACATGGCGTGGCAGCGCGAACGCTTCCGTGTGCATATTGCCGCCGCCCGCGCCACCGACCTGCCACTGGTCATCCACACCCGCAGCGCGTCCGACGATACGCTGGCCATCCTGCGCGAGGCGGGCGGCTTTGGCAGCCAGAGCGGCGGCGCAGGGCAGGGCGCTGTGGCCCGTGGCGTGTTCCACTGCTTCACCGAAAGCGCCGCCGTGGCCCGCGCCGCGCTCGATCTGGGCTTCTACATCTCTTTTTCCGGCATCCTGACCTTCCGCAATGCTGTGGAACTGAAAGAAGTGGCCAAAATGGTGCCGCTGGACCGAATCCTGATCGAAACCGACAGCCCCTACCTGGCCCCTGTGCCGCACCGTGGCAAGACCAACACCCCGGCCTGGGTGCCGCACGTGGCGCAACACCTGGCCGAACTCAAGGGCCTGCCGCTGCAAGAGGTGGCCCACGCCACCTACGCCAACACCCTGCAGCTGTTCAGTGGCATGAACACCCCGCTGGAGCCTGCTGCATGATGGGCACAACGCCTGTGCTGTCGCTCCCAATGGGTGAGCGGGTGCGGTACCGCTGGCGCATTGGCTGTACCAGCGTCTGGCTGGCGCTGGCGCTGGCGGTGGTTGCCATGCCGCCTGCCAACGCCGCACCGCTGGACGACTTCCTGCAAGCCCTGCGGGTGGATCATCTGCCGCAGGTACAGCAACTGGTGCGGCAAGGCTTTTCCGCCAACGCCCACGACGCCCAGCGCAACCCCGTGCTGTGCCTGGCCATCCAGCACGACGCGCTGCACATCGCCACCTGGCTGGTGCGCCAGCCCGGCATCAACCTGGAGCAAGCCAATACCCGTGGCGAAACCCCGTTGATGCTGGCCGCGGTGCGTGGCCACACCGCACTGGTGCAGACCTTGCTGGAGCAGGGCGCCCAGCCCAACCGTCCCGGCTGGACTGCGCTGCACTACGCCGCCTCCCACACCGGCGACGCGGCCCTGGCCATCATCGGCCTACTGCTGGAACATTCCGCCTACATCGACGCCGAATCGCCCAACGGCACCACGCCCCTGATGATGGCGGCGCGCTACGGCTTGTCCGATGCGGTGACGCTGCTGCTGCAAGCGGGCGCCGATCCTCAACTGAAAAACCAGCAAGGCTTGACGGCACTGGACTTTGCCCGCGAAGCAGGGCGCGACCGCGATGTGCAGCAACTGCAACGCGCCATTGTGGCCAGACTGCCCAAGGGCGCTTGGTAAGACACCGTAACCCGCTCAGATACAGGCGGTTTTAGCGTGATACTGCACCCATTCATTTAATTCTACGATGTATATTATGTTGAATTTTTATCCAAGCCCAAAAGGGCATTTCACAATCAGAGAAACCTATCCAACAATTTGCGGCTTTGCTTGTCGAAGTTGTGCAGATCCGTGATCAGGAACTGCACGCCGTGTGAATCCAGTACCAACAAGGTATTGGCATTCAGCCGCTTGATGTCTTCTTCACCTTTCAGGATGAAATGCGCTTGGCCCCGGTTTGTCAACACGTGCCAAGTGCTCGGCGTTGCAAACGAAGATACCCCCAGCAGCTGCTGGATCACCGGCATGAACTCGCGCGCATTCAAGGCCTCTTCAACCAGAAAACGCTCTTCCACCGGCAAGTCAGACAGCTTCGGAATCCAGGCCCGTTCATGGCCATCATCGCTGACCAGCGAAATGCCGCCATCGTCCGGTGCCTGGATGGGAAAAGCTCGTACAGGTATCACATTTTCGTAATGAGAACCATCCTCAGTCCACAAGGCCAGCAAGCCCCGAGGTGTCTTGACGAGACGTTGCACGCTCATGATCTGCTCTCCTCTTCTGCCAACAGATTGTGATCGGTCTCAGCCTGCCGCTGTTGCGCCTGGTACAAGCGCCAGTACGCGCCTTCACGCGCCATCAGCTCGGTGTGGCTGCCCTCTTCCACCTTGTGGCCCTTGTCCATCACCACCAGCCGGTTGGCCTTGCGCAGCGTGGACAAGCGGTGCGCGATCGCAATCGTGGTACGACCCTTGACCAGGTTGTCCAGCGCCTTCTGGATCTCTTTTTCCGTCTCGGTATCCACGCTGGAGGTGGCTTCGTCCAGGATCAGAATGCGCGGGTCGATCAGCAACGCACGCGCAATTGAAATGCGCTGGCGCTCCCCGCCCGACAAGCCCTGCCCGCGCTCGCCCACCAGTGAGTCGTAGCCCTGCGGCAGACGCAGGATGAATTCGTGCGCGTGGGCGGCCCGTGCTGCGGCCACGATTTCCTCGCGCGTGGCGTCGGGCTTGCCGTAGGCAATGTTCTCGGCAATGGTGCCGAAAAACAGGAATGGCTCCTGCAACACCAGGCCGATATGGCGGCGGTAGTCCGACACCGCCATCTGGCGGATGTCCACGCCATCGACCAGGATAGCGCCCTCGGCTATATCGTAGAAACGGCACATCAGGTTGACCAGAGTGCTTTTTCCTGAACCGCTGTGGCCCACCAAGCCCACCATTTCGCCGGGCTGGATGGTCAGGCTCAAGTCCTTGATGACGGCGCGGTTGCCATAGCGGAAGCCCGCGTGGCGGATCTCGATATGGCCGGTGATCTTGGGCACGGGCACCGGATTGGCGGCTTCGGGTACGCTGGACACGTGGTCCAGGATGTCAAAAATGCGCTTTGCGCCCGAAGCGGCTTTTTGCGTCACCGACACAATGCGGCTCATGGAATCGAGTCGGCTGTAGAAGCGCCCGATGTAGGCCAGAAACGCCGTCAGCACACCCACGCTGATGTTGCCCTTGGACACCAGCCAGATGCCAAACGCCCACACCACCAGCAGGCCAATCTCGGTCAGCAGCGACACCGTGGGCGAAAACAGCGACCACAGGCGGTTGAGGCGGTCGTTGACCTCCAGGTTGTGCTGGTTGGCGGCACGGAAACGCTGTGCCTCGCGCGCTTCCTGCGCAAAGGCCTTGACGACGCGGATGCCAGGGATGGTGTCGGCCAGCACGCTGGTGACTTCCGACCACACGCGGTCGATTTTCTCGAAGCCGGTGCGCAGCCGGTCGCGCACCACATGGATCAGCCAGGCAATGAACGGCAGCGGCACCAGCGTGGCAAGCGCCAGCGTGGGGTTGATGGAGAACAGGATCGCCGCCGTCATCGCGATCATGATGACATCGGTGGCAAAGTCCAGCAGATGAAGTGACAGGAACACGTTGATGCGGTCGGTCTCGGAGCCGATGCGCGCCATCAGGTCGCCGGTGCGGCGACCACCAAAGTATTCCAGCGACAGCTTGAGCAGGTGTTCATAGGTGCTGGTGCGCAGGTCGGCGCCAATGCGCTCGGACACCAGCGCCAGCAGGTAGGTCTTGGCCCAACCCAGGCTCCAAGCCACCAGCGCCGAGCCCAGCAGGCCCGCCAGCAGCCAGGCCACCAGGTCGGTGTCGATGGCCTGCCCGTTCTGGTACGGGATCAGCACCTCGTCCATCAACGGCATGGTCAGGTACGGCGGCACCAGTGTGGCGGCGGTCGAGGCCAGCGTCAGCAGAAAACCTGCCAGCAGCTGCCAGCGGTACGGGTGGGCAAAGCGCCACAGGCGCAACAGCGTCCAGGTGGAAGGCGGCCGGTGCACGGTGGCGGCGCAGGTCTCGCACTCGTCGCTGTCGGGATCGAGCGGCGCCTTGCACTGCGGGCACAGCGCCACCGAGGCCAGCTGCAACGGCGCACCGTCGATCAGGTGCTCGCGCCGGTTCTCGAACTGCTCCAGCAGCCGCCCAGCCTGGATGTGCTGGCCCAGCGTGTAACGCCACACGCCCAGGCGTTCCTGGCCTTGCAGCAGCTCCAACGTCCCCACGCCGTTGTGGTCGCTGCTGTGCAGGTGCAGGCCCGGGCCATCGAGCGGCCAGCACTCCGGGCGCGCATTGTGCTCATGCCACGCCCACAGGTGGGTGTCGGTCAGCACCAGCAGGCCGGGCTGGAAATACAGCTCGGCGTTGAGGTCGAGTTCCAGCCACGCCTGCACCTTGCCCCGCACCGAGGTGTTGGCCCAAGCCTTGAGCAAGCTGGTTTGCCAGACCTGGGGAAAGCCATCCGGCCAGATGGCCGTTGTGTGTGTTGACAACATGTTGCAAATATTTTCAGTCGGTGCGAAATGGCAACAAATAACTGGGGGGAAAATCACGCCACCGTTGCAGGTCGCGGTCATTGTACTTTTGAGCCTCACCCCACTTCCGTTCCTCCGTCCATGAGCCACCACGATATCCACATTCTGCGCATGAATTACCTGCGGGGGCCCAATATCTGGACGTACCGCCCGGCGGTGGAGGCACTGATCGACATTGGTGCGCTGGAGGACTGCCCGTCGCACACCCTGCCCGGCTTCAACGAGCGCCTGCTGGCCTGGCTGCCAGGCCTGGTGGAACACCACTGCGGTGTGGGCTACCGGGGCGGCTTTGTGGAGCGGTTGTGCGACGGCACCTGGCCTGGACACATCATGGAACACGTGGCGCTGGAGCTGCAGACCCAGGCGGGCATGCCGCTGGGCTTTGGCAAAGCGCGCTCGACCGAGCAGCGCGGCGTGTACAAGGTGGTGATCCGCACCCAGCAGGAAGAAGTGGGCCGCCAGGCGCTGCACAGCGCGCGCGACTTGGTGATGGCCGCCATCCGCGACGAGGCTTTTGACGTGACGGCCTGCGTGCAGCGGCTCAAGGCGCTGATCGACACCCACGCGCTGGGCCCTAGCACCGCCAGCATCGTGGCCGCCGCCGCACAGCGCCGCGTGCCCGCCATCCGCCTGACCAGCGGCAACCTGGTGCAGCTGGGCTATGGCGCCAAGCAGCGCCGCATCTGGACCGCCGAGACCGACCGCACCAGCGCCATTGCCGAGAGCATCTCGCGCGACAAGGATCTGACCAAGCGCCTGCTGGCCGCCTGCGGCGTACCGGTGCCGGAGGGCCAGGTGGTCACCAGCGCCAGCCAGGCCTGGGAAGTGGCGCAGGAGGTCGGCCTGCCGGTGGCGGTCAAGCCCAGCGACGCCAACCATGGCCGGGGCGTGTCGCTCGACCTCAAGACCCAGGCCGCCGTGGAAGCCGCCTACACCCTGGCCGACAGCGAAGGCTCGGAGGTGATGGTGGAACGCTTCATCCCAGGCCAGGAACACCGCCTGCTGATGGTGGGAGGCAAGCTGGTAGCGGCCGCGCGCGGCGAGCAAGCCTTCATCACCGGCGATGGCGTCCACACCGTGATGGCGCTGATCGAGCGCGACCTCAACACCGACCCGCGCCGGGGCGAGGAAGAGGAATTCCCGCTCGATACCATCCGCCTGCCCGAAAACGCACTGGTGATGCTGGAACTGCAACGCCAGGGTCTGACCCAGGACAGCGTCCCCGATGCCGGGCGCCAGGTGCTGGTGCAGCGCACTGGCGTGATGACGCACGACATCACCGACGAAGTCCACCCCGAGGTGGCTGAAATGGCCGCGCTGGCCACCCGCGTGGTGGGGCTGGACATTGCCGGGGTCGATCTGGTGGCGTGCGACATTTCCAAGCCCCTGCACGCCCAGGGTGGCGCCATTGTAGAAATCAACGCCGGGCCGGGCCTGCTGATGCACCTCAAGCCCGCCGTGGGCCAGCCGCGTCCAGTGGGCGAGGCGATTGTGGAACACCTGCTGGGGCCCAGCGACGATGGCCGCATCCCGGTGGTGGGCATCACCGGTGGCGAGCACACGGCGGCCACCGCCATGCTGCTGGGCTGGCTGCTGCACCGCGCAGGGCGCCACACCGGGGTGGCGTGCCAGAACGGTACCTTCCTGCACATGCAGCGTCTGCCAACCGGCCGCACCTCGGAATGGGAAGCGGGCCAGCGCATGCTGATGAACCGCAGCGTCCACACCGTGGTGCTGGAGAACTCCGCCCGCACCATCCTGGACACCGGCCTGGCCTACGACCGCTGCCGCGTGGGCGTCGTGACCGGCGTGCCAGCGCCAGCCGGCCTGGAGGATCACCACATCCTGACCCAGGAGCAGATGCGCAACGTGCTGCGCACCCAGGTGGATGTGGTGCTGCCCGATGGCTGCGCGGTGCTCAACGCCGACGACCCCATCTGCCTGGGTCTGGCCGAGCTGTGCGATGGCGACGTGATCCACTACAGCCAGCATGACCAGACCACCGGTGTCTGGCACGACAACGGCCAGCGCATGGTCTGCGTCCACCAGCAACAAGTGGTGCTGCGGCAGGAGCAGACCATCACCTCGGTGCTGGACTTGCAACACCCCATGATCAGCAGCCTGCTGCAGCACCACGCACCGCTGCCCGCCGTGCTGGCCGCCGTGGCCGCTGCACTGGCGCTGGACGTTGCGCTGCCGCTGGTGCGCGCCGGCATGGAAACCGCTGCGCTGGTGTTTCCGTCGGTCTGACCCCCGTTTTTTGTTCACCCCTTTATCAAGGCTCCGTCTCATCATGGACGTTTCCCGCATCCGCGCCCTTCGGGGCCCCAACCTGTGGTCGCGCCACACCGCCGTGGAAGCGGTGGTGGTGTGCGCCCCCGCCGAATGTGATTTGCTGGCGCACGACCCCAGCTTCAACGAACGGCTGTACGCGGTGTTCCCTGAGCTGGGCGCCCTGCCCCTGCGGCAAGGCCAGAGCATCCACAGTTTGGCGCACGCGCTGGAGCTGGTGACGCTGGCGTTGCAGATCCAGGCCGGCTGCCTGGTCAGCTTCAGCCGCACCACCGCCGCGCCCGAGAACGGTGTGTTCCAGGTGGTGGTTGAATACTCCGAGGAAGACGTCGGGCGCCTGGCGCTGCAGCTGGCCACCCAATTGTTACAAGCCGTAACTGATGGGGGCAGCTTTGACGTGACCGCCGCCGTGGCCCAGCTGCACGAACTGGACGAAGACGTGCGCCTGGGCCCCTCCACCGGCGCGATCGTGGAAGCCGCCGTGGCGCGCAACATCCCCTACCGGCGCCTGACCCAGGGCAGCCTGGTGCAGTTTGGCTGGGGCAGCAAGCAGCGCCGCATCCAGGCCGCCGAGTGCGACACCACCAGCGCCATTGCCGAAGGCATCGCCCAGGACAAGGAGCTGACCAAGAAACTGCTGCACGCCGCCGGGGTGCCGGTGCCACTGGGCCGCCCGGTACACAGCGCCGACGACGCCTGGGCCGCTGCGCAGGAAATCGGTGGCGCCGTGGTGGTCAAGCCGCGCGACGGAAACCAGGGCAAGGGCGTCACCGTCAACATCCAGACGCAGGAACAGGTGGCGGCCGCCTACCACACCGCGCTGGAGTTCCGCGACGAGGTGATGGTGGAACGCTACCTGCCCGGCACCGACTACCGCCTGCTGGTGGTGGGCCAGCAACTGGTGGCCGCCGCCCGGCGCGACCCGCCGCTGGTGATGGGCGATGGCCAGCACACCGTGGCGGAACTGGTGGCCCAGGTCAACACCGACCCGCGCCGGGGCGATGGCCATGCCACCCCCATGACGCGCATCCGCATCGACGACATTGCGCTGGAACGCCTGCGTGAGCAAGGCCTCATGCCCGACGACGTGCCCGCCAAGGGCCAGCGCGTGGTGCTGCGCAACAACGCCAACCTGTCCACCGGCGGCAGCGCCACCGACGTGACCGACGACGTCCACCCCGACGTGGCGGCGCGCGCCGTGGCCGCCGCGCAAATGGTCGGCCTGGACATCTGCGGCGTGGACGTGGTGTGCGACAACGTGATCCAGTCGCTGGAATCGCAACAAGGTGGCATTGTCGAAGTCAACGCCGCACCGGGCCTGCGCATGCACATCAGCCCGTCGTTCGGCAAGGGCCGCGCGGTGGGCGAGGCCGTGATCCAGCACATGTTCCCGGCGGGCGACGATGGGCGCATCCCCGTCGTGGCAGTCACCGGCACCAACGGCAAGACCACCACCGTGCGCCTGATTGCGCACCTGCTGCGCCAGCAAGGCCTGCGCGTGGGCATGACCAACACCGACGGTGTGTACGTCAATGGCCGCCAGACCGACAGCGGCGACTGCAGCGGCCCGCGCAGCGCGCGCAACGTGCTGCTGCACCCGGACGTGGACGCTGCCGTGTTCGAGACCGCACGCGGCGGCCTGCTGCGCGAAGGCCTGGCCTACGACCGCTGCCAGGTGGCCGTCGTCACCAACGTCGGCAGCGGTGACCACCTGGGCCTGAACTACATCACCACGCTGGAAGACCTGACCGTGCTCAAGCGCGTGGTCGTCACCAACGTCGCGCCCAGCGGCATGGCGGTGCTCAACGCCACCGACCCCGAAGTCGTGAAAATGGCGGCGCACTGCCCCGGGCGCATCACCTACTTTGGCCAGGACGCCTGCCACCCCGTCATCACCACCCACCGTGCGCTAGGCCAGCGCGTGGTGTTCGTGGACAACGGCGACGTGGTGGCCGCTGAAGGTGATATGGAAGTGCGGATTGCGCTCAAGTACATCCCGCTGACGCACAACGGTGCCGTCGGCTTCCAGGTGGACAACGCCATGGCCGCCATTGGCGCGGTGTGGGCACTGGACCTGCCGTGGCACGTCATCCGTGACGGCTTGCAGGCCTTCGTGAGCGACATGCAGGCGGTGCCCGGGCGCTTCAACCTGTTCCAGTACCGGAGCGCGACACTGATCGCCGACTACGGCCACAACCCCGACGCCATCCAGGCCCTGAGCGACGCAGTGCAGCGCATGCCCGCACGCCAGCGCGTGGCCGTCATCAGCGGTGCCGGTGACCGCCGTGACGAGGACATCCGCGAACAGACCCGCATCCTGGGCCAGGTGTTTGACGAAGTGGTGCTGTACCAGGACGCCTGCCAGCGTGGCCGCAGCGACGGCGAAGTGCTGCAACTGCTGCGCGAAGGCCTGCAAGGCGCCCCCAGAATCCAGCGCGTCAGCGAGATCCGGGGCGAGTTTGCCGCCATCGACCACGCGCTGGCGCGCCTGCAACCGGGCGACTTGTGCCTGCTGCTGATCGACCAGGTGGACGAGTCGCTGGCGCACATCCAGGCCCAAGTGGCAGTGGCAGCAAGCGAAGCGGCCAGTACCCCAGCGCCAGCCGCCTGACGGACGTTTTCAAAGGGGGGCGGCTTCAGTCGCCCCAGAACACCAGCGCGTCGCGCCCTTGCACCAGCAGTTGCACCGGCAGGCCCACGGGCAGCACCACCTTGGTCGGCACGTGGCCAAATGGCAAGCCGGTCAGCACTGGAATGTCGAGCTGGCTGCGCAGCCAGTCCACCACCGTGGCCAGCTTGTAGCCCTTGTCGTGCGGCGTGAGCTGGTAGCGGTTGAACTGGCCCAGCACAATTGCCTGCTGCCGCGCCAGCACGCCCGCGTACAGCAACTGGGTCAGCATGCGCTCGATGCGGTAGGGGTGCTCGTTCACGTCCTCCACAAACAGGATGCCACCCTCGATCTGCGGAAAATACGGCGTGCCCAGCAGCGCGCATAGCACCGACAGGTTGCCCCCCCACAGCGTGGCCTGGTCGATGCTCCAGCCCTCCTCCTGCACCAGCTGCGGGTGTGCGCGCAAGTCCGACAGCGGCAGGCGCCAGCCCGTGCCCTCGCCCACGCCTTGCAGCAGGTCGTCCAGGCACGCTTGCATGATCTCGTCGGGTTCTTCATCTGCCGGGCAGGCAAAGTCTTCCAGCAACGCGGGGCCGGCCCAGGTGGCCGTGCCGGTCTGAGCCAGCAGCGCCAGCTGCAGCGCGGTGAAATCGCTCAGGCCAATGAACTGGGTGCCATGCTTGACCGCAGTGTCCAGCGCGGCATAGGGCAGCTGCGGCAGCAGGCGCGTCAGGCCATAGCCGCCCCGGCTGGTCATGGCCAAATCGGCACCGCTGCGGGCTGCGCGCTCGATGGCGGCCAGGCGCGTAGCGTCGTCGCCCGCAAAGCGGGTGTGGCTGGCCAGCGCATCGGGGTCGATTTCCACCTCGTGCCCCAACGCTTGCAGGCGTTTGACGCCGCGCTTGAAGCCCGCCTTGTCGCGCACAGCACCGCTGGGCGAATAAATGTAAATGTGTGCCATGGATGGATTATTGACCAGTGGGCGCATCGGTGCCCCACCCTGCCAGCTGCCAGGCGCGCTGGGCCGCACGGTGCCCGGCGTCGGGGTACGGCAGGTGGTGCCACGCTGGCGGGCAACCCTGCCACAGTTGCCGGGTAGGGATGGCCACCGCCCCGGCGATGCTGTTAGGCAACAGCGCCTGCAAGGTACGCGCCAATTGCCACTGTCCGGGTGCCACCGCCAAGCGCACCGCGCCGGGAGTGTCCAGCCCGAGTTGCTGCAACCACTGCACCAGAATGTGGGCGTGGCGTTCCAGCGTGTGCCAGCGCCATTTCTTGGGCTTGTCGCTCTGGCCAAAGCCGATCAGATCCGGCAGCAGCACCCGGCTACCGGCTTGGGTTTGCTGTTGTGCCCAGACCGCGCATTGTGGCCACCAGCCGTCCGGGCTGTGCAGCGCCAGCCACACCGGCACCGCTGGCGTGCCGACGCCATGATCCCCTTGTGCGCAGGGGGGTATGTCCAGCGTGTGCCAGCGCAAGCCCTCCAGCGCGGGCAAGCTGTGCTGGTACTGGCGGTGCGGCTGCCAATGGGGCCACGCTTCCCACACCGGCGCAAAGCGTGCCTCGGGCGTGCGCAAGGCATCCTGACGCAAGGGCTGGGCCTGCTGCTGCGCCTGCTGGCGTCGTTCCCTGAAAAAACCTTGCAGTACCGCCGTGCATTCATCGGCCAACACCCCGCCCTGCACCGCCGTCTGGTGGTTGAGTTGGGGCAAGGCGAATAGGTCCAGCACCGAACCAGCGGCACCGGTTTTGGGCTCGGTGGCACCAAACACCACCCGCTTCAAGCGCGCGTGCAGCATGGCTTGCGCACACATGGCGCACGGCTCCAGCGTCACGTACAGTTCGCAATCCTCCAGTCGGTAGTTGCCCAGCCGCTGCGCTCCGGCGCGCAAGGCCAGCATCTCGGCGTGGGCAGTGGGGTCGTGGCTGGCAATGGGCTGGTTGTGGCCCAGCGCCAGCGCCTCGCCACCCCGCACCAGCACCGCGCCCACGGGCACCTCACCGCGTTGCTGCGCCTGGCGCGCCTGTTCCAGCGCCAGCCGCATCCAGACATCGTCTGGGCTCAAATCATTCCCACTCGATCGTCGCTGGCGGCTTGGAGCTCACATCGTAGGTCACGCGGTTGATGCCACGCACCTCGTTGATGATGCGGCCCGACACACGCTTGAGCAGGCTGTACGGCAGCTCGGCCCAGTCGGCGGTCATGAAGTCGCTGGTGCAGACCGCGCGCAGTGCCACCACATAATCGTAGGTACGGCCATCGCCCATCACGCCCACGCTCTTGACCGGCAGGAACACCGTGAAGGCCTGGCTGGTCAGGTCGTACCAGCTCTTGCCGCTGACCGGGTCGATGGTGGAGCGCAGCTCCTCGATGAAGATCGCGTCGGCACGCTGCAGCAGCTTGGCGTACTCGGGCTTGACCTCGCCCAAAATGCGCACGCCCAGGCCCGGACCCGGGAAGGGATGGCGGTACACCATGTCGTGCGGCAGGCCCAGCGCAACGCCCAGCTCGCGCACCTCGTCCTTGAACAGGTCGCGCAGCGGCTCCAGCAGCTTGAGGCCGAGCTGTTCGGGCAGACCGCCGACGTTGTGGTGGCTCTTGATGGTGACGGCCTTCTTGCTCTTGGCGCCGCCCGACTCGATCACATCCGGGTAGATTGTGCCCTGGGCCAGGAAGGTGGCACCCTTGGCGCCATTGCCGGCGGCCTTGAGCTTGGCGGCCTCGGCCTTGAAGACATCAACGAACAGGCCGCCGATGATCTTGCGCTTCTTCTCCGGGTCGGTGACGCCGGCCAGCTGACCGAGGAACAGCTCGCTGGCGTCGACGCGGATCACCTTGGCGTTGAGCTTGCCCGCGAACATGTCCATCACCATGTCGCCTTCGTTGAGGCGCAGCAGGCCATGGTCCACAAACACGCAGGTCAGCTGCTCGCCAATGGCGCGGTGGATCAGCGCCGCAGCCACCGACGAATCCACACCGCCGGACAAACCGAGGATCACTTCCTCCTCGCCCACCTGCTCGCGGATCTTGGCCACGGCCTCTTCGATGTGGTCGCGCATCACCCAGTCGGCGCGCGTGCCGCAGATGTCCAGCACAAAGCGTTCCAGCAGCTCGCGGCCCTTGACGGTGTGCGTGACTTCGGGGTGGAACTGCACCGCGTAGAACTTGCGCGCTTCGTCGGCCATGCCCGCAATCGGGCAGCTGGGGGTGGAGGCCATCACTTCAAAGCCCGGCGGCAGTGCGGTCACTTTGTCGCCGTGGCTCATCCACACCTTGAGCATGTTGTCGCCTTCGGGCGTGTGGAAGTCCACAATGCCATCCAGCAAGCCGCTCTGGCCGTGGGCACGCACTTCGGCGTAACCGAACTCGCGCGTGTGCGAGCCTTCCACCTTGCCGCCCAGCTGCGTGGCCATGGTCTGCATGCCGTAACAGATGCCCAGCACTGGCACGCCCAGCTCGAACACGGCATCGGGCGCACGGTCGTCCACCTCGTACACACTGGCGTGGCTGCCCGACAAAATCACGCCCTTGAGCTGGCCATCGGCAGCGTAGTCGCGCACCCAGTCGCTGGTCACGTCGCACGGATGCACTTCGCAGTACACATGGGCTTCGCGCACACGGCGTGCAATCAGTTGCGTGACCTGGGAGCCGAAATCGAGGATGAGGATTTTCTGGTGGTTCATGGGTGTGTTGCGAGCAGTTAAAGGTAGTTCTGGAGGATGGCCTGTTTCTGGGCCGGTGCGGCGTCGATGATAGTCTGGGCCGCTGCGATGGCGGCTTCGGCCTGGGTGGCCACGGTGTCAAGATTTTGCTGCAAATCCAGATCGGGGATCAGCAGTTTCAGGCTCCTGATGGCTTCGGTCTTGGCGCGGTTGCTGCGGCTGAACCGTACCCGACGGCCTTCCTGCTCCAGCGCCATGGCCAGGTAGCGCGGGTGAATATCGGCCCCGGCTTTGACGCGCACCACGCCACAGTGGTCGGTGGGGTAAAACGGTGCGTTGGCCGGGATCAGGTTGACCATCCAGTCGCCATCAATGCCCCACAGCACCGACGCACGGGAAAAGTCTTCGATCAAGCGGTTGTGGGTGTAACCAAACGGGCTAAGCACGTTGGCGCTGTACACCGGCGTGGCCGAGGTGTCGCTGGTGATCTGGCTTTTGAGGACACGCTTGCCAATGAAAATGTCGAACAGCTCCACATTGGCTAGCCGCACTTCGCGGTGCGCGGCCTGTGCCGCTGTGGCGAATGCGTCGGCAATGGCCTGTTGGGCGTTCTGGATGTCGGTCTGGGCCTGTTCGACCGCCTTGTCCACGGCCTCGCATTCAGCGACGATTTGTTGCTGAATGTTCAGTGGAGGAACGGGAATTCTAAAATTCCGAATTTTTTCTTGAGATAAATTTAATCGAGCAATACCTGATCTTAGTCCAAGAAGTTGGTCTAGTTGAGTTGATAAAAAATTAAACAGATATACTGAGTAAACCTTTTCGTTCGGAAAAATTCCGCAAACAGCTTGATTGGTTGATGCCTCGATGCCAAGAATTCCAACCTGACCTGCTGTGGCACCATACATGGCAACCAAAACAGTGTTTTTTGGAAATATTTTTGCAGATGAATTTTTAAGCCCAAGTTCTGTAATGTGGTTTTCCGTGCTAATAATTAAACCTGATCGAACTTCTCCACTGTTGACCCAAGGAATCTTTCCATCTTTGTAGAATTGACTCTCTGTAGATAGTGGAGTTCCACCGGAAGCAGTTTCAAAAATATCTCCTATCTTGATCAGCGGCCATTGAGTTTCAACAGAAATAGATGAATTTTTTGAACTCAAAGAGATGGCTGCATCAAACTCCACCCGCCCAAATTCCAGCAAATCCACCAGCCGCGTCTGTGTGACATAGGCTTGCAGGCTGTCGGGCACCACCACCGGCTGGCCGTCAAAATTCTGCCGCACCAGGTAGCTGAGTTTTTCGGTGTTGTCGCGGCTCTGGGGGTCAAACAGCGGGGTCACAATGTTGTGCACCGAATCGCCGCCCGCGTAACGTATGCCTTCCTGCCCCTTGGCCCCACTCCATTCGTAGCCCAGAAACTGCTGCTGTTCCTTGTTGTCGCTCGGCCCCTTGATCAGCAGCACCGGCGTGGGGTTGCGGTGCGCCAGCAGGTAGTAGTACAGCTTGGTCTGTTCCTGCTGGCGGCAATAGGCCACGAACCGCGTGTGCAATTCGGCCTCTTGTTCCGGCGCGGGCTTTTTGCCAAAGTCCTTGCTGGCGCGCAGTTTCTTGGTGTGGTTGCTCTCGTCAAAGGCGCGCCGGTAGTCCTTGAAAGGTTCGGTGTCCAGCAAGGCCACCTCGGGGGCGTTGCGCAGCAGGCCTTGGTAGGCTTCAAACTCCAGCCCCACGTGGGCGCAGTAGTGGCGCACGTCGTTCAAGTCCAGGTATTCGCCGCTGTGTTCTTGCGCCAGCTCCCTGGCCCAGTCGTCAAAAAAGTCCAGGCTGCGGTTGCTGAAGTGCAGCGCCGGTTCCGGGCGTTGCGGCTTGCGGCGCAGGAACAGCACCACCGTGTTGGTGCCGGTCTTGCCAAACGTGCTGCCGCCCAGCTCGGTGATGGCCACAAAATCAAAATACTGGAGCAGGATCTGGCGCGTGGCCACGTGCATGCCGTCGGTGTTGCTCAAGATGGAGCTGGGCACAATCACGCCCACCACCCCGCTGGGCTTGAGCAACTGCTGCGCGCGTTCCAGAAAGAAGCACTGCACGTTCTTGTTGCCCAGGTCGTTCACGCTGTCCAGCAGCGTGTAGCGTTGGCGTTCCTGTTCCGGCACGGTTTGCAGAAAATCTTCCACCGCAAACGGCGGGTTGGCCACCAGCACATCGTGGCCTTCCTCGGCAATGTCGGGGTGTTGCACCAGCGCGTCGGCGTCCAGAATGTGAACGTCGTTGAAGCCGTACATGAACGCCGAGACCTTGGCCACCTTGGCCAGTCGGTCTTCTTTTTCAATGCCGTAGATCTGGCTGAACCAGGGCCGGGCATCGTCTTGTTGCTTGACGCTGTGCAGCAATGCGGGCAACTGGGCCGCGTATTCGGTCAAAAAATGCCCGGAACCACAGGCGTAGTCGATCGCGCGCAAGGGTTCGTGGCTGTCGGCGATGAGCCGTTCCAGCGGCAAGGCCGACACAATGAACTTGCAAATCGGCACCGGGGTAAAAAACTGACCTTCGCTTTGCTTGATGCCGTTGTCGAGGAAATACTCGAACATGTCGCCCAGAAACTGGTTCTGGCTGCTGCCCGTCAGGCGCAAGCCTTGCCACATCTGGATGATTTCGATCAGGATCTTGGCGTTCTTGTCAAAATAGGTCTGGTTGAAGACCTTGATGAATTCAAAATCCAGCCCCTTGAAAAACTTGAGTTGCCGGAACAGGCGCCGGATTTCTTCCCGGACGGCGCTGCGCTGGTTCTTGACCGGCCAGAAGGCGTTTTCGATGTCGTCGTTGCTGACATAGACAATGTCCTGCCCCAGAAAACGGCTCATGCCCGTCTTGTAGAGCGACTGCAAGCGATCGACCAGATCGAAATAGTTGTCGTAGGCAATGCCTTTCCAGTAGAACTTGAGGTCGTTCGGGTTTTCGGTTTCATCGACAATTTTGCAGACGAACAAATTGACGAGAACCTCAAAGGCGTTCTCGCGCCGCGAGACGTTGTGCTTGCGCAGGACGGTACGGAAGCGGTGGTAGGCGCCCTTGATATCGATGGCTTTGAGCGGTTTGGTGTCGTTGGCCAGCGTGTACTTGTTCTTGCCAATCTGGTAAGGCAGGATGTTGCCTTCAAAAATACCGGTTTGGGTCGATTCTTGGGCGTAGGTCTCTTTCCAAACCTTGAAACGTTCTCGGGCATTGCTGGCGGCAGCAAACGACAATGCACCAGGGTTGTCTTGCAAAATTTGCGGGTTGTCCTTGACCGATACTATCTCCTGGAAGGTGTGCAGTGTTCCAGCTTTGGCATCCCATTCGCTGGCGTACAGGCAGATGAACTGGGTGGCTTTTTCCTGCTCCACGTAGCTGAACAGTTGTGCGCCGTCGGCCAGGGTGTCTTTCCAGGCCTTGTTAAATTCGCGGCCTGTGGTCTTGCACTCGATGATGAGCAGCGCCGCGCCTTGCTGGTCACGCACCAGAATATCGGCCCGTCCGCTTTTGCTGCCGTGCCCCAGCGACCATTCAGGTTCGAGCTCAATGTGCTCGGGTTTGTAGCCTTTGTCCAACAGGCGGTACACACACTCGAACACCACCGCGTTTTCAGCGGCGGCAAAATTGCAGGTCTGGCGCTGGTGGACGTTCAGGCCCTGCGCCTCGGCGTAAATGATTTCTTCCTTGCCAAAATCAACCGCCAGCGCCAGCGCGCCGTCTGGCCCCAGCCGCTTGCGCCACAGCGTGGTCACGGAGCTGTGATCCTGCTCAAAGCCCAAGTGAACCAGCAATGTGCGAAAGTTTTGAGAGTCGATCATAAAAACGAGGAAACCTCCGCCGATGACATCAGACGGAGGTTTTTTTAGGCCAAAAAGGTTGACGCGGAATCAGTCGGCGCGGTAGTTTGGTGCTTCCTTGGTGATCTGCACGTCGTGCACATGGCTTTCGCGGATGCCGGCCGAGGTGATCTCGACAAACTCGGCCTTGTCGTGCATCTCGGCAATGGTGGCACAGCCGCAGTAGCCCATGGAGGCACGGATGCCGCCGGCCATCTGGAAGATGATCGACACCACCGAACCCTTGTAAGGCACGCGGCCTTCAATGCCTTCGGGCACCAGCTTGTCGGCATTGGGGTTGCCGGTGCTGGATTCCTGGAAGTAGCGGTCGGCGCTGCCCTGCTGCATGGCACCGATCGAGCCCATGCCACGGTAG
The DNA here is from genome assembly GCF_002837135.1 of Macromonas bipunctata. Lineage (GTDB taxonomy): Bacteria > Pseudomonadota > Gammaproteobacteria > Burkholderiales > Burkholderiaceae_C > Macromonas_A > Macromonas_A bipunctata. Next base: position 1,705 of record NZ_NWBQ01000026.1, on the reverse strand, counting down.
CTCTTGTAGCTGCGGCCCTGGAACAGCACGATCTCGCCCGGCGCCTCTTCGGTGCCAGCGAACATGCCGCCCATCATCACCGTGCTGGCGCCTGCGGCCAGGGCCTTGGCAATGTCGCCCGAATAGCGGATGCCGCCGTCGCCAATCAGCGGCACGCCGGTGCCCTTGAGCGCGGTGGCCACGCTGTCGATGGCCATGATCTGCGGCACGCCGACACCGGCAACGATGCGGGTGGTGCAGATGGAACCCGGGCCAATGCCGACCTTGACGCCATCGGCGCCGGCCTCGACCAGCGCCAGCGCCGCCGAGCCGGTGGCGATGTTGCCGCCAATCACCTGCACCTGCGGGTAGTTCTGCTTGACCCAGCGCACGCGGTCGATCACGCCCTTGCTGTGGCCGTGGGCGGTGTCCACCACAATTGCGTCCACACCGGCCTTGACCAGCAGTTCCACGCGTTCCTCGGTACCGGCGCCCACGCCCACCGCTGCGCCCACGCGCAGGCGGCCCGAGCTGTCGCGCGCGGCGTTGGGAAAGTTGAGCTGCTTGGTGATGTCCTTGACCGTGATCAGGCCCTTGAGCTCGAAGCTCTCGTTGACCACCAGCAGGCGCTCGAGCTTGTGCTTGTTGAGCAGCGCCTTGGCCGCCTCGGGCGTGGTGCCATCGGGCACCGTGACCAGGCGGTGCTGCGGCGTCATGATCTCGCGCACCGGCAGGTCGTAGCGGGTCTCGAAGCGCAGGTCGCGCCCGGTGACGATGCCGACCACCTTGCCGCCCTCCACCACCGGGAAGCCGGAGACGCCCAGCTCCTCGGACAGCTGCATCACCTGGTAGATGCTGGTCTCGGGGGTGATGACGACGGGGTCGCGCAGCAGGCCTGACTCGTAGCGCTTGACCTTGGCCACCTGGGCGGCCTGTTCTTGCGCGGTCAGGTTCTTGTGCACGATGCCAATGCCGCCCTCTTGCGCGATGGCAATGGCCAGACGCGCCTCGGTGACGGTGTCCATGGCGGCGGACACGAGTGGCAGGTTCAGGGTGATGTCGCGCGTGAACTGGGTCGCGAGGGAAGTGTCCTTGGGCAGGACCTGGGAGTACGCTGGCACCAGCAACACGTCGTCGAAGGTGAGCGCTTTACCGATTAGGCGCATGTGTGGGCTCCAAAAACAGTATTGTAATGGGTAGGGACAGTTGACATCCTCCCCGCCCTAAAGGACGGGGATTCCTGCTGCCAGACGGCGATGCCCCGCCGCGAGAATGTTTTTGGCCGCGTTCACGTCGCGGTCGTGTACCGCTCCGCATTCGCTGCACGTCCATTCCCTTATTCGCAAACCCGCCCTACCTTTCGGACTGCTGGCGGGGATAGCCCCGCAGCACGAGCAAGTCTGGGTTGAATACGCTTCGTTCACGACCTCGAACACCACACCGGCCTGATGGCTCTTTTGTTCCAACATGGTTTTCAGCATGGCCCAGCCCGCGTCCAACGTGCTTTTGGCCATGGTGGTCTTGACCAGCTTGGCGCTGGCCACGTCGCCCACGAAGATGGCGGCGTTTTGTCGCACCATCTCGGTGCTGAATTTGTGCAGCGCGTCTTTACGCTGATTTTTGATCTTGGCGTGGATCGCCTTGACCCGTTTTTTCTTTCGGGCGCGCTGCGCTTTGGCCAGTTCCAGCTCATGGTTGCGGTACCAGCGCCCTTCCAGCTTGTCGC
>NZ_NWBQ01000025.1 GCF_002837135.1 Macromonas bipunctata | reverse complement strand
TTGCACAAATTCAGCACCACGATGGTGCAAAACAACGCCGCCATCTTTGTGGGCGACGTGGCCAGCGCCAAGCTGGTCAAGACCCGTATGGCCAAAAGCACGCTGGACGCGGGCTGGGCCATGCTGAAAACCATGTTGGAACAAAAGAGCCATCAGGCCGGTGTGGTGTTCGAGGTCGTGAACGAAGCGTATTCAACCCAGACTTGCTCGTGCTGCGGGGTGATACCCGCCAGCAGTCCGAAAGGTAGGGCGGGTTTGCGAATAAGGGAATGGACGTGCAGCGAATGCGGAGCGGTACACGACCGCGACGTGAACGCGGCCAAAAACATTCTCGCGGCGGGGCATCGCCGTCTGGCAGCAGGAATCCCCGTCCGCTAGGACGGGGAGGATGTCAAAGCGTTGCGGATTGGCTCCTTGCGCTACCAAATGTGCGATGTTGCTGGCGTGGTAGTCGAACACCACGTGCGCCTTGAGCCAGTCGAGGTAGCGCGGTGTGACCAGCGCGGAGTTTGAGCCCAACTGTTCAAAGTTGAACACAATCAACTCGTCGGCGGGGATGCCGTGCAGCAAAGTCTCATCGGGGTGACCGCCCAGCACGATGCTCAACACGCCCGGTTCGACGCAGTGAACCAGATGATCGGACGCAAAACCCGCCAGCCGGATGCTATCGCGCAAAAACCGCGCCGCCTCCGAAAACACGTAGGGCAGCGGCGCGTAGCGGTTGATCTCGATGACGTTGATTTTCATGGATGCGATGGCGGATTTTCCAGCAGTTCCTGCCGTAACACGGTGCCATCGGAGCCACAAGTACAACGCCGCACGCGGCCATCGGGCAGCGTCTCGAACGTCGTTTTCCGTGCTGCGCGGCCCGCGTCGCGGGCTTGCAGATGTGTTGCGTTCAATTGTTAAGCCGGGGAATGTGTCTTGGCCCAGTCGGCCAGCACTTGTGCGGCACGGGTTTGCCAGCCTTTGCCGCTGGCCCGCCAAGTGGCGAGCGCATCCGGGTCGAGCCGCAGCGTGACAGGCTGTTTGTGCGTAGTTTGGGGGGGGCGGCCCCGGCGTGCTGCGATTTGTTCGGGTGTGGTGATGCGGGCATAAACGCCAGCTTGGGCTTCGGCCAGCCCTTGTTCCAGATCACGCATGAGTTGTGCGGTGTCGGCATCCACCCCTGGGTATGCAGTTGGATGGTCAGGCATCGTAAAGCTCCTTCAAACGGTTCAAGAAAGCGGTGGGCAGGTTGTCTGCATCGCCTTTGGCGTAGGCGGTAATCAAAATGACCCAGACTGAGCGGCAAGCCTCGGGGTTCAG
>NZ_NWBQ01000024.1 GCF_002837135.1 Macromonas bipunctata | reverse complement strand
CCGCCGCGCTTACGCGGCTTAGAAAAAATACCTGTGAAGGTAAAAGTCATTGGGGCCACTTGTTATCAAGTAACCACTGACGCTGATGCAACAGTAACCCGCCGCGCTTACGCGGCTTAGAAAAAATACCTGTGAAGGTAAAAGTCATTGGGGCCACTTGTTATCAAGTAACCACTGACGCTGATGCAACAGTAACCGCCGCGCTTACGCGGCTTAGAAAAAATACCTGTGAAGGTAAAAGTCATTGGAGCCGCTTGTTCTCAAGCAACCACTGACACTGCTGTGACGGCAACCGCTGCGCTTTCGCGGCTTAGAAAAAATACCTGTGAAGGTAAAGGTCATTGGGGCCACTTGTTATCGAGTAACCACTGACGCTGATGCAACAGCAACCCGCCGCGCTTACGCGGCTTAAAAAACCACCTTCGGGTGGTTTTTGCATTTGCGAAAAATTATCCCCTTTTGCTAAGTGGTCTTTTAGGATTTGCGGAATTCGTGCTCACGGTGGTGGGCCAGGTACCTAACGTGCGTCGCGGTCAGGTTGGGTATAGACCAGCTGAGCTCAATGCCCAGCTGTTTACGGGCCTTGGCGTTGAGCTGTCGGGAAATCAGCAGGTCACCTTGGTCGGAGAAGGAAATCCAGCCACCATCAAACAGCGCATCCAAGTGCGGTGCCAGCAGCAGGCCGTTGAAGACATCGAGCCGCTCCTGGTCTGAGGTGCATTTGGCCCACGGCTTGATATGGGAAGCGCGCAAAAGGGGGGCCACGTCCAGCCCAGTGACGCAACAACGACCCTGCCAATAATCGAGCAGTGCATTTCGGAATAGCTGCTGGCCGACACGTTGCACGACCAACCGCTCGGCCTCGGTGGCTTTGGGCAGGTGCTGGGTGGTGGCGTGGAATTGGGCCGTCAGTTGCTCCGGGGTGGTGCGGGCAATGGTGGCGGCTTGTTTGAGTACCTGGTAGAGCTGTTCGATGCCGTGAACCTGCAATTGGGTGCAGGGTGGTTGTTGGGCAAACAGGTGGGCGGACGAGGCCCTCAAAAGGTACCCGGTGGGTTGGGCCAACTGAACCACTATTTCCTCGGCAAACTGGGCTGAGCGCAGCAGTAACGCACCCTGGTCGTTGAGTACCGGGGTGCGCTCAAAGCCACAGTCGGCGGCGGCTTTTTCGATGCGAATACGCTCAAGGGGAGTCATGTTGATAGATAGTTATATTTTTTGAGCACCTGTTTTCTCTTGAAGAAATATTGCTTTCATTTTTTGTAATTTTTTAACACAGAACAAAATTATAAAATTTGTCATTATTTATCTAAAAATCAAACTCTCTCAAGGTTGGCATAAGCTCTCGCCCAAATAGCATACATTCATTAACACCTGGCGCTAACTCTAGAACTATGAAATCACTATTTCTAAGCTCGGCTGGAGGAGGTGATGTTGTCGTGACAATGAACTGAAATGGTACAGTCTGTCCATTACCAAGTTGCTCAGCTGCTTCAGCAACAGCAAGAAAAAATTCTCGGTACAAACGCTCGCTCATATCTGCTTCTCTCGGACAATCATGAACTAAAAAACCCGGATGATGACTTACTTCTGATACAGCAGAATCTATTAAGCACACAATGTCGCCAAGTAATACTTCCAGCACTTGGTAAGCTTCACCTCCCCGAGCTACTTCAAAAGGACGAACCTTGTGCCCCTGAATAAACCGCGCGTGTCCTGCAGCGCCTAGTAATCTGGTTGCAACGGTCGCCGTCAGTACCTTGATAGCATCGACTCTCGACGATTGTTTGGAGCTTCGGTTGACTACAGCAGCCCGAAGGGTGTTCAGCGCTACTTCGAACTCCTGAAGTTGTCTCTGCGCCTCGAAAAGCTCGGGCATTTCGCCGCCTTGGGCTATTTGTAAGTGCTGTAGTCGAAGCTCATCCCAAGACTGCTTCAAGAATACTCGCTCGCTCTCACTGGTTGCGAGGCGAACACGCAATCGGCGAAGCTCCGCTTTCTTTTCAGAGATGCGCTGTACTTGAGCTGCGGCAGAGATTTCAGCCTTGTTCAGCGCTTCTAACCAGACTGCGCGGCGGGTCGCAAGTTCCGGAGCCGTTGTCTTAACTTGCCGCTTGTCTTGGTGCCAAATTATGCTGACTGAACTCTTGTGCTTCTGGATGTGCTCGCACGCATCGAACTCGACATTCCCGTGCTCGCACCGCCCCTCAAGGCCTTTCAATCGGTCATATAGCTTGGTCAACCGCTCAAAGTCCGCGCGATTTGCATCCATCAGCGCGTTGGTGATGCCTACCTCCAGCTTCGCCAGTTCGCAGGCCTTGGTGAGCTCATGCAGGTGCACTTGTTCTAAAGCAAGGGCTTCTTCCATTTTTTCCGCATCGCTTTCGAAGCGCTGCTCAGCCTGCTCTGCAGCCTGAAGGGCCGCTTGAACACGCGACTCGATGGATTCGCCGACCGTCATCATGAATACTGGTTCATCCTCTTTCGCCTTCACACGAAAACGCAGTTGACGTTCAGCATGTGTACGTGCGTAAACAAGTTTTCGTTCTAACTCAGGAATACGTGCTTTACACTGGTTGGCCTGCTTCTGTTTGGTCTCGATGTCGCGCAACAATTTGTTTAACTCTGAGTCCACCAGACCCAGTATCGAACTTACCAGCAGCGGCGGGTCGCGCCGAGAACGTTTGAAGCCTAAACCTTCACCTTCACGCCAGTGGTAGAAGCCGTCGAAGCGGGTTCCTTGCTCTCGAATACACCAGGCGAGAAGGTGGCGCCACTCCAAGGGCTTATTCGTTCCTGGAAGTGAATTCGCCGCAAGCCGACCAATGGAGAACTGCACCAATGCGGCGCTGTAGCTAGCAAAGTCATTGACCGACCCCGCCAGCAGCATCTGGTCTAAGGCATCGCATTGAGCAGCCATTGACTGGCTACGGGTGTCATACGGCCGAAAAACCAACCAAGTAGCACCATCAATATGGACTTTCGCGGCCACTCCACCTTTGGGAAAACTGCTAGCAGCCTTGCTACGCAAGGTGGTGATAGCTGGTGCATGGTCATCTAGGACATACCTGAAAAGCAGGCACAACGAAGTTTTGCCAACGCCGTGACCTGCGCTTGACAAGCCTGAAACATCGCTTAACGCCGATTCCTTAGCCCAAACGATGTTTAACCCTGCGTGCAAGTCAATCGTGCGCGTAAATACAAGCGGTTCACGGGATTCGATGAGCCATAGGGTTTCGACCCATAGCCTAGGTTGAGCGTGGACGGGTTTAAAATCCCTGAGCCAAGTTGACATTTCATTAATCCTGCTATGTGCCAGTGGCTTTGATGCCTTCATGCGCCATTACGCCCTGTGCTACCTGTAACGCCTTGCGCTGCTCGGCCAGCCAAAGAAGTCGAGCGGCATCGGTGTGTTCCGGCAATACAATGACTTCACGCGGCAAAGTTGCGGAACCACGTGCAAAGAGTGGTTCGTCTCCCCGTAGAGAGCGTGTCAGCACGCCGACGACTTCGAGGCGCTGGATGATAGGAAGGATGCGGCTCAGAAGCGACACTTCGTCTGCAATCCCAAGCGAACCTCGCAGAGCATCAAAGCGTGGGCTATCGACTGAGTCTAGGTAATACGTTGCGGTCGTCAATCCAGCTATAGCTGATTGGATTTCCACCAGTGAACTACCCTCAGTTCGTTCTGAAACCATCACCGTCACAAGACCTGCCAGCCTGCCTTCCTCTGGGTTTCGAATCATCCCGTGTTCGGAATACGTAGCATGCACTGCTTGTGTCGAAGACGACAAACTGGCCAGCTGGTCCCACGCGGCCAGCACCAGGCGCTGGCTGCGGTATTCGCCGAAGGTGCGGATTTCGCTGTTTTTGAGGACGCGGAAGGTTTCGCTGGGGTAGTCGGGGCCCATGATGTCCGCTGGGTCGAGGATGTAGCGCAGTTCCTCGCGGGTCAGGCCGTAGAGGCGGGCGTAGTAAGCATCGAGTTCGGCACGCAGTTGGGCGCGGCGCTCTGGGTTCCACGGGAAGGGGGGCAGCGGGGTACCGTGTTGTTCGGGCGGGCGCGGGTCGGCGCTGGGCAGGGCGGCCAGCAGGTCGTTGGCCCAGGCTTGCATGTCGTAGGCGGTGTGGGTAAGTTCCAGCACGCGCGGGACGATGTAGGCCAGGTCGGCAGCGGTGTAGCGGTCGGGGGGCAGGACGGGAAATTGCTTGTAGTAACCGAACGTCATATTCGTGCCGCCTAACTTCTGGCGCACAACGTAGTCGTAAACCAAAGCAGACATATTGGCCAAAAATGCGGCTGCCAATGCAGTGGACTGTTCAAAGAACCATAACGGCATTGAATGACCAACCGCAATTCTTGGCATCACGGCAGAAATGAAGCTGCGCTCGTCAGTGCTGCGTGCAATGTTGCGCCACCCCATCAACCACTTCGGGCTGCGGCGGTCTATCCAAGTGTCGAGGAAGTTCAGTTTCAGGCTGGTGGGTGCGGTGGCGCTGGTGGTGGCCGCTGGTGATGGGGTGTGCGGCTGGCAGTGTTGGGCCAGTTCGGCGAGTTCGTCGGCGCTGAGGCCCAGGCCTTGTGCGGGGTCGTCTTGCAAGGCCCACTTTTGGAACAGGGGCAGGGCTTTTTTGCCGCTGGTGCCGTCGGCCTTGAGGCTTTCGGCCAGCGGGGGGTAGTGCTGGGCCAGCAGGCGTTCGGTGGTCGCGGTGGCTTGGACGGCTTGGGCGGCACTCCAGTGGCTGATGCGCGCTTCTACGGTCTCGGGTAGCGCAACGGCGGTGGAGCTCGACACGGTTGGGGCGCTGGTGTCGGCAAAGAGGTCGGCACCGGGGCTGGACGTGGCATGGCGCGGTGCCGGGTTGGTGGCCACGAGGTTGGCGACGTGCTGGCGCAACAGGGCTGCGGCTACCCAGCTGGCCACGGCCAGGGTCAAGGCGGTGCGGCATTGGGCCAATACGGTCAGGTCGTCGTTGTTGGCGTCGTCGCTGAGTGCGGCATCGGTGGCGTTCTTGAAGGCCAACCAGGCGTTGGCCACGCGGTTGGGCACGCGGGCGATGCGGGCCAGCACTTCGCGCTCGTCCACCCAGTAGCGCGGGCGCACGGTGAAGGTGGGGTCGGCTTTTTGGGTGAGGGTGGTGTCGTTGGTGTCGAGGCCGTTGGGTTTGTCGGGGTTGTCCACGTAGGTGGCCCAGCGGTGGTCGAACTGGTGAATCATCTTGGCCTCGTACAGCGGCAGGCGGCGTGCCGTGTGGGCTGGTGGCGCGGATGGTTCGTGGTGCGCGGGTGTGGTGGCGTTGGGGGTGTCGGCGAACAGGTGGCTGTCGTTGGACATATGGAACATCGTTGAAAAACGAATGCCCCACGGATTGGCTTCGGGCTGGATGGTGCGCGCGTCCTTGCCTTCTCCGGCCATTTCGGCCTCGCGGATGAGCACGGGGGCGGCGCGGCAGAGCTTTTTGGTCAGTTCGGCATCGCGCTGGCTGCGGAACACCGGGCAGGTGCGGGTGTTGGGGTTAATCAGGCGGAATTCGTCGGGGGTAAGGGTGAAGCGGCGGCGGGGGTCGGTGGCTTGTGCCACCTGCGTGGCAAAGCAGACAAATTGCGCGGCTTCGGCAGCACCCAGCGTCATCAGGCTGAATTTGTAGCTGCGGTGAACGGCGGGGAAGACGGCTTCACTGTTTTCAAAGTCCAACAGGCTGGCCAAGCGCCCGGTTTGGGAGATGTGGCCAAAGTAGGCTTTGGTGGAGTCGTCGGTGGCAATGCCGGTGGGCACGATAAAACCCGCGCGGCCTTGCGGGGCGGTGAGCTGGAACAGGCTTTCGGCAAACAGGGCGTAGGTGTTGACATCGCCCACGCCGGTCAGTGGGTAGCGGCCACTGTCGTGCGCGTACAGGCTGGCGGCTTCGGCACCGCGTCGTGCGGCGATGAAGTCTTCATACAGACGCATCTCGGCCCGGTTGGGTGGGCTCAGGCCCTCGGCGGCTTCCACATCGGGGTACAGGTTGTGCAGCAGTACGCCTTGGCGCAACCACTCGATGCGCTGGCTGCGTTCGGCCTTGTTCTTGGCACTGGCCACCAAGGGGCTGCGGGTGGCAAAGAATTCTTCTTCTTGCAGCTTGATACGTTCCCACGGCGGATTGCCCAGCATCACCGAGAAGCCCCCTTTGTCTGCAATGTGCGGAAAAGCCAGCCACCAATGGAACACGCTGTGGGTGCGGCACAGGTCGTGTGCGGCTTGGGCCAGTTCGGGCTTGGGCGGCTGGTTGGCGTTGGGGTACATCAAGCCCCACAAATAGCCCGATAGGGGGATGTGCGCTTCCCCTTTGGGTACTTTGGGGGCCAAAAAGGCTGCGACATAGGTATCAGCCAGCTTGGCGAGGGTGCTTTGTTCGGCCTGCTGGCGGGCTTTTTCCGAAGCACTGCGTTTGGCGGCAATGTCGTCCAGCGTGTCGTCGGCCAGTTGCTCCACGGCGCTGGCTTCTTGCACCAAGGTGGTGGCGGCAAACAGGTCGTTGGCCACCACTTGCTTCCAGCTTTTGAGTTCGGCCTTGTTCTGTTTTTTCAGGGCGGCGGCGGTGGTTTTGTCGTCGCCACTGAGGACGGCGTAGGCTGCGTCCGGGATGCCGTGCTCCAAAATTTTCGGGTCGAGTACGCCCAGCAGTGCATCACCCACTTGCAGGTGGTGGTCGATAAAGGTTAGGGGGCGGTCGGGGGTATAGGCTTCCAGCCACAGCGCGGTTTTGGCCAAGGCAATGGCCATCGGGTTTTTGTCCACGCCATAGATGCAGTGGCCCACCACATCGCGTAGGGCGTGGCGGTAATCCAAGGGCGTAGGTGCGCCACCTTGGGCCACGGCACGCAGTTGGGCCACTTCATCGGCCAAGCGCCGGGCAGCAGCGAGTAAGAAGTGACCGCTACCGCAAGCGGGGTCGCACACGGTCAGTTGCAGCAGGGCGCGCACCGGGTCGGCGGGGTGGGCTTGGACGGTTTGGGCAATCACCGGCTCTAAGGCGCTCTTGATGAGTTCCTGCACCAAGCTGTCGGGGGTGTAGTAGCTGCCGGTGAGCTTGCGCGCGTTGCCTTTGTTGCTGGCTTCGTCGTCATCGCCGACAAAGGCCAAGCGGGCGGCATGGGGTTGGCTGAGGTGCTGGTAGTCGGGCACCAGTTCGAGCAGGCTTTCATAGACGCTGCCCAGTTCTTCGGCCCCCATGTCGCGGTAGTTGACGCGCGTGAGGCCCGTGGATTGGCGGAAGTAGCCCAACTGGAACACTGCGGCCAGCAGGTGGCGGTTGTCGATGTGGGCGGCGTGGAGCAGCGGGCATTGTTCGTCGGCAAACAGGCCCCCCAATGCAGGCAGTCCGAGTGCTGGTTGCCCAATCGCCAAACCGTGGAAGGTGATGCCGAGAGCTTGCCAGAGGTCGCTGTGGGTGTCGTGGGCACTGCGGCGTACGGCACGTTCGCGCAACCAGGTCAGGCTGTAGCCTTGCCAGTAGCGTTGTTGCTGTTCGTCGGTGGCTTCGGGCGTGAAGATGAGCGAGCGGCCGGTGCTGGGGTCGGTGCGGTCTTCTACGGTGGCCAGGAAGATGAAGCGGTACACCAGGCTGAGGAGTTCTTCAAAGAAGGTTTGCTTGGTGGTGCTGCTGGTGTCGGGGTCTTGCAGTTGGGCGCGCAAGGCGGTGTTGGCCGGGTGGCTCAAAAAGCCGGTGCCCAGGCTGCGCAAGGCGTTTTCGACTTGGAAGCGCAGGTTGGCGCGCACCGTCTCGCCGCTTTTTTGGCCGTTGTTGCGCCAGCGTTCCCACGGGCAGTCGGTGGGGTCGGTCACGTTGCCGTTGGGCAGTGTCTTGCCAAAGCGGGTGGCGTGGGCCAGCAGCCAAAAGGCGGTGAAGTCGGCGTAGAGGTCTTCGGTGAAGATGGCTTCGAGGTCGACTTCGATGTAGGCCGGGCGCGTGAGGCTGGGGTTGTCGCGCAGGATGCGCAGCTTGAGGCCGTTGGTGACGATGGCCCAGAGTGTGTCGTTGGAAGCGTTGAGGGCTTCTTGCGCCAGCATGTACGGGCTGCGTTTGCGTGTGCGGCCAGTGTCGGGGTTGGTGTCGCCAAAGCGTTCGGCGGGTTGGTCGAGCGGCTGGTTGTAGGCGGCCATGACCACGGGCAAGCGGCCATTGAGGGTAGAGTGGCCAACTTGGTAGGTTTTGGCACCGGTACTGGCGGCGGCCATGTGGCCCACGGCCTTGAGGTCGCCCATGCCCAGCACGTGGCGGCACAGGTGCAGCAACCAGCCGAATTCGGTCACGTCTTGCGGGTGGGCATCTTGGCGTGCGCGTTGTTGCTGGAAGGTGTGCCACAGGCCCTGGGCAATTTTGAAGGCGCGGGCGATTTCGTCGCGCAGCTTGAGGCCACGGGGGATGTCGTAGTGGGCTTCGGTTTGCTCGGTGGCTTCGGGCGTGCTCAGGGTGGTCAGCCGGTTGAGTTCTTCGGCTGGAATCAGGCCGCCTTCGATGCGGATGGCGGTGTAGGCGAGTTGGGTAGCGTTGCGCTTGGTGGGGCGGGACATGGGCAATCTTTGCGAATCAGGCGCACAACCAAGTGCGGTAGTCATTTAAGTCCACACACACCCAGCCTTGCTGCTCAAGGGCCTGACGGTTGGCGGTGGTGAAGTGGGGGGCGTACAAGGCCTTTTCTTGCTTCCAACCCTTGAAGCGTTTGCCACTGCTGGTGGCCAGGAAGTCTTGGATGTGTTGCTCGGTTTTGGCCAAGGAGTTGCGGTCGTGTTTGCTTTCAGAGCGCTTGCAGCTGCCAAAGCGCACGATGCGCTCGGTCTCGTTCATGGCCACGATGTCGATTTCAATCAAGCGGGCGGCATCGCGGGGACGGTTCCAGTAGCCGGTGACCATTTCGGTCAAGGCGAAGTCGCCCACGGCCCGGCGTGAGGCTTCGGCCATGAGCTTGCGCACCATGCGTTCAAAGACATAGCCTTCGTGGGTGGCCAACTTGAATGAGGTTATCTCCAGAGCTCGCGACATGGGTTGAACCCGCGCCGCTTGAAAACCGGGCTCCACCGCCGCGAGCCAAGCGGCCAGAAAGTTGTCGCTGATTTGGTAGCGCGCCTGTCGGCTGTTAGGCTTCTGCGCGAACACAGGCTGCTGACGCTCAATGAGGCGGTAGCGGTCAATGAGGGTGTTGAGGTAGTTGGCAATTGGTTTTTCGTCGCCCGTGCTTTGCTGGTAGGCCTCACTGAGTTGCTGGTGGGCGCAGGGTTGCTGCTGAGCCAGCAATCGCAAAATGGAAACGCTGGCACCCCGCAGCTCGCGCATGAACCAAGTGCCAGCCTCCTCCGCCAAGGGGGCTGAGGTGGAGAAGAACAAGGCCTCCACGGCACGCATCCCCATAGCAGCCCCACCAGCAGCGGTGTCATAGTCTGTAAACACCCCTTGGTTGGCGCAGTCCCGGTAGAACTTTGGAACGCCTTCAAACAAGCCCCACAGACTGAGCCAGTCTTGCGGTGCAACGACACCTTGGTCGTCAAAGACCTGGAACAAGGTTCGAAAGTCCCAATGGTCCAAAGCCATGCGGTCGGTGACGCGGGCGTACAGAGGGGAGCCACGGTCTTCAAGCAGCGCCGTCATCTCGGTGTGGATGGAGCCCAGCACAAAAATACCACCATGGATGCTCCCGGTGAGCTGGTCTACCTCGGCTTGCAGCAAGGAGGTAAAGGCCGAAAGAGACTTGCGGTTGAAATACTGGAATTCATCCAAGATAACCACCCATCCCGCACGGCACAAGGCACCGATGGCTTTGGCCATGTCAGAGAACCGGCGCAAGTTATGGGGCTGGACTTCCTCTGGTAGCCCCAATGGCGCAGCAGCTTTGAGCGCGTCGGCAAAAACCGCAACGACATCGCGCTCGTCGCTGTCTGGCACTTGCAGGTACACCGCTTTGCTGACTTGCGGCAAGGATTGCAAGGCCTCCCGAATCAGGGATGTCTTGCCGATGCGGCGGCGACCACTGATGGCACAAAAGAACCAACGCTGGCGCGACAGGAGCTTGCGCATGGTGTCGAGCTCGATGTCACGGCCGTAAAATTTCCAAGTCATTGCTTTAGGTGAAAAACTTATTCTTATTGAATTTTATTCAAAAGGTTCAATTTATTCAATAATTTATTTGCCTGCTTAGCAAGTGACTGTGGCAGGCACCAGCACGTAAACACCCATCACATCCACCGGCAAGCTGGCGGTGACTTGGTAGCTGCCTCGGGCATCGGCGGCCTCACGCACGCGGCGGTGGTCGGCGAGCAAGGCTTGGGCGCGTGTTTTGGCCACGTCGTTGAGGGCACTTTGCCAGCTGGGCAAGGTGTCGAGGGCTTGCTGGATGTGGCGGTCGCGTACCACGGAGGGCATGTTGCGCACGGCTTCGGTACCCAGCAAGGTGCGGGCTTGGGGCAGTGGCAATTCGCTCAAGGCTTCGGAGCCGGTGGTGCTGACGGCGACGGTTTCCTCGCACAGCATGAGCTTGGTGTGGCCGTCGCGGGTCACGCTGAGTTGGTGGCGCAAGCGCAGCAGCAGCACGGTGGTCTTTAGGGGCACGTTGTCGACAAATGCGGCACCGGCACGCGCCACACCCTCGGCGGCATCGTTTTGGCTGTCGAGGGCTTGTTCGAGCAGGGTATCGGCGAGAGCCACGACCAGCGGATGGGTGCGCTGGATGAGGATGGCGTCCTGGGCTGTGGGTTGCTTGAAGTCGATACGCACCGTGCCCGTGAGGCCTTCAGCGGCCAGGCGTTCTTTCAAGGCCGGTGGCAGTTCGCCCAATGGTGCCTTGAAGTGGTTCTTGTAGGGTTCCAGCCCAGCACCGAGCTTGGAGAGGGCGCGGGTGACGAAGTGTTGCACCTCTTGCGGCCCACCGAGTACGGCGGCGGACTTGCGCCATTCGGGCAGCACGTCGTCGGGCTTGAGGCGGCGCTGGGCAAAGATGGAGCGGTTTTTGGCGGCTTTCTCGCGCGCGCTTTGCCACACGGTGTTGATTTGTCGCGCTGGTTCGCCAAAGTCGAAGCCAATCTGGGCTTTTTGGCCAGCGGTGGTGTGCTTGCGCATGAGCACGGCATTGAGCAGCGCCTGGGTGAGCTTGCCTTCGTCGTCGGGCATGGGCACCAGCACGCCCAGCTCTTTGCGGATGCTTTCGGCTTTGCGCAGGATGACTTGCAGCACGGCACCATCCACGGGGTTGTCTTGGCCGTACAACATGGTGGTGCGCACTTCTGGAGCACGTTGACCAAAGCGGTCGACACGGCCTTCGCGCTGTTCGTGGCGGGTCGGGTTCCAGCTGAGGTCGTAATGCACCACGGCGGTGAACAGGCTTTGCAGGTTGATACCTTCCGAGAGGCAGTCGGTGGCCACGAGGATGCGTTGCTCGGTGTCACCCAGCTCAGCCACAGCGGCTTCACGTTCGCCCGGAGTGAGTTCGCCCGTGACGGCCTTGACGGTGGCGTGCTTGAATTTCTCGCGCAGGAAATTGGCCAGGTAGTGGGCGGTGGCGATGTAGCGGCAGAACACCACGGGGTGGAAGCCTGCTTTGACCAGGTCTTGCAGGTGCGCATAGAGCTGGGCCAGTTTGGGGTCGTTGGCGGCACCAGCGAGGTTGTCGGCAGCCGCAATCAATTCTTGCAAGCGGGCGCTGTCTTCGGTTTGGGCTGCGGGTTCGATGTCGTCGGTGGACAAGGCATCGTCCAGGCCGTCCAGCACGCGCTCGCTGGCTTGGGCTTCCAGTTCTTCCAGCGACAGTTCATCGCCTTCTTGCTGGCCACCTTTGAGCCGGGTGCGCAGGGCGTTGACGGCGGCTTGGGGTGATGACGAGATACAACGCAGCAGGGCCAAAGCGGCCCACCAGTTCATGCGCTGCTCACGCTGGCCTTTGCCTTCGGAGCGCTCGACCAGTTCGCGGGCGTAATCGAGCACGTCGTTGAACAACTGGCCCCAGGCACCGGTGAGGCGGTAGGTGATTTCCGCCGTCTTGCGCTCGGGGAACATACTGGCATCTTGCCACTCGGCAATGTCGGGGCGGCGGCGTTGGACGAAATGGCGCGAGAGGTCTTCACGCAAGTCGGTGCGGGCTCCGGGTGGCAGGTCTTTGAGCTGGGTGAAGTCTGGTCGCAGCAGTCCCAACAGGTTGAAGAAGGCCTCCTCATCACCGCTGTGGGGGGTAGCGGTGAGCAGCACCATGTGGCGCTGGGGGTGTTCTGCCAGTCCTTTGAGCAGCTGGTAGCGTTGCTGGCGGCCTTGGCCCCCTTGGGTGCAGGTGTGGGCCTCATCGACAATGACGAATTCGGGGCAGAAGCGTTGGAAGGCCTCACGACGGCGCTCGGACTTGATGTAGTCCAGGCTGACCACGGTGAAGGGATGGGCATCGAACACCGAGGTACCCGGAGGCAGGTCACGCTCCAGGCGGTTAGCGGTGCTGGTGCGTACCACCACGGCCTGGATGTGGAAACGCTCTTCCAGTTCACGTTGCCATTGTTCGCACAGGTGCGGCGGACACAAAACGGCCAAGCGCTGGATTTCGCCCCGGTCGAGCATCTCGCGCGCAATCAGGGCCCCTTCAATCGTTTTACCGATACCGACATCATCGGCAATCAGCAACCGCACGGTGGGCTGCTTCATGGCCATCAGCAAGGGCACGAGTTGGTAGGCACGGGGCTCCACGGCAATGTTGCCAAAGCTGCGGAAAGGGCCCGCACCACTGCGCAGTTTGAGCTGCAAGGCATCCATCAGCAACTGGCTGGCCGAGTGGTTGCGCGCTTGGGCCACGCTGGGCCACGGGAAGGTAGCGGGGCCAACAGGCTGACGCTCCAGCGGCAGGTAAATGAGGGATTCGTCCCGCTCACCACCCCCCAACGGACGCAGGCGCAGGGTGTCGGACGTGGACTCGGGCAGCACTATCCATTCACGGCCACGGGCAGAGACGAGACTGCCGGGGTAAAACTCAGCAACAGGGGCGTTCATATTCAGTTTTTCTGGTCGGGGCCAAACAAATCGGCGTTGGTCTGGAAGATGGCCGGCCACTGGTCTTGCTCTTTGGGGAAGCGCACGACGATGAAGCCCAAGTCTTCCAGCTTGTGGGTGGCCTCGGCATCCTTGGCTTTTTGGCTCTCGGTTTCGTGGTGTGGGCCATCGATGAACACCGCCAAGTTGTAATCGTCGTAGAAGAAGTCGGCATTGACACCCGCAGCCTTCAAGGTGTGCTGGGCGCGGTCGGGCTTGAGGTGGCCGTGCTGCTCGACGTAGGCCAGCCAGGCTTTTTCCAGCGAACTGGTGGACATGCGCTCAAGTTCCGCACTTTGCTGCTCAGGTGCCCGGCCTTGTGTGCCCGAATCGGCACTGGCGGTGGTGAGTCGGCACAGGATATCGAGCAAGGTGCCGCCGGCCTCTTGGTCTTGGCGGTCAATCAAGGGATGGTCGGGCTGGTTGTAGTACGACAGCAGGCACTTGTAGCACCCCGCTTCACATAGCAGTTGCCCGTGCTCGTCCAACACCTGGGTGAGTTCGGATTTCTTCCATGGCTGACCATCGACGGGGGCCCGGAAGTGCATGATTTGCAGGGCTTCGGCCGCCACGGCGCGCAAGGCTTGCGGTTCGGTGGCAATGCGGGTCAACACACCAGCACCGCCTTCCGCTGCCTCAAAGAACAAAATGGACTGGCGGTTGTCGCGGCCAGGTAAGGGCTCGGCTATCAGTTCGCTTTCCTCGAGCTGGTAGACCGATTCGATACCACGCTTGAGCGCGTACTGCAGTGTGGCCAAGGTGGTCTCGGCCAGAAGCCCAAGCCGGGGGTGGGGCATCACAATCAGGATGTTGCGCCGGTCTTCCACAAACGGGACGATGCGCTGCGGCGGTGTCTTGTCCGGTGGTGCATCATCACCCTCAGCATCACCCGCCTCGTTTTCGCCACCCACCCAGTGACCAGTGATTGGGTTAATCATGAAGCCCCGGACTTTTTTGTCCTTGCGCCGCTTCCAGCCGTAGTTCATGCGCCAGATGGTGGCCGTGGGGCCATACTGGAGCTCCAACAGGGGGCCGTGCTCGTCCGACACCACCGAAGTGACCATCTGGAGCTTGCCGTCGGCTTGGGCAAATTGCAGGGTGGTCTGGGTGTCGTAACCTTGGCGTACACGCTCTTCTTCGTTCGCCGTGATGCGCTCAGCCCGCCTGGTGGAGACGTTTTCGATGCGGTAGAGGTTCTTGACTTCCTCGGCGTTTTCGAGCGAACCACCACACGAGATGCAGCGGTCGGCATCGCGCTGGGTGCGGAAATGGCCATAACCGCAGGCCGGGCACAGGCGCACGACTTCGGTGGGCAATGCGGCACCTTCGGCCACCTGGTCTTGACCACCAATGGTAAGCAAAGCCTTGGTAACGCGGTACTGGCTGCCCTCGTGGTAAATGAGGCTATAGGGGCCAAACTCGCTCAAGGCCAGGAAGCGCGGGCGCGACAGGAAGCTCTCGCGTCCGATGTTGCCCCGACGTGCTGGGATGTAGGCCATCAGCGGCAGGCGCGGAAAGTTGTAGCCTGGCAAAAATCCCTGACTGGCCAGGTAGCGGTAGGTGTAGAAGTCGCTGTTGAAGGCACTCTCGCCAGCCAAGAGCAGGTCGCGCTGTTTGCGGGCCTCGTTGTGGCGTTGTTGGGCTTCACGACGCTCACGTTCGCTGGCAGCGGGGTTGTTTTCTTTGCGGTAGTTGATTTCAATGGCCTGTGCGGTGGCCCGGTACAAGTCGCGCCAGCGGTTGAGCGAGCTATTGAACTCGGTAAAGGCACGCTGGAACACCGTTTGCGGCCAGGTGGGTGTGTACCAGGGTGCGCGGTCGGGCGTGAGTTCGTCTTGCAGCATCGCCAGCACCTTGAGGCCACGCTCGTGCGCACGGCGTTGAGCGGCTGGTTGAGCAAGTTCATCGGCCAGGTCGGTGGTCAAGGGCAGCTCTTGCGCTTGCTCCATGTTTAGCAGGTCTCGGATGCTGCTACCGAGCTTCTTGCCAGTTTCAGCCAGCCATATAGCCTGCAAGTGGCTTTGCACCAGTTCGCGGTTGGCCAAGTCCAGTGTCGGAGCATTGACCTGGCCATACACCATGCGCACCGGGTCGCGGAAGTAGTACTGGTCGTGCGGCGATTGGCTCGCGCAGTAAGTGATGACGAGGGCCGGTTGACCAGCACGCCCCGCACGGCCACTGCGCTGGGCGTAGTTGGCTGGTGTCGGGGGTACGTTGCGCATGTAAACCGTGTTGAGCGAGGAGATATCCACTCCCAGCTCCATGGTTGGGGAGCAAAACAGCACTGGCAACCATTCCAACTCGCTCCCATGCCGATTGCGCCAATCTTCCCGGTCTTTGTCGGTAAAACGGAAGCGTGCCTCACGCTCCAGCCGGTCATGCTGCTCCACCTGTGCGGTGTGCTCACGGGCTTCGAAGTCGAACAGGCGATGTGCAGGCTCGGTCAACAACCGGGCAATGTTGCGGTACAGGTTGCGGAAGAAAAGGTTGTCGTGGGCACTTCGGGCGCTGTTGCCATCGCCCAGCCCCCAGCGCATCGAGCTGCCGTTGAGTTGCCAACCCGGTATGCCAAAGTCGGTGTCCTCGCTGCGCACCAAGCCGTAGCTTTTGGCTGCCTTGAGCAAGGCCCACACGACATCTGCACAGGTCTTGTCGTTGATATCTTTGTAGTGTGGATTGCTGCCACCCCAGGTGCTGCTTCGACGCAGCTCTCGACCCAAACGGGAGCGGCTGGAGCCAATCAGCAGGTATTCCTCGAGCTTGTAGCGTTTGGTGCGAACGTTCTTTTTGTCGTCGTCCTTGGGGCGACTGGTCACGAACCACTTGGCCGACGCGGGACGCTCGTCTTCCGTGAAACCCCAGGGCTCGTGCAGGTTGGCAAAACTGAGCGTACGCAACTGCTCCAGTTCGTTGCGGTCGAGGTAACGGGATGCCACGCACAGCCCCTCGCGCATAAAACTGAACAACAGGCGCAACACTTTGGCCCGTTCTTGCGGTCGTGCAACACGCAACACCTGAGGCGCGTCGTCCCATTCGGCTGGGTCGGCTGCGAGTTCGTCGAGGTCGTCGTAGTCGATGTGCAACAGCCCCAGCTGCTCGAGATTGGGGTTGTTGTAACGCCAACCACGGCGCAGGTCGTTGAAGATACGGTAGCCCAGGATGGAGCGCATGGTCTCCTGCACCTGGCGGCGGTTGCTGCCCTTCATGTCGGGCTGCTGCATGTACTCGGCGCGCACTCCGGGGTCATCGCGGTCAAAACCCAGTGCCGCAAATACCGCCTGGGCGATGTCCTTTTCCGACAACACTTGCCCTTGTGCGGATTCCAGTGCCGAAAACAGTGCGCTACGGGTAAGTAATACCTGCAAGAAGTCGTTGAAATGACCCGCTTGCAAGGCCGCATCCTGGCGATTGTCAGAGAACCCCAGCACTTTCTTGGCTTCCGGCGAGAGCTCGTGGTCTTGCTCGTAGAGGTAGCGCAGGGCCGACAGGGTCAGCATGGTGGTCGCAGAGCTTCGACCCTCACCGGATAGCGATGTCAAGCGCAAAGCATCCTTGCCACTGGTGGTGTGCGTGACCCCGCAGGACAAGCAAAAGCGGAAGCTGCCCGGAATGAACCAAGCCGACAAGCCACCCTCATGGGCCAACACCCCATCGGAGCGTACTTTGACGGACTGGGGCAGGTATTTCTTGTACGTGGACTTGACCCGCCACTCGCCATCACCACGCTCTTCAACCCAGGTTTCAGGATAGCTCTCGAGGTTAGCCTCGTCCCATGTACCGGAGACATCGGGCATGAGGTAGCCAGCCTTGACACCGTCGTCCTCGTGCTCACGCTCATCGATGCTGCGTACCGAAAAAGTGCGCCCCTCGGTACCGTCTTGGTCCCAGACCGGGATGTATTCCTGGCCACAGTCCCGGCAGAAATGGACGTTGTAGAGGTGGCGGCTGCGGTCACCCGAAACAAATTGCTGCCCTTCCAAGGTAACGGTGCGGGTACCGGGTGCCTCAAGCGTTGTAAAAACCTTACCGCCACCAGAAATGAACTGGTGCAGCTTGAAGGCAAACAAGGGCTTGTTCGATGCGTCGGTAACGCTGTACGCGTGCAACAGGAATTTTTGCAGATAGTCGCTGCACAGGCTCTTGTCCAGGCAGGAAGCAGTCGCCAGCAACTCTGCCGCTTGGTCCAGCGTCTTGGGCTTGGCACGGCGCGGCTTGCCACTTTCGTACGTCAGGCCCAGGGTCAACTCCACCCAAACGGCGACAGGATGACGAACCATGCCATCGAAATCCAGCTCATGCGGAACACCAGCCGCAATGGCCTCGGCCAACTGGGGCGCCACGGTCTCCAAGGTCTGTATCTCGGGGGTCGTGCGCTTGAGTGTTTCGGTGATGACGTTGGTGGTGGGAATCGGGGTACCAAACAGGCGGGAAGCCACCTGTGCCACCTTGGCATTGCGCTCCAGCTCAGTGCCGTCCGTGGCCATCGTCGCCGAGGTACCAATACACACCAGTCGTTCGGCCAAGGCCTCACGCACACGCCGAACCAGCAGCGCCACGTCCGCCCCCTGACGGCCCCGGTAGGTGTGCAGTTCATCCAGTACCAAAAAGCGCAAGCCCTTGGCGTTGGCAATCACTTGCTGGTCAATTGCGTTTTGCCGCGTCAGCAGCAGCTCGAGCATCATGAAATTGGTCAGCAGGATGTCGGGCGGATTGGCTTTCATCGCCTCACGCTCTTCGGTGCTTTCCTGGCCAGTAAATCGGCCAAACGTGACCGCACGGGTGCCGGGGTCGGTGCCCAGAAACTTCTTGAGCTCCTCGAGCTGGCTGTTGGCCAGGGCATTCATCGGGTACACAATGATGGCCCGGGTGCGCGGCACCTTGTCGCTGACCTTGGCCTTGAGGCAGGCATCGATGATGGGAATGAAGTACGACAACGACTTGCCCGAACCTGTGCCCGTGGTCAGCACGTAGCTTTCACCAGCGGCGGCCAAGCTGATGGCCTCAACCTGGTGGCGGTACAGCGGCAGCGTTTGGCCCGCAGAAGATGCCGTCTTGCCAAAACGAAAAATCTCGGCACACGCTGGACTGAGCTGTCCCGCAGCACACAATTCTTCTACCGTCCCACCTGGTTGGAAGTTAGGGTTAACTTGCACCAAAGGCTCAGGCCAATACTTTTGCGAGTCGTACTCGGCATCCACAAAAGCTTGGATGTCTTGGGCTTTAATGCGGGTAAAGCTGCGCGTAAACTGCTCGTACTCATCGACCAGGTTTTGGCGAAATTCAAAGACGTTCACGCGGGCTTCCTTTTGGTTTTCAGCGGCTATTTTTGGTTATCGACCATCTAAAGTACGCATATTGATACCTAAATTGTATCACTTAGACTACCGAAAAAGTATCCGTTATTTAGTGATTTGCTGGCTACGTTGCTCAAAGCGGCCACATTTGACGGTTTCGAGCTGCTTGTCCAGTCCAGCGTGAGTTGGCCACCTTCTCAACTTCCTTGACTTCATCGTCGGGGTCGAATGCGTTGAGGAACAACGGTTGGCATGAGGCGTTGAAGCTATACGTGCGTTAACAAAGGCCACACGAAGGCAGGGGCATCGACCAAACAGCAACCATCGTCAGCAGGCAACAAGAACAGCAACCAGGTCAGTAAGCAATGAGGACAGCAACAAGCTTGGGAGCATGAACCAAACAGCAACGAGCTTAGGAGAAGATACTGCAGCTAAGTGCTTCAGTGGTGAGATTATGTGAGCTTATTGATTATTGATTATGTAGTGTCTTTTCCCTCTATAAGCCATGTTCCAAGGTCGGCTTATAACTTACAGAATACATGCTTACATTTTTACAAACACATGTAAAATCATGTCTCAAAGTCGGAAATTGGCTATCCAGAGCATGCCTGCCGTGGCCGGTACCAAGCCGTTCGATGTCCATTGCACCACCGTACGCCAGAAGCGACGGTCTCTCATGCAGTGAAGGCCAGTCGTGCGGGAATAAAGCCCCAGGCGTTGGAGTTGACATACGGGGTAAGTACGCAAACGATGTCCAAGTGGCGGCCGGACTTCTACAGGGGTGGCGAGCAGGCCTTGCGTGCCAAGTCGAACCAAGTCTACCGCCCAAGCTCGACACGACACGGATGCGTTGGCTGGCTCAAGCGGTGAGGGATGGCGCGCCGCAACGGTACGGCTTCACTTCGTAACTGTGGTCGTTGTCGCCGATGAGCGAACTCATCCGACATCGGTTCGAGCACCAGCTGGCCTTGGCCTTGGTCATTCATGTCGTGCAGCTGACAGATACCAAGGCACAAAAAGTTGGCGGTTTCGTACCAAGGCTCGATAAAGAAACTCAATCAACGCAGGGTGAAGAGTTCTTAGACATTAATCTTGAGGCGTGACACATTAGAGCGACGGTGTACCTTAAAAGCTATCTCAACTCAACGCCCCTTCGACCACCTAAATTTTTTTTGGATGGTTAATGGTCGAGCATTAAAATTGTGTGCTACAATTTTCTAAGAATCACACTAACTATGCCACACAGCAACTAAGTCGGAATAACTAGGCTAGTATTGAGACTGTGCTTTCAGGTTCGTGACTCACTTAACAAATCTCATTAGACTTCGAATAACTTTAGCATATGAACAACGAACTAGACTTCGTGCAAGAAAAACTTCACGAAAACCAACTTTTAAGAGAAGCGCTTGCACGCATTGAAAAGACAGGAAAAGTTAACAACGATGAAGAAAAAAAGGCCATGGCAGAAGTCATGGAAAGGCTTGGCTGCAATAATCTCCCATCGACAAAGGATAAATCAAACATAAAAACTTTGTCCAGGCGAGCAACCGAAGCGGAATTTAATAGGGTTCGACAGCTACAGTCTGTACGAATGGGGGACAAGGTATATATACCATGTATGCAACGCGGCAAAGAAATTAAAATTGCATTTCCCAACTTTTTGTTACGCTCACCCCTGTTTGCGATTGGAGACAACAACGAGCACCATTTATCGTACACAAGAATTAGAACCATGGGTGATGCCTCAATCACAATAAAAGGCCCAAGTCTAATTGAGTACGACCGTCAGGTATTGGCTGTACTTCTTCAACTGTCATCCCAACATCCACTAGAAGATTCTTCGTCGCCCGATGAAAATTGGCGACAGATTTCCCTGCACCAACTTACAAAGCTACTAAAAGTCTCAAACGGCGTACGTGTATATGGTGCCATCTTGAGAAGCCTGGGAAGAATTCAACGATGTGAGCTAATGCTCAGCGTTGGCAAGGTCAAATTAAACCCAATGCATCTTGTTCAGCTTCAGATTCCAGAAGAAGGTGATAAGCAGGTCGTACATTTTAGGGTATTAACAGAGGTGGCAGAACTGTACGGAGCCGACCGTTGGACTTGGATTCCAGAATCTTTCTTTTCGTACGCAAAGGGTTTTACCGGCTGGTTATCAGCTTTTTATCTGACACATTCCGATGAATACCCAATAGACTTGCCCATTTTGCTGGAATTAACTGGGGCCAAGTGTAGCTTATCAGAGTTTCGCCGAAAACTAAAAATAAGCCTAGATAAACTTAGCCAACCCTCTGTCCCAGAAGAGTTACGGGTGAAAACATGGGAAATTAACGAAAAAGGTAAAGTTATCGTGAAAATGTGCTGTTGGGTTGATAAGAAGGAGGAGAAATCATCTTCGAAAACTGACAGTAATCTGCAGCACGAGTAAAGCCATTGCCTCAACGAGAACCGGTTGCAAGACGATGCAACTGGTTTCCATGGCCATCCGCATCGAAAGTCCGTTTTCTCCGCCTAGAGACAGCCCACCATCAGGGCCTTCAGCGTACAAAGTTGTAACAGTTTGTAACTGACTTGCAAAAACATGCAACCGTGTATTGACACCATTCACCACGGTAGCCACATGACGCTCACGCCTTCCGCGCCCGACAGCAGCACCGCCGCCTTGCGCTATTACAAGCCAGCCAAGGAAGGCCGCCAGACCCTGACCCGCGAACGCATCCGGCAAGTTGAAACCATTGCCATGCACAAGATGAAGCGCGAATTTGCCCGTCGCGGCATCAGCGTGCGCGACCTGCTGGGCTGAAACCACCATGAGCGCCCAGAGCAGGCCCGAGCTGGTCTATTACCCCCAGTTCCGCGAGGCCTTCCTGCACTGCCCAATGGCATACGAATGCAGCGCCGACTGGCTCAAACTGCTGCCCACCGAACACCACGACGTGCGGAATTGCACCACTTGCCAGCGCGACGTGCATTTCTGCACCGACCAACAGCAACTCGATACCCACGCCGACCAGCAGCACTGCGTGGCTTTTTACGAAGGCCATCCGAACATTCCCCGCGAACGCCCGCCGGAAATGCGCCTCGGCATCCCCAGCTATCGCATCGACGACGGCATTGCGGTAGCGCTGTCGCGCAACAAACTTCGCAGCTTTGTTGATGAGTTGTAAAGGGCGGTTTCAAAGCTGAGGTGTAACACCGGTTTCAGCGTGCCAAGCTACCTCGCGGCCCTGGTTGGAGGTCAAGCTCTGGCGCATGGGCTCGGCAATAGAGTTGAGCTTGGCTGCTTGCACTTGGCAAGGATAGCCTGGTTTTAGCCCCAAGGGATGGCGCTCAATTGGTCAACAGGCTGTTGGCCGATTGGCGCTGCGCTCCAGAACAAGTGCCACTGCCGGATGTACTTGAGGTTGCTCGCTGAAAACCCCTTCACCTCGGGAAACTCACGTATTAGGTCGGCACTGAGTTGCGCCACAAGGCCTTAGCCCCAAGCGTATTGCCGTTGATGCCCCACCGTGTCGACCCCCCCCAGTTCCCAGCAAAACCGGGGCAAAGCCGGGGCAAAGCTGAGTTGACGGCCACCGCAGCCTTGAGCTGCACTTGCCGAAAGCGGGTTTTGAGCTCACCCAGCCCGCCCAGCTTCTGTACCTGGCGTTTCTTCACACAACAAGGCGACGACTTGCTCGACCACGTGCTGGTGCGCTGCCGCCTGGAGTGTGCCAGCCACCCGCTGAAACGGCGATTCATGTGCCGTGAACAACTTACCTGCCCGTGCATAGCTGGTCAATCGCAGGCCCCCTTGCACAAAATCAGCTTCTGTCAGCGTGATGGCCCGTGCATCGGCGTAAGGTTTGCTGGTGATTTGGCACAGCACCCAGTCCCCCTTGCCCGCATTGGCCAGCAGCAAGGCAGGGCGGAGCTTGCTGGCCGACAGGTCGGAGAACGGAAACGGCAACAGAATCACTTGCCGGGTTGCAAATGGGCCCATGCGACCTCCTCTTCTTCGCGCAGCCAGTCTTGGGCCAATGCCGGTTCGCTCAGGCTGGCACCACACAGTGCGGTGTCGCCCAGTGGGGCGTCGTCGGTGAACGTAACCAACACCCGCCGCGGCAGGTTAACCAGATTGCTCGGCAGGTCAAAAAATTGCAGCTGTCCGTTGGGCTGTAGCACGGCTTCGTAGGTGGGAAGCATGGTCAATCTCCTTGGTGTAGCAGGGTCGAAGAACGGGAGGCTGATGTACTTGAGGAATATCAAACCCAGTATCAGGGGCTTGTACTCCACGTGACGAAGGACTCGCGTTTAGCTGGGTTACTGCATTGTCAAACAGAACTCTAGCCTAGACATTACACTTAGCCAATCGCTATTTTTTAGCAATTTCAGCAAAGCTGGATGTTTTCTAAAAGACTGTAGTATTCCTTTTTGATAAGGGATATCCATTTCCAGACACATAATCAGCCAGCCCCAAGGCTTACGCCCGCACGGCTCGGAGCTTTCCGGTGTCGATAGCATCCAGAAATTTTCGGCACAAGCGCATCGCAGAGTGCTTGCCATTCTGCAGAACCTCGACAAGGCCACTTGGTTGTATGGTGTACTGTGCTTGGCTCTTGGGGCTGAAAAAGCTCCGACCGGCCAGAGCCTCTGCCTTGAGCTCCAAGTAGGCTCGCTCGTCCTTAGCATCCTGCTGCTGGTTCGTTTCACGGACCTTGTAGCCGAAGTCCTTGCCCAGCCCCAGCAGCTTGCGCAAGTAGGCGTAGGCTTCGCGTCCGTCCAAGTCGGTAAGGTACTTCTTGACCGCGCTCACCACCTCAGACAACGTTTGATTGGCCTGCTTCGCAAGACCCATCAGCTGCAGCACGCCAGTGGCACGCATACCCAGGTTTTCGACCAACCAGGTCAAGTCTGCGGGAATCTTTACGTGACCGAACTGCACAAAGCCTCGGCGATGGTCACGTTCGGCAGCACGTTGCGCCGTCTCAGCTTTGTACTGCTTGATAGCCGCCTCGTATTTATTCGCCAAGGCAGGTATGGCTGGTGTATCCACAACGGTGTCCATGCTTTCCCGTACTTCTACCGCAGCTACGGGCGTTGTTGTTTCTGCGGCAGCTTCGGTAGCTGCTGGTTGTGGTTGTTGCACGGTGGCTACAGCCTCGTCTTCTGCGGCCAGCACAGAAGAAATTTCGAGGTCGTCAGGGCTTTGGCTTATGCCGGCGCTCTCTAAGCTGTCGACAAGGTCTTGGGCGTCCAACTCTATACCAGCCCCGTCCTCTTCCTGTTCGGTGGTGCATGCTGTGCGAGAGCGGTTCTTCTTCTTGGAGGCCACTTCAGGCGGCAAGCAACCGTTGTCCAGCGCGTATTTGCCCAGCACGTAGGCTTCAGCCTCCGCGTACGACTGCTTGATGCTGACGGGGTCCAACATCAGCAGCGTTAGAAACTTGGGGGTGGGCACCAGCGGAGAACTCGAACCACGAAGTCCTGGGTGAGCTTTTTTCGTTCGGGTAATAAATCCTTCAGCTTCAAGCCACCGGATGGCTCTGTTAACGGTTTGCACCGACTGACCGGACTCTATAGCCAATGTGGCTCGTTTTGCGAAAACAGCAGCGTGGGGGCGCTTTAAATTAATTTTTTTAACAATACGAAGTATTACTCTAAAAAAACCGTCAGGTTGTTTTTTCAAGAAGTCCCACTCATCCAAGAGGCTACATGCACGATGGATTAACGACGGGTAAAGAACATGTTCGACAAGCGTCATCGCTGTCTCCAAAAAAAAGACACAGTTGACGCGCATCCCCCGATTTGATAGAATGAAACCACTTTGTATCAGCGTTTCGCTTTTGGTTTCACTCTATCGTGAGCTGGGGGATGCGCAAGAAGAGACCCTCAGGTTGGCGCTTGAGGGTTTTCTTTTTTCAGACGACTAAAACATCGTAGACCTCCAGGTAGCCTGAGCAGCCGTGGCGACGTGCGCAACGCAACCCACCGCACCAAGCGGGCGAGCAAAGAATCCACGTACAGGCATGAGAAGTTGACCTAAAGCCACGAAAAGTTGAATTTCGGACATGAAGGTACTTGAGCGACATACAGTTGTATGGTCGCGTGATGAGGCGTAAAAAGAGCCCCAATGCGAGAAGATATCTTCAGTTGACGCTAAAAATATCTTACTAGGCAGATTTTTTGTTGAAATCGATAGCATTTGACATGTGAGTTATTACACAAGCTATGCAATCCGGATACCAACAAACGCTTACACCAAGTTAAACCGAAACTGTAGCGGGTGTTACAATAACGGAAGACACTGACGTAAAAGTTGGTGTTTGGTATTCCAACTGCTTCCTTCGTGATTGGTGGGGGCGGAACAAAAGCCCTACGCACTCTCGACTTTGCGTAGGGCTTTGCCTTTTGGGGTAGTCTCTTATGCATTAGAGCAACATGTACACCCGCAACAACACTGTTAAGCGTTTGGTGCATGGTGCTGGGTTGGTCGAACACAAGGAACCTGTTGAGTTAGGTTGAGGTTAAGGGGTTACGCTGCAACGGTAGCAACGGTATTGTTTGCTGCAGACGAACCCCACGTCACTTGACGCGTTATGGGCTGCATAGTGCGAGTCCAAGAGTCGTCTTTGGTCTCGGAGTACTCCAACTCAAGCTTCTCAAGAGCTTCCGGAGTAAGTCTAAGGCTGCGACGACCGCCGAACCGGGCGACACGTGTGACATAGCCCCGCTCAATCAAGTTGTTCGCAAGGTTGTAAGCAGATACAGGCTGAACGCCAAGAAACATGGCCACATCGCTGATTCGCGGGTAGTCTCGGTAACGAACCGCGTAGCAGTAGATGGCACGCAAGCAATCCATCTGCCGAGGCGTCAGGTACGGCAGTACCTTGCGGCCATCGGGCAGCAAATCTTCGCAGCTCTCTAACGTTTGCATGGCTAAGCTCCTTTTTTACCTAGATGAAGAGCATACCATAATTGAGAACCAATAGTTTTTTGATAAAAACACTATTTAATATTTTATCTCGATGCTGAGCCTAGATACGTGCACAGCATCGAGATTGGACGGCATCAAGACGCAGGCTGAGCAAACAAAGAATTCAACTTTGTTACAAATTCATCTGCGGCTTCAGGATTCAATCCTTTGATGACCAACTCCACGCGGCCGTCTTTTGGAAAGGTTTTTACGGTGCCTTTGCCTTGAAGGTATGTTACTGGAATTGATTTTGGCGTCTCCCGTGTCCTACGAGCGCCTTCCATTTTTTTACGTCGCGCTTGGACTTCGCGATAGCCATAGCCATTTTGGATAATCTCGGGGATAAAACTTATGGTCTTCTCAGACCCTTGGCTTTGCTCAAACTCCCGCAGAGCATTTAGCATGCTGTAGTTCAAGAGTACAGGATACTCGCTGAGTTGCGCAATCACAGTAGCGGAGAGAGTGCCTATGGCTAATGTTCGGCTAACCTCGGCCGGGTCTAGCTTCAGAAATTGTGCCAACTCCAACTGAGTCTCAAAGACTTTTCTATCGAGGAGTCGTCGCCAAACCAAAGCGTCGTCCAATGGAGATTGCGCTTGCCGTTCGGTGTTTGCCAATCGGCTGGCCAAGTACAACTCTTTGTCACTTGCGGGTTGCGCTACTATCTGAACCGTCAGAGTGCTTAACCCAAGCTTGGTTGCAGCATCTAATCTACGATGACCATCAATCAACACAACAGTCTGGGCATCGGCATACCCAATCGCTGGTATCTTTTGGCCTACCGATTTAATAGAATCGGTCAGAGACTGCAGATTGACGCTGGAGTAAATCTCACGAGCGTTAACAGGATTTTCTCGAATGTGAAGCAAAGGAACTTCATAGATTTGACCAGACTTCCACTCTACTTTGTCGGGAGCCGTATCAGCTAGGTAAGTACCTTTGCCCAACTCAGCCAAAGTAGTGCTCAGCTCTTTCAGACTTTCTTTGTAAGCTTCTTTGATTTCACCTTCAGGTAGCGGTTGACGTTTAACAAACGGAGCTGTAGCCATGTATGTTTAAGCAATTAGCTACATTAACGAGATGTAGCTAATTGCTTCTCCTTTCCAAGATTTTAACGATTACACATGAATAGCCAGTTTTGGGCTATCGGGGGACAAAGACAACACTGAAGTTCGACTTCAGATAGCAGCGCGTTGTTCTTCTCTCGCGCTAAGTATGCGGATTACTTCGTTGTAAAGCGCCTGCACCTCTTCCACAGCTTTTTCGTCACGGGCCTTACCTTTGAGCTCATGAAGTGCTTTACCAGTGTTTGCCATGCTCCGCCAAGCGCTACGAGCTGTAATCACTGTATCTAGCACTGGAATGTCGCTAGCTCCTAAGCGTTCTCGCGTCTTAAGAACTTCGGTGGACTTGGGGTTGCTGGGGGCCTTCGTTACCAGGCATCGGACGTCTACGGAAGACCTACCTGGCGTAGGTAGCTTTCGGATTACAGATACCAGGGACTCGGCAGGCGTCAAGTCCAAGTCACTGGTACCTGTCGGGATTATGTAGAGGTCGGCTAGCAGACCGCACTCAACCAGAGCCTTGTAGCTTAAGGCACCGATATCACACACGACCAGCTCATATCGAGCAGCGAGACTGTTGAGCTCGTAAATCGGGTCGGACGTATTCGACAAGATGGAAATCTTGCGCAGCTCGGGCGAGTTCATTCGCAAGCCCAGCCAGTTAGCCGCAGATTGCTGTCGGTCAGTGTCCAGTAGAACTACATCAACGCCATCCTCAGCGGCTAGAGCCGTGAAGTTCAGTGCCAGAGAGGTCTTACCTACGCCGCCTTTTTCGTGGCCAAAAACTACAACAGTCATGCTTATGCTTTCATGGTTCGGTTGTATAGAGCGATTGGAAGCAAAGTTATTACTCTCAAACTCTATTCAGATGCTTTTGCTATTCTAGCATAAGTAAAAGATATCGTAAGTGCTTTGACCAATAAGGATAGCACACAGCTCAAAATTGAGGCGCTTCAATTTGGTGTCTAGATTGAGCCCCAATAGCAAATTTTGACACTTCGAACTTCAAAGTACCTGACACTCGCGCTATTTGTCAAAATTGAAGCGCTTCAATTCCGGAGTCAGACAATATTAAGGTTAAACCTAATGCTATAAGTTCGAGCCAGCCAAGATGGTTCATCACTTGTAACTTGTATGCAGCTGAAAGTTCAGGATGAGGTTAACGACTGCGCTTGCCCAAAGAAGGTAGCCCACCGTTGACCCCCCAGCCCGGCAAACCACCCCAGTTCATAGCCTTGTGGCCCCCGCCGAAAACGCCACTCAACTTGGAAAATAGCACCCGCTGCCTCGGTTCTCGAACTTGCGCTCTTGATGAGCGTCGGACTGCTGATGTCTTGGTACTGCACGCCTCTAGCAGTTTCCACCCTAATTCAGTTGCTTTGGGTGGGGGGGCGCAGGCTCCAGTGGTTTGAGCGCAATGAGACTCTTCGTTGTTTGGGCGGTGGCTTGAGCCTGCGGCATCTTGGCAGGCGAACCAGAAAAACGCAAGAGAGAGGAGATGGCTGCGAAGTCGGAACGTGACTGTACAGGGCTGCTGGTACGCTCGAAGGTGAGGACTTATTGCAGCGGACGGGTTTTTGCACGAACACATGGGCCAAAGTTGACTCAAGTGTTGGAGATGTAGGTGCCGCAGGTTCTTTAGGGGTTTTGAAGCCAAGCTCGGTAGCCAGGGTATCGAGCTTGGAAACGAACAGCACCTTGGTGGCGCTGGATACTGGCCAGCTCACGCATGAACCAGCCAGTGTGCAGGTCAGGCAGGCTGCAGAGTGTATTTTTCGAGGTCAAGCTGGTTTTTGCGCAAGGCATCACCCACTGAGGTGATGACGTCCGCAGCCAGCGCCAGTATCTTGGCCTGGATGTCTTTTTCCAGTGTGAGCCCACGAGGTTCCAGCGACGGCGTTTTGCTGGCATCTGTTTCCAGCAGAGCCGTCAAGTACGCATGGGCGGACTCGAATTTTTCCGCAGGAAGCTCCAAATAGCTGTTGACCGCGAAATTGTGCTGGAACTGGGCCCAGATGCTTTGATGAGACTGCTGGGTTTTTTGGGCGTGTGCGTGCACCAGTTCTTTAAGCTCTTGAGCTTGGGTGGTCGTGATACGGATGTAGTCGTTGGAAGCCGTACGGGAGCTGCTGCTTGTCAACGCGTTACTAAACCACAGCTCTTGTTGTATCAGCTGCTTCCAAACGCCATAGCTCTCACTGTTGCTCTCGAGCAGGCTCAAGCCTTTGGCGAGCTCCAGACTGACCAGGTAGTTTTTGCACGGGCGCCCCATACGGCTTTCTTTGACCACATCGCCGGAGGTAGGGCACATACCTGCCATGGCCAGGCTGGAATCGTGCGGTACGTACTGCCAGTCGGTATCAGCTTGGAACCCGTGTTTTTGCACCTTGGCGTGGAACCACTGCGAGAACTTCAGGTTGATTTTGAGGTGGCTGTGCAGTAAACGAGCATCCACACAAAGTTGCTTGATTCCTCCCAGTGGAGCGAAGAAGGCGTGGAGTGGAGGGAGTCCAGCGTGAAGGACGGAGAAGGCGGAAGTGATTGCGTCAGCCATAAAAGGCTCCTGTATGACAAGTTGTCCACCCTGCCAGCCATACCGCTAAATATGGGGTGGCAGGTCACGTCGGGTTAGCGGACCGGGTACAGGAACCGGCGCACCAATAAAGGCGCCCCAACGCGACCCACCAAAGAACTTGGAAGTCATGTTGGCCACGCAGCTATGGCCTTTCAAAGTCTGCTGTTTGCGAACTTGCTGCACCTGGACTTGGGCCGCTAAACCCATCTTAGATTATACTTGATTTCAATAATAAATAAAAATTGCAAAAAATAATATATCTTTTTATAGTTAATTTTAGTTCGAGGCGGTTTTAAATTTGAAGCTACAGCCCACCAAGGCCTGCTAAAAGACACGCAGTTCACGGCATCTACGCGCTGATTGCCGTAAATCAGGCCGAACTTCCTGTTAAAACCATGTGCCGCACCCCCAACGTCTCCTGTAGCGATTTCTACGACTGGCGTGAGCATGCACCGTGTGCACGTATGCAAGCCAACCAGGCCCTGGGCCAGCAAATACTACGGGATATCTGTCATGGACAGCGACGAGACCTACGGCGTGCCACGTGTACAGGCCGAACTCATCGATGCGGGAATGCATATCAGCTGCAAACGCATCGCCCGCCTCATACGCGAAGGCCGTATGCGCGGTGTCAACCGTCGCCGCGGCCATGTAGTCACCACACAGAGCGACAAACGCCAGCGCCCGGCCCCCGACCTGTGGGCTGGTTTCCTCTACCTGGCCGTGGTGCTCGATGTCTACAGCCGCAAGGTCGTGGGCTGGGCCTTCGGCGAACGCATGACCGCCGACCTGGTGGTCGAGGCCCTCAACATGGCCTTGCATACCCGCAAGCCCGGCTCCGTGATTCACCACTCCGACCAGGGCAGCCAGTACACCAGCCTGGCCTTTGGTCAGCGGTGTCGCGAGATGGGCGTGCGCCCTTCCATGGGCAGCGTGGGCGATGCCTACGACAACGCCATGGCCGAGAGCTTCTTTGCCAGCCTGGAGTGCGAACTCATCGCCCGACGCAATTGAAAGACCAAGGCCGAAGCACGCATTGCCGTCTTCACCTGGATTGAAGCTTGGTACAACCCGCGCCGTCGACATTCAGCCCTGGGCCAGATGTCGCCCGTCAACTTCGAGAAGAACCATGAGCAAGAACAGCAAAACCTGACACAATCGCCACCAACCCAGACTTCATAGAGAGTCTTCAAACTGTCCGTTAAAACGGGGGAAGTCCAATCTTCCCATCTCAGCACGGTTGTATGGTTGCGGGGGGCTCGATGAGTCAGCCAAGGATTGCGTTCAAAAAAACATGCTACCCCTGTGGCTCAAAGCAATGTTACCCAAAACGGCAAAAGTCCCGAGGGTGCCCAAAGTCCGCTGGACAGACATGAACACTGGTGAGGTGTATGACTCACCTTGGATGTGGACTCCGCGCGGACCGAGGCCTAAACCACTGGTTGAGTCGGCCACGACCACGCTGACCGGCTGACAAAGAGGCTAGGTCCTGACTGAACTTTGAGCCCTGCTCTGTGCCAGCCTCATCCCTAGCGTTTCTGTTATTCCGTACAGTCATGGATGACAAGAGGTTGCTTTTGAAGGCCGAGTGCAGATACTTAAGAATACTATTGAAAATAATACTTATTAGTTTTTAACTATTTTTAGACGTCGGGAAAGTTTCCGCGCCAAGTGGCAGGCCGGTCAGACTGGCGATATCATCCAGTTAAACGAGCACCCAAAATGATTCAGCTACCTTCCGACGCCCCTCCACAGTTCTCGGGGCATGAGACCTTCCCTTTGCGTCAGCTGTGGCTTCGTAAGGCGTACGACGCGGTCACACAGTTTGAAGAACCTACTCCCCGCTCGGTCTTTGCCGACGAAGAGGCCATCGTGCGCTTCGGAGTGGGTAAGAACATGGCCATGTCCATCCGTTTTTGGGCAACGGCCTGTGGCATTATCGAAGACGCAGGGGGGTACATCCCTACTCGTCTCGGCAACTTGCTTTTCAATAGTAAAAATGGTCTTGACGAGTACTGTGAGCACACCGCAACAACGTGGCTGATGCATTGGCAAGTCGCAAGCACCCATGAGAAGACTACTACTTGGTGGTTTCTCTTTAATCATGTTGCGCAGCAGGTTTTCGACCGCGAGTTCATTGTGAATGCGCTCTCTGGGTTGGTGACCGAACATAAGCTCCGCATCTCAATGGCCACTCTCAAGCGTGACGTCGAATGCTGCATCCGAAGCTACGTCCCTCGCCTTGGCGGCAACTCTCCCGAAGAGATGAGTGAGCCACTGCTCGGCGAGCTCGGGCTCATTCAGCAGAACGCCAAGGGGGCTTTCGAGTTTCGTCGTGGTTCTAAGCGCTCTCTGCCTGATGGAGTCTTTGCCTACGCACTGTTGGACTACTGGGAACGCATGCCTCACGCGGGCTCGGTCATGGCATTCGACCGAGTGGCCTATGACTACGGCTCGCCCGGTCGCGTGTTCAAGCTTGATGAGAATGCAGTTGCTGACAGGCTGATGGCACTTGAGGATTTGACTCGAGGCCAAATTCAATGGACTGAACAAGCAGGTATTCGGCAAGTCACTCGCAAGGACTCTGCGTTGAAGAGCCTTACCGAATACAAATACAAGCTCCTGGAAAGTGCCTATGCCTAAGCAATCTCGACCTGCAGGTACCGAGAAGAGGATGCTGTCGGATGTCGTCACCATCTCTCGTCAGTTCCTTCGCTCAGTTCGAATCGATACAGACGTCGGGCGTGAAGACGCGCTCTCCGGCTACATCTGCCAAGGCACGGCGAGCTCTCTTCTTGAGAGCATGGCGCGGCAAATCACCGAGACTCGTCAGCGCGCATTCACCTGGACTGGCCCGTACGGCGGAGGTAAGTCATCCCTTGCTTTGATGCTGTGCTCACTGGTTGGCGGACAACCGAAGGTCCGCACCAAGGCCAAGCAACTTCTCGGCTTCCCCGATGGCAGTCTCGTCCACACTGCGTTCGAGGCCAAGGGCGACGGTTGGCTGGTCGTGCCTGTAGTGGGAAAACGAGCTGACATTGTCCAGGAGCTCAGTGCTGCTTTAGCCAAGGCGCGAGGTCTGCCTGCCCAACGTAAGAAGCAGCCTGATGTCGTGGGCGAGCTTGTCGAGGCCGCAGAATGTCACCCTCAAGGAGTCCTCGTCGTCATTGACGAACTAGGCAAATTTCTTGAGGCGTCCGCTCAGGAAGGTGGGGATATCTATTTCTTCCAAGAGCTCGCCGAGGCTGCAAGCCGCTGCTCTGGCAAGCTCGTCATTGTCGGCATCCTTCACCAAGCGTTTGAAGCTTACGCTTCGCGCCTGGGTCGACAGTCACGCGATGAGTGGGCCAAGGTGCAAGGCCGGTTCGTTGATATTCCACTGGTTGCTGCCGCGGATGAGGTCATCGAGCTAGTTGGCAAGGCCATCAAGGTCGAAGACCCGCCGTCTCTAGGCGAAGTTTCGAAGTTTGCAGACAAGATTTCCGCAGCAATTCGCACTCGTCGTCCTGGAACGCCTGCGACACTGGCGGACTCGCTGCGTGCATGCTGGCCGCTGCACCCGGTCACTACAGCACTGCTCGGTCCCATCTCTCGCCGTCGCTTCGGACAAAACGAGAGAAGCACGTTCGGGTTTCTGGCGTCTCGCGAGCCTCTCGGCTTCGTAGAGTTCCTCAACGGCTACGAAGCTCAGTGGTCCGCCATGTACGGCCCTGCGACGTATTGGGACTACCTGCGCGCCAACCTTGAGCTAGCTATCGTCGCTTCCCCCGACGGGCATCGATGGGCTCAATGCTGCGATGCCATCGAGCGAGCTGAGGCCAAGGGTACTGATGTACACGTCAAGCTGACCAAGACAATTGCTCTGATTGAGATGTTCCGCAACGGGTCTGGCCTGGTTGCGGAGGAGTCAGTCCTTGCCGTCTCCACTCCGGGCGTAGACGAAGAGCAGATTCGCAAGGCTCTCGAGGAACTCTCGGACTGGAGGGTTCTCATCGAACGTAAGCACCTAGGTGCTTGGGGCATCTATGCCGGCTCGGACTTTGATATTGAAGGCGCCATCAACCTCGCACGGGGAGAGATTGGCGAGCCTGACCTCGAGCACATCTCCACGCTGAGTGACCTGCAGCCAGTTCTGGCTAAGCGTCATTATCAGAAGACGGGAACCATGCGATGGTTCACTCGAGGAATTATCCGGCTAGAGGAAGTCGAGAAAGTCGTCGAGCAGTTCGAGCTCACGGGTTCAAGTGCGGGAGCATTCCTGCTGTGTTTGCCCCCTCCCGGCCAGACTGTCCGGTCTGCGGAGCACCGCGTGCGCCACGCAAGCGCAATCACGAGGATTGAATCCTTATTGCTCGGCACCCCGAAGAACGCTGAACGCATCATCGAGTTGAGTCTCGAGCTCGCAGCCTCTCAGCGCGTGATGAAGACCAGGCCTGAGCTTGATGGAGATTCCGTGGCACGTCGGGAAATCGTCGGCCGCATCGAGGCGGTCCGAGCCTCGCTTGAGGAAGAGCTAGCGGACGCGTTCGAACTCTCGAAGTGGTATAGCCATGGTGCCGCTGTCGAGACAAAGAGCAGCACTGCCCTTTCAGTCATCGCCTCAGACATTGTTGAAAAGGTCTACGAGAAGGCTCCGCATATCTTCAGTGAGCTCATCAACCGAGAGGGACCGTCCAGCAACTCCGTCAAGGCCCGCAAGGACCTGATGAATCGCATGGTGACCCATGGTCACTTGCCCAAGCTTGGTTACGAGGGTTTCCCCGCTGACGCCGGTCTGTACTTCACGGTGTTGAACGACCCCGGACTCCATCGCTCACGGGAAAAAGAGGGCTGGGGTTTCGGTGGCCCGAACTATAACGCGCGAGGGAAGTCGTATGAGACCTTCTGGTGGCAGACAAAGGCAGAGCTTATCGCTGAAGGTAAGTCCGTTACGCTCAAGGAGCTCTACTCCGGTTGGGCGCTACCGCCGTTTGGTATTCGGGCTGGTGTCATGCCGATTCTGTCGATTGCCTTCTACCTGGCCAACCGTTCTTCTCTCGCCCTATATGTCAATGGCGTCTTCACCCCTGACCTGAACGACGCCGTAGTCGATGAGTGGACGCTGGACCCTAGTCGCATTCGTTTCCAGCATGTGGAAGCCTCGAAGGACAAGGCAAAGCTGGTTGAGGCTTTGGCGAAGACCGTCTCCGACAGGTCTAGTACAGAAGTCGGCGCGGCACCCTTGGATGTGGCCCGTGGCTTGGTTGGACTTGTCGTTGGCTTGCCCGGTTGGACGAAACGTACGATGACCGTGTCACCGAGAGCCCAGCAAGTTAGAGCGATGCTGCTCAAGGCGAGCGACCCGTTGCGAGTCCTCTTCTCTGACCTGCCTACGCTGCTTGAAGCCCAAGACCCGGCTACGTTGAACACGCGTCTGCAGGCGGTCACCGACGAGCTGTCTGGTGCCTATCACCGCATGTTGGCGAGCGTGCGTGCTCATCTGCTAGGGGCACTTGACCATGGTGAGCGACAACTGGACGACCTGCACAAGCGAGCGGCCACGGTGAAAGGAATGACGGGCGACTTCAAGCTTGACGCATTCGCGACGCGTCTTGGGACTTATGACGAGTCTGATGAGACTGTTGAGTCGCTCATTAGTCTGGCCATCGACAAACCTCAGGCAGCTTGGGTAGACCGAGACATTGACGCTGCCATGGCAAAGCTTGCCGCGTGGGCGGTGGACTTCCGCAAGGCAGAGACTATGGCCCCGCTGCGCGGCCGCCCGTCGACTCGTCGCTTGATTGGCGTTGTCTTCGGTGCGAGCCATGGGCTGGACGCCACTGGTTTCGTGGATATCTCTGAGTCGGATACGCCTGCGATTGACCGCTTGGTGAGGCAGTTCTTGGTAAAAGCCCAAGGCGAGCGCGAGGAGGTGATTCTGGCTGCGCTTGCGGAGGCTGGTGCCATGCTGATTAAGCAACAAGACAAGGGGAAGAAGCATGGCTGAACGTCACGTTCTGGGGCTCTCTGGAGGCAAGGACAGCGCGGCACTTGCTGTGTACATGAGTCTGAACCATCCCGAGATTCCGCTGGAGTACTTCTTCACCGACACGGGTAAGGAGCTGCCCGAGGTTTACGAGTTCCTCGGGAAGCTCGAAGGGTTCGTCGGCCGCAAGATTCACTACCTGAATCCGCACCGAGACTTCGATTTCTGGTTGAGGATGTACAACAATTACCTTCCCTCACCGAAGACTCGGTGGTGCACGCGCAAGCTGAAGCTAGACCCCTTCAAGCAGTGGATTAAGCCGTCCCTTGAGGCAGGCGATACCGTCTATAGCTATGTTGCGATTCGGGCGGACGAAGAACACCGTGAAGGTATGGTCGCCCAGCATGAGAACTTGATTGTTCGTATGCCGTTCCGCGAGCACGGTATCGACAAGCCTGGAGTGTTCGAGTTGCTTGAAGGTTCAGGGCTTGGCCTGCCTAAGTACTACGAGTGGCGCTCTCGCTCAGGCTGCACATTCTGCTTCTTCCAGCAAAAGGTTGAATGGGTTCGCTTGAAAGAAAACCATCCCGAGGCCTTTGAGGATGCCAAAGCTTACGAGAAGAATGCCCTTGAGCATGGGTCACCCTTCACATGGAGTCAAGGAGAGCCGCTAACGGACCTGGAGCGGCCCGAACGCATTGCGGAAATTAAGGCTGACTTCGAGACTCGCAAGCAGCGCGAGTTGGCACGCCGCAAGCCCAACCCATTGCGCGTCATCCCCATCGAACCGATTGACATCGACGACCTGTACCTTGAAGACGAAGGTGGTGGAGCCTGCCTCGTCTGCCATAAGTAACTCGAACAACAGGAGGAAATTAAGTGCCTAGTCTAGGTCAAAAGATATTCGACGCTGAATCGGAAGGTCTCTACGACTTCGTGTCGAAGAACGGTCGCGGTTTGTACATCCCACCCTACCAGCGCGACTACGCGTGGGACAAGACCAATGTTGAGCGCCTCATCGACGACACGATTCAAGGCCTGAACGCTCTGCTGAAGCGGCCGGACGAGTCCATCACGTTCATCGGGACCATCATCGCGATGAATGACTCGAAGAAGTCGACCATCAGCCCCTTGGTCAAGAACCAGGTCTATACGCAGGTCATGTCGGTCATTGACGGGCAGCAGCGTCTGACTACCTTGCTGATGCTGTGTTTAGCACTCCTGCTCGAAATCGAGGTGCAGTGGGCTGAGCTGAAGAAGGTCAAAGCCAAGGACAGTGACGAGGCTCGCCAGTGGCTGGAGACACGCGTTAACGACATGCGCGGGTCGCTCTCCCAGATGCTGTCCGAGCGACAGAATAACGGCGAGGGCGAGTTCAGGCATTTCCCGAAGATGATACGGGCCTTCGTAGACACGTGGTCTTACGAGGCAGACAAGGCGATGTACAACTCGCCCATCGCCTGGCTGTTGTTTGAGTTCGTCCGCTTCCGGGAGCAACAAGAACCTGACTGGTCGAGGTTCTCAGTCGTGCTGAAGGATTCAACCGACACCGCCCCGAACGAAGGACAGCGCAAGCACTTCATCAAGATGTTGAAGGTGATGCGTGACAAGCTGCGCAATCTCCCTCGTGATGATGAGTTCCCGGAGCTCTTGGGCATTGTTCGAGACGACGACAAGCAGGACACTCTCTTCGGCGAAGAGTTTCCCGACTCGATGAAGAAAGCGCTCGAGTTAGTTCTTTTACCGCAGATTTCTACCGATAATGCAATTACACAAGCTAGTGAGAAGCCTCCCGCAGAGGACGTCCGGTCTAGAAAGTGGTGGGAAGCTTCAACCAACTTAGTCTCCCTGCTGTTCTTCTCGAAGTTTGCGCTCGAACGAATCACGCTAGTCGTTGTCACTGCGACCTCAGAGGACTTTGCCTTTGATGTGTTTGAAGCGCTGAACACCACTGGTCAGCCCTTGACCGCCCTGGAGACTTTTGTACCCAAGGTAGTCCAGTCGGTCGGAACGACCCAGTACAACTCCTCAGAAGAGAAGAAGCAGCTTGAGGTTGCAGGCGACTACATACGTAAAGTGAGTCGAGCTGATGAACGCCAGAAGCGTTCGGCAGACCTGCTTGTTGCCTTCGCCTTGGCTGAGCTTGGGGAGAAGCGCTCAAAGAATCTGGCCGACCAGCGGCGCTTTATGCGCGAGGCTTTTGACGGCTACAGCGACCGCAAGAAGCAGCAGGAGTTCATTCGTCACCTAGCTGAACTGTCCCGATTCTTCGACAATTTGTGGGTCAACGGTGCGGACAAGCCAAAGGTGGACGGGCTCGTACTCTCTGAACCAACAGCTCTTTGCGTTCGCTTTCTGGTGGACTTTGGTCACACCATTACTGCGCCGCTGCTTGCGCAGTATGCGGCGGCTGTTAATCTTTATAAGGACCCCTCTGAGCGCCAGAAAGCGCTCGAGACCTTCTGCAAGGTCGTGCAGGCGGTCACCGCCTTTACGGTTCTGTGGCGTGCGTCGCGCAGCACAACTGACCGCATCGACGAGGTGTATCGGTCACTGATGAGTGAGGGTTCGCTAGAGCACGGCGTTCCTGCCCTGGCTCGGGGAAAGCGTGTTGAGGGCTCCTTGCCAACAGTTCAGGCTATCCAAGCGGCGCTTGTCGCTCGCCTTCAGGCCGACCGCAAGAGCAAGAAGCACGGTGCGAACATCCCCGGCAAGACCGAGTGGATTGAGAAGACGGTTGTCCAGCCACTTTGGGAGATTAATACGACTCTGGCTCGCTTCGTACTGCTAATTGCCTTCCACGACGTTGTGGAGGGGCCCGAGGGCCGCCTTACGCGCGGAAAGGTAGGAAGCAACCCGACGTTGACACTAGATGCCTGGGTCGGCGAGCAGTTCGCGTCTATCGAGCACATTGCGCCCCGGTCCAAGGCGAAGGGGTGGTCCCCCGACCTATACCAGGACGAAGAGTTTGAGCGACTAGGCAACCTGACGTTGGTGCCTACCCGCTGCAACTCATCCCTCAGCGACCGTCCTTGGGAACAAAAGCGCTTGTTGTTCGCTGCGCTTTCTGCAAAGACGGAGGATGAAGCCAAAGCCATCCTCAAGTCTATATCGGATGCTGGCGTGGACGTCACCGAGGTAGGTGGAAACATTTACGCTGGCCAGTACTTGCCTCACGTGCATGCCATCAGCAGTGTGAATGGCGACTGGAACCTTAACGCTGTGAACGCCCGCGGAAAGGAGCTTGCCGACCTTGTCTGGCAACGCATTGCACCGTGGCTCGGTTTGCAGCCTTAACTCGACTCAC
The DNA here is from genome assembly GCF_002837135.1 of Macromonas bipunctata. Taxonomy (GTDB): domain Bacteria; phylum Pseudomonadota; class Gammaproteobacteria; order Burkholderiales; family Burkholderiaceae_C; genus Macromonas_A; species Macromonas_A bipunctata. Next base: position 19,668 of record NZ_NWBQ01000024.1, on the reverse strand, counting down.
TTTTGATGTTGCCCCTGAATTGCGTAGCTCTTAGCCAACGGTTTACGCGGCTTCGTGACGCTGCGCCTCGTACCAGCGTTGCTCAAACTGCATGGGGCTGAGATAACCTATCGACGAATGCAGCCTGCGGTGATTGTAGAACGCCACCCAGTCCAAGACCGCCTTGCGGGCCTGCTCATGCGTGGCAAGTTTGTGCCTATGCACGCTGGCAGTCTTGAGGCGACCCCAGAAGCTTTCAGTGGGCACGTTGTCCCAGCAGTTGCCTTTGCGGCTCATGGATGAGCGTATCCCTCAGTCCTTGAGCGCATCCTGGAACTCGTGGCTGCAGTACTGACTGCCGCGGTCGCTGTGGAATATCAGTCCGGGTGCCGGGCGGCGACGCCACCACGCCATGGCCAGTGCGTCCTTGACCAGGCTGGTGTGCATGTGCGGCTGCAGGCTCCAGCCCACCACCTGACGGCTGAAGAGGTCGGTAAACGTCCGGCAAAGTCATCTGTGATTTTGGAGTGAGATGCGAGACGATGGTGTCCACCTATTTTTAAGTGGACACTTATGCAAGCTTCACCGCAACCGCGCGTTCTCTGCCCTCAGTCGCGCCAGCTCCATTTGCTCTGATGTCACGCTGCTGGCCTTCTGGGCAGCACCACCACCCACATCCGACTGCTTGACCCACTTGCCCAGCGTGGCCTTGGGGATGCCCAACGTCTTGCCCACTGCCGCAATGGACTCCCCTGCCTTGACTTGCCTGACAGCTTCCTGCCTGAAATCTTGTGTGTACCGCGCTCTGATTTGTCGTGGTCAAGTTTTTTCGAACATTGAGATAGGGGAATTTACAAATTCATGGTTTTGCCAGGTGCTGCTGTTCGTATTGGTTGGGAGGGCAGTAGCCCAGCGTTGAATGCAGCCGAACGCTGTTGTAAAAGCCCACGATGTAGTCGACGATGTCGGCTTGCGCTTCTGCATGGTTGGCGTAGTCGCGCTGCCAAACGCGCTCCATCTTCAGGTTCAGAAAGAAGCGTTCCATCACGGCGTTGTCCCAGCAATTTCCTTTTCGGCTCATGCTGCCAATGAAGCCATAGCGTGCCAGCAAGGCACGGTGCTCGGCACTGGCGTACTGGCTGCCACGGTCGGAGTGCACCACCAATCCTGCTGGAGGACAGCGACTGGCAATGGCCATGCTCAGTGCCGAACACACCAGCTGCGCCGGCATGCTCGGCGCCATGGCCCAGCCCACGACTTTGCGTGAGAACAGTTCCAGCACCACTGCCAGATACAGCCAGCCGCTGCGTGTGCGCACGTAGGTGATGTCGCAGACCCAAGCCCGATTGGGGGCCTCGGGTGTGAACTGGCGTTCGAGCACATTGGCTGCCACGGGCAAACTGTGGCGCGAATCGGTGGTGTGCATGAACTTGCGCCGCCAGCGCGCTCGCAAGCCGTTGCTGCGCATGAGCTTTCTGGCCTTGTAGCGCCCCACAGCCAGACCTTGGCCTTTGAGCGCGATGCTCAAGCGTCGGCTGCCGTAGCTTTGGGCACTGGCCTCAAAGGCCGCTTTGGCCTGCACGTCCAACGCGCTGATTGGCTTGGCGCTGCGCTGGCGTTGACGCGCCGCATACAGGCCCGAGCGGCTCACGCCAAACACCCTGCAGCATTGCGCCGTGCTGGCCTTCTTCGCATCGACTGCGCTGTTCACCAGGGTCTGCATCATTTCATTGCCCGGGCGAAGAAGGCCGACGCTTTTTTTAGCAGTTCGTTGTCGGACTTGAGTTGGCGGTTCTCTGCCTCGAGTTGTCGAATACGTTGTTGTTCAGCCGTCAGGGGCTTGCCAATACCGCAGCGCCCGGCCATCTCTTCATCAAACTGCGTCAGCCAGCGGCGCACGGCGCTATCGACCAGGTTCAGGTCTTTGCAGACTTGGCCAACGCTCAGGCCTTGGTCTCGAACCATTTTGACCACTTGTAGCTTGAAGGCTGCGTCAAAGGCTCTGCGGGGTTTCTTTTCTGTCATGTGCGTATGTACTCAGGGGGAAGCAATGGGCCCCTATCGCAGTGTCCTAAATTATTGAACCATGACAATTTGCTTGCCCAACATTTCCTGACTCCTTGCTCGTATTTTCAACACGACCAAGAACTCCACTTTTCGGGGGCAACATCGCTGCTACTGGCGAACAATGAACGGTGTAGATAGTCTATAGACTGAGACTCATCTACAATGATGGATTGAGCGTTGCGCTGGGCTATGACTTCACTCGTGGCACTAGATTACTTGCAGTCAAATTTTTGTTGCTTAGTAGTACGCAGCCCAAATTTTGTGTTATAATTCTGGACAACAAAGCAGCTAAAGCTTTGGATTTTTCTGCGACAAAATCTGTCACTACAAATTTCTGTCTGTAGAAACGTCACGCTGCCGCGCCTTCGCGGCTATGAGAATCTTTGCAAAAAGCAATGACGGCATCGAGCTTGTTCAAGCTCGTGGTCTTGTCTGTACGATTGTACAAAGACAGCGTGCTGCTGCGTCTTCGCAGCTTGAAAAATTAACAAAAGCCAACGTGGCCTTGAGTTCGAATACTCAGTTCATTCTTGCGCTTGCGTTCTCCAAGATTACTTCAGGATTTTTTAGCCTGAGCTGTTGCTTGCGGGCATTTCTTTTTCTGTGGCATTTTCAATGTCACGAGAAGACTGTCCGCCTGCTGATACCCCTATTTTTTCGACTATCGAAAAAAAGTGCTTGAACTTTTTAGTTCGAGTTTGGCATTGCTGTGCGCGTTTGTACAACGCATACGGTCTAAATTATGAATTTATAGAAAGAAGAGGATTTATGTCTAACCCCATGGTAAGAATTAATACAGAACAAGAATTTATTCGAAATGAGTACGGTGCACTGTGCTGTATGTCTAAAGATTTGACGTTGAGAATAAATAAATTTTTTGAGGAAGCATTTTCTTCTAATAAATTGACACGACCTTACAAAAAAGGTGAGTGGCACCGTCGACACGGATTTTTGGGTAAAGTTTTGAATTATGATTGCTATGATATCAATGAGAACGTGATGCTGGTGCAGGAACGTTTAACCTCTATGAGTAAATACGGCGCATCCGTTATAAGTAAAGATTACTATCTGGTTACAAAAAAGGATGATAAAATCTTCGTAAAATGGGCCCCCAAGCATTTGGTGGTTAAGCTTTCTAAGATTTGTCCAGAGTTAGGCCAAGTCATCAGCGTCATGAACGAGAAAAACCCGATACTCTCAGCCCTCGCTCTAAGGGATGAGAGTTCTGTAAAGCCATAACTTTGTAATTTTAATTTTTTACCTAACATCATGAAAAAAACATCTAATAATTTAACAAGTGGTCAGTATTTTACTAAATCCGAACGCAATCAGGCCAATGAGATTAGGTCGATAATTTTGGATTACATAGACAATGACTACTCCGATAAAATTCCCAAAAAAATACCTGTAAAAGTCTTGCTACTACTTTTGGATTTTGAATTTGATGTGGCAAATTTTGTCTTCGAAGAGTATTGGGTTGATGTATCTGATGAAGATTTGCTTGAGTTATCTCGGTCTGAGTTTTATAAAGCTCGTCATGCGGCTGCCTGGAATCCAAAAACACCAGGCTATATCTTAGCTACATTATCAAAAGATACAGATTATAGAATTAGGGCTATGGTAGCTCAGCATAATAAAACTCCGGAAGAAATTCGAGTGCGATTGTCCGATGATGAATGTTATAAAGTTAGGGAGCATATCGCTATCAATAACCACAGTTCTTATTCTAGTTATATTACACCACCTGAGCTTCTCTACAAATTGTCTCAGGACAAGTCTGCTAAAGTTAGAAGGGCAGTTGCTTACAACGATAATACTCCAGCGGAAATTCTGGTAGAGCTTGCAATGGATGATGATGTTTGTGTGCGTCGAGCAGTTGCTGATAATTGTATCTCACCACCTGAGGCTCTGGATTTAATGTCTAAAGACGATGATTTAGAAGTTAGAAAATTAGTTGCTAGTAATTCAAATTCATCAACTTTTGCTTTAAATATTATAGGTACTAGTAGCGAGGAAATTCAAGAGGTTAAAGATAAGGTTGTGATGAATCTCTGTTGGCAGCTTGATAGACTGACAGCAACTATTTCAGGTTATGAGAGAGAAATTGACGAACTTCGTAAAATTAAGACAGACTCGCCCATTGACCGTGCTCAGGCTCAGGAGCGGACAGTCCAGGCTACAGGAAACCAGTGGTGGGGCGGCAAGGAGACGATATCAGCCTGCTTGACGGTGGACAGAGGCGCCATGACGGCGTAGTGGGCGTAGCAGTGGGTGCGATTGTTCATGCTGCTCCAGATTGAGCGGCAAGCCTCGGGGTTCAGCCCGAGGTCTGAGCGAACAGGCCGGGACGGCCTGCTTGGTGGTAAACTGTCCTCCGTTGCGACAACAGTTCCAAATTCTTCTTTTGCCATTAGGCAGTTAGAACCGAGCACAGAAATTTCCGGTAATTCGCCGTCCCGCATGGGAGTCCGAGAGGTAGGCGCTTTGCTGAATGAGTCAGCGCAAGCCGATGCGGTCGGGCATGGCCGTCCTGTAGAGGGAATCCCCGCCATTAATGGCGGGGAGGATGTCAACATTGTGCATCGAGGCTACAACAGCCGACGGCAGGCCATCCGGCAGAGGTGTTATGTGCCTTTTTCAAGCTGGGCCTCACGTCCTTTGGTGGCCCTGTAGCGCACTTGGGTTACTTTCGTTCTGAGTTCGTGGAACGGCGCAAATGGCTGGACGACAAGAGCTATTCCGACCTGGTCGCCCTGTGCCAATTCTTGCCCGGACCGGCAAGCAGCCAAGTCGGCATGGCGTTGGGTTTGGGCCGCGCGGGCTGGTGGGGTGCGTTGGCGGCGTGGCTGGGCTTTACTTTGCCTTCTGCCATCGCCTTGATGTGGTTTGCGTTTGGTGTCTTGAATTGGGCCGGATGGGTGTTCTCTGGCGTGGTGCACGGCTTGAAAGTGGTGGCCGTGGCCGTCGTTGCGCAAGCGGTCAGCGGCATGGCGAAATCACTTTGCCCAGACCGTCTTCGCGCAGGTATCGCAGTCGGTGCGGCTTTGCTGGTGTTGATGCTGCCATCGGCATGGGCGCAGTTATTGGCGATAGGATGCGGCGGGCTCATCGCTTGGCGTTGGCTGGCGTGGCAGCACTTGCCCACCGTTCAACATCGCAGCTACGGTGTGGGCCGAACAACTGGTGCCATTTTGTTGGGCTTGTTTGCGTTGCTGTTGTTCATCCTGCCGGTATTGGCCGGACTGGCGCAATCCCAGTGGGTTCGTGTGGTGGCCGACTTTTACCAAGCGGGTTCACTGGTCTTCGGTGGTGGTCACGTTGTGCTGCCCATGTTGCAAACCACCGTGGTGCCCGCTGGGTCGGTCAGCAACGATGTCTTTTTGGCCGGTTACGGGGCGGCACAAGCGGTGCCCGGTCCATTGTTCACCTTTGCCGCCTTTTTGGGTTCAGCGATGCCTTCGCCACTGGGCGGCTGGGTTGGTGGCACCGTGTTGTTGCTGGCGATTTTCCTGCCATCGTTCCTATTGGTGGCCGGTGCCTTGCCGTACTGGGAGGATTTGCGGCAACGCGACGGTATCCAACGCGCGATGGGTGGCATCAATGCCGCGGTGGTGGGAATTCTCGGAGCAGCGTTGTACGACCCAGTGTGGACCAGTGCCATTCACAACAAACCCGACTTTGCCTTGGCGCTGGCGGCATACGGCCTGTTGGTGTTGGGCAAGTTATCGCCCGTGGTTGTGGTTGCCCTCACGGCGCTGGTAGCAGGTGTGTGGATGTCCTGAGGTACGCGGCCAGTGGTGATGTCTCAAGTGCCTGCTGACTGGGCGTGCAGCGTCAGCGCCGCTATCAGCCCCGCCTTGACCAGCAGCTCCACCGGTACCACTTCGTAGTGCTGGCCCGCTACTTCGACCGTGCGGCATTCCTGGTCACCACAGACCGAACAGCATGGGCTGCTGCCGACGTTGGCGTGTACCCACTCCTCCAGCGGCTTGCCAGCAATCCAGATGCGGTTGGATTCCGACGGTTGGGCGGCAAAGGTCGCCGGGTCCAACTCCCGCATTTCCAGCACCGGCTCCATGCCCAGTGGTTTCAGCTGGTGGCGCAGTTGTTCGCACGCACGCTCGACCTCATCCCCGGTGCCCGCACAGCGCGGACAAGTTTGGCCCTCGTCCACCAGCCGTTGCCAGACAATGGGTAGTGGTTTCATCTTGCCACCACTTGTTCCAGCCCCGCCACCCCCACGGGCGCTTGAGCTTGCCACGGTACCAAGGCACAACGCGTCGCCAACGCATCGGCCACCCGACGGATGAACGGCACCTCGTAGCCACCGCGCTGGCACAACACCGGATGCTGGGTGCCACTGGCCAGCAGCGATTGGTTGATAACCCAAGCGTGCGGCTGGATGCCCGCCCGCGCCAAATCCTGGCTCAGTCGTTCGGCTTCGTGGACGGGCGTGGCTTCGGGCAAGGTGACGATAAAGACGCGCGTGTAATCGGGGTCGCGCAAGCGCGGCAGCAACTGGCGTACTGCTTCGGGCATGTCGCCTTGGGTACGCATCACCTCGCGGTGGTAAGCCTCGGCGGCATCGAGCAACAAAATTGTGTGTCCGGTGGGTGCGGTGTCCAGCACCACAAAACCGTTGCGCCCCTCGTCCACCGTGCGGGCAAAGGCGCGAAACACCGCAATTTCCTCGGTACAGGGCGAGCGCAAGTCCTCTTCCAGCATTGCACGTCCACGGGCATCGAGCTGCGGTGCCGCCTTGGCCAACACGTCGGCGGTGTACTGCTGCACTTCCTGTGCTGGGTCGATGCGCGTGACCGTCAAGCCCGGCAAAGCACCATCGATGGTGGCTGCAATGTGGGCGGCGGGGTCGGTGGTGGAGAGTACCACTGGGTGTCCACGCTGGGCCAGAGCCACGGCCACCGCGGCTGCCACCGTCGTCTTGCCCACGCCACCCTTGCCCATCGTCATCACCACACCATGACCTGTGGCGGAAATGTCTTCCACCAGGCCACGTAACCCGGGCGGCAAAGGCGTGTTTGGCATGTCGTGACCCACCGGTACCGCCACCGTCTCGGGGTGGTTCATCTCGCGCAGGGCCTCCAAGCCCACGGTGCCACGGGGCAGAAACGGCATTTGCGTCTGCGGCAGCTGTGCCAATCCAGCGGGCAGTTGCGCCAAGGCTTGGCTGGAGCGTTGGGTCAGCGCGTGTGCAATTGGGTCGTCGCTTGGGGTGTCGATGAACAGGCCGTTGATGACCAAACTCTGGTTGCGTATGCCCAATTCCGCCAGCTCAGCCCGGGTGCGTTCGGCTTCGCGCAAGGAGGCGGTATCGGCGCGCGCCACCAGTACCACGGTGGTTTCCTCGGCATTGGCCAGCCGTGCCACCGTGGCCGCGTACAACGCCTTTTGTTTGTCCAGCCCTGCCAACGGCCCCAAACAAGACGCGCCGCCGGTGGACGACGAAATGAACTGGTCCCACGCCGAGGGCAGCGTCAGCAAGCGCAACGTGTGTCCCGTCGGAGCGGTGTCGAAAATGACGTGGTCAAAGCCTGCGGTGGCGCTGGGGTCGCCCAACAGTTTGGAGAACTCGTCAAAGGCCGCAATCTCCACCGTACAGGCCCCAGAGAACTGTTCCTCCATGCTGGCAATGGCGGCGGCAGGCAGTACACCACGGTACGGGGCCACCATGCGTTCGCGGTAAGCGTGTGCCGCCGCTTCGGGGTCGATGTTCAACGCGTACAGGCCACTGGCACCCGGAATGGGTGTTGGCACCTGCCCCAACCCAACCCCCAGCACTTCGTCCAAATTTGAAGCCGGGTCGGTGCTGACAATGAGCACTTGCTGGCCCGCCTCGGCCAAGGCCAAGCCGGTGGCACACGACAGCGAGGTCTTGCCCACGCCACCTTTGCCAGTAAAAAACACAAAACGGGTGGAGGTCGCAGGCAAGCTCATGGCCGTGTTCCTTTCAGCAGCAGCCCGAGCTGGGCGTGCAGCAACCGCCCAACTTGATGCGGGGCTTCTCGGCCGTGGTCAACGCAATGCCCAGCTTGTGCGCCAGTTGCTGACGTGAGGGGTACATGCCGGTGGAGACGATATGGCCGTCAATGGCGACGATGGGCAGACGCTCCATCCCGGCTTCCATTTCCTTGACCACCGCTGGGTTGGCCACGAAGGCTTGGGGTTCCTGGCCGAGGTTGTGGCGCGTCACCGCAATGCCGTGGTCTTGCACCCATTGCAGGTCGGCGGCGAACTGTGCCAGCACCGGGTCCACATCCACACCGCACACGCCGGTGGAGCAGCACATGGCGGGGTCGAACACTTCGAGTTGTTTCATGGTGGTCTCCTGAGGTAAAGATGGTTCAAAGGCCCAAAGCAGCACGCACCGCTGGCACCAACCGGGCGCGGATGTCGTCACGCACGGCCACAAAGCTCTCCAGCGGTTCACCATGCGGGTCGTGAAAGCCCACGTGGATGCGCTGTACCGGGCCGGGGAAGATGGGGCAGGTTTCCTTGGCGTTGTCGCACACGCTGACCACGAGGTCTATCGGTTCTTGCATCACGTCCTCGACCGTTTTGGGATACAAGCCATCGGTGGGTAAATCCAGCAACTTGAGTGCGGCAATCGCACCATCGGCCACTTTGGGTTGCGGTTGGGTACCGGCAGAGATGGCACGCACCAGGCCCGCCAAGTCGTGGTTGAGAATGGCCTCGCCCATTTGTGAGCGGCACGAGTTGCCGGTGCACAGCACGAGCACGGTTTTGGTGGGGGTCATGCGCAGGTTTCCTTGGGTTCTTTGGTTGCTTTGCGTGCAGCGGTCTTTTGCAGGCTGGCACGCCGTTGGGAGGTGGTGGCCACCGTTTGAGCCTGGGGCAGGCAGCTGTTACCTTGGCAGCAATTGCGCGTCAGAAATGCCAGCAGCTCGTCCATCTGCGTGTAGTTGGTGCTGTAGCGGATGAAGCGGCCTTCCTTTTGGCCCTGAATCAGCCCGACACGGCTGAGGTGCGCCAAGTGGAACGACAGCGTGGCCGGCACCAGCCCCAGTTGTTCGCCCATCACACCGGGGAACAGACCTTCGTCACCGGCCTCCACCAGCAGGCGAAAGATGGACAGTCGGGCTTCGTGGCCCAAGGCGCTCAACAACTCGGCGGCGTGCAGTGTTTCCATGTTTTGAATACTACCAAAATATACGTCAATTCACCACAGTGTTGAGTGGTGTGGTGCATCACTGCAGGCTGGTACTTAGTTGGAAGTCATTACTTCCAGTGCCAGCTCACGCGGGTTGTCGGCGGTCTTGCTGACATCAAGCATTTCGATGCCCAAAATCTTGCCGTTCTCGTCGTAGTCAAGCATCAGGCCGGGGCGTACTTCTTCGGTTTCGGCCACTTTGCCAGATGCCATCCGAATGTAAAGGGCATCAGCTTGCGGGTCGTATTCAAATTTCATGGCTTACTCCATATTTGGCCAGTTTGCTGGTGGCCATTACGGTAATGACCGTTACCACCACCCCGTCACGGTGAATTACTCGCAACAACAAGCGTTTGCCGTCGCGCTCTAACCAGCCTTGTGCCTCTTTGCTGCCCTCTTTGGCATCGAGCAGCTGCACCGGACTTTCCAGCGTGGACCGCACTTCGTCTGCGGTGATGCCACGTTCTTCCATCCGTGCTGTGGCGTGTCTGGTGAAGTGAATTTCCATAGGTGCATTGTAGGATTGTGCGCTGCCCTGTCGTGGTGTTGATGGTTCAGCGCCATCGTTGGCGCTCGTTTAGCAGAGTGTTTTCGCTCCTTCCCGTCCACAGCAGTACGCCATCTGAACCATCAGCAAATGGTGGAGGTCAGTCAGCAAGCTTGCTCGACCACGCTGGCACCACTTCGCCATCCTCTTTGGTGAACGGGCCAATGTGCGGATTGGGCAAAATCTCCAGCACACGCTCGGATGGCCGACACAGTCGTACGCCCAGCGGTGTGATGACTATCGGACGGTTGAGCAAGATAGGGTGTTGGCCAATGAAGTTCAGCAGCTGCTCGTCGCTCCAATTGGCGTTGCCCAGGTCGAGTTCGTCGTACGGCGTGCCTTTCTGGCGCAACACAGCCCGCACGCCCACGCCCATGGCGCGCAGCAAGGCCTGGAGCTCGGTGCGGCTGGGTGGCGTGACGAGGTAATCCACCACGTGCGGTTCGACGCCACTTTGACGAACCATGGCCAGCGTGTTGCGCGAGGTGCCGCACTTGGGGTTGTGGTAAATGGTAATGGAAGTCATGGTTGTTACCTGAAAGATTGAGGCCGCCAGGCGTTGACCATCGCCACCAGCGACAGCATCACCGGCACTTCGACCAGCACGCCGACCACCGTGGCCAGCGCCGCACCCGAATTCAAGCCAAACAGCGAAATCGCCACCGCCACCGCCAGCTCAAAGAAGTTCGAGGTACCAATCAGGCACGCCGGGCCGGCAATGTCGTGCGGCAGCTTGAGCCACTTGGCGGCCCACCAGCTGATGAAGAAAATGCCGTACGTCTGCAACACCAGCGGTACCGCAATCAGGCCAATCACGGTGGGTTGCTCGATGATGGTCTGGGCTTGAAAGCCAAACAACAGCACCACGGTCGCAATCAGCCCGACAATCGACCATGGCTTGAGCTGGGCCACGAAATCGCCCACCGCGTGCGCCGAGCGCCGGGCCAGCAGGTGGCGTGTGACCATCCCCGCCGCCAGCGGCAGCACCACGTACAGCACGGTTGACAACACCAAGGTCTCCCACGGCACGGTCACATCCGTCACGCCCAGCAAGAAAGCGGCAATCGGCGCAAACGCCACCACCATCACCAAGTCGTTGATGGACACCTGCACCAGCGTGTAGTTGGCATCGCCCTTGACGAGCTGGCTCCAGACGAACACCATGGCCGTACACGGTGCCACGCCCAGCAAAATCATGCCCGCGATGTACTCGCTGGCCGATGGCGCATCGACCCACGGCGCAAACAGGTGCTGGAAGAACAGCACGCCCAATGCCGCCATGGTGAAGGGCTTGATGAGCCAGTTCACCACCAGCGTCAACAGCAGGCCTTGGGGCTTCTTGCCCACGTCCTTCACCGCCGACCAGTCAATCTGAATCATCATCGGGTAAATCATGACCCAGATAAAGACCGCCACCACCAGGTTGACCTGGGCGTACTCGAGAGACGCGACCAGCTCGAACACCGACGGCAACCACAACCCCAGCCCCACGCCCGCCGCAATGCCCAGCGCGACCCAGACGGTCAAAAATCGTTCAAAAATACCCATGACCTTCAACCCTGGGTGCCAATCTGGTGCAACTCGGCTTGCAGCGACAACTGGCTGAGCTTGGCCTCGGCCATGATGCTGCGTGCCGAATTGCCGGTGCACAGAAACAAGACATTGAGCAGTTTCGGATACATCGTAGGTTCCTCAAAAAAGGGATAGGTCAACGGCTGGCCTTGGCATGAAGATGGCCCAAGCACTGCCCTCCACTGTTGGGAGGGGACTTTGATTCTACTTTTCGAATAATACCAAACAATGAAAGCATGGGCCATACTACGGTGGTAATAGTCAGCGCCCTATGGGCGAGACCAACGCGTTTTTACGACCACCGCAGCGGCTGCTCGTTCAAAAAGAATCCGAAATGCCAACCCAGTCAACGCGGCCAGAAGGTGGACACTACCACCCGCATGAACACAGCCATCACCCGCATGGTCATGGGCACGCACCGTCCAACTTCAACCGGGCCTTTGCCATTGGTATCGGGCTGAATATGGTGTTCGTCGCCATCGAGGCCTTTTACGGCTGGCAGGTCAACTCCCTGGCACTGTTGGCCGATGCCGCCCACAACCTCAGCGATGTGGCCGGTTTGGTGCTGGCGTGGATGGGAGCCTTGGCCAGTCAACTCAAGCCCAATGCCAAGCACACCTATGGTTGGCAACGTGGCACCATCCTGGCCGCGCTTATCAACGCTGTTTTGCTGCTGGTGGCCATGGGCTCGCTGGGCTGGGAGGCGTTGCAGCGGCTACAAACGCCGGAAGCCATCGAAGGCTGGACGGTCATTGGTGTGGCGGCTGTGGGCATCGTGGTCAACAGCTTGACGGCGTGGCTGTTCATGAAAGACCAGCACGACCTCAATATCCGGGGGGCCTTCTTGCACATGGCCGCCGATGCCTTGGTGTCCTTGGGGGTGGTGCTGGGTGGCATCCTGTACCTGTACCAAGGCTGGACATGGCTGGACCCGGTGATGAGCTTGCTGATTGCCGTCATTATTGTGATGGGCACTTGGGGCTTGTTCCAGCAGTCGGTGCACCTGCTGTTCGACGGCGTGCCACCGCATGTGAACCTTGAGCAAGTGCGCGACTGCCTGAGTGCGTTGCCGGGCATTGTGAGCATCCACGACCTGCACGTCTGGGCGCTGAGCACCTCCAAAGTGGCCTTGACCGCACATCTGGTGGTGGCGGACACTGGCACAGACACATCGATGTTGCTGGCCACAGCCCAAGAGGAGCTGGAGGAACATTTCCACATCAAACACGTGACCTTGCAACTCGAGAGCTCCGCATTTGCCCATGGTTGTCGCCTGTCGGGCCACGCAGAGCACGACCACTAGACTTCAGGACAACGCCTCCTAAGCGCACAATGGCGCTGAAACGCACTGTATGCCCATTTTCGAGAAACTCACGCCACGCTTGCTCTTTGTGGCCGCATCGTTTGCCGCCGCCGCCTGGGTGTTTTTTGAAGTTGCGGGCGAAGTGCAAGAAGGTGAAACCCGCGCCTTTGACCAGTGGCTGATGCTGTCGTTGCGGGCCAGTGACAACCCCAGCGTACCACTGGGACCACCTTGGCTGGAATCGGCCGCACGCGACATCACCTCCTTGGGCAGCCAAACCGTGATTGGACTCGTGGTAGTCATTGCCACAGTGTTTTTGGTGTTGGCGCAGCGGCAGCGTTCGGCGCTGTTCGTCTTGGTGTCTTCGGTCAGTGGCACCGCGATGGTCTTTGTACTCAAAGAACTGTTCAATCGGCCGCGACCCGAGCTTTTTCCGCATGGTGACATGGTGTTGTCGGCGAGTTTCCCCAGCGGGCACGCCATGGTGTCCGCGTTGGTCTACCTGACCTTGGGTGCCATGCTGGCCAGGTTGGCGCAATCGACACTGTTGAAGTGCTACATACTGGCCGCTGCGGTGCTGTTGACCCTGCTGATTGGTTGTAGTCGGGTGTACCTGGGGGTGCATTGGCCCACCGACGTGCTGGCGGGTTGGGCAGGCGGCACGGCTTGGGCACTGGCCTGGTGGGGAGTGGCAGAGCTCAACGCCAACGCAAGGACTCCCGACCCATGAAAGGCCAGCCTTTCATCAAACGCTTGGGCTTCGCGCTCAAAGGTATTGCATTGACCTTTCGTCGAGAAAGCAGCTTTCGTACACACGTGCTCGTCGCCGTTGGCGTTCTGGTTCTGTTGTGCATTGCCCGTCCGGCACCTGTGTGGTGGGCCATCGTGGTAGTGGTCACGGGATTGGTGCTGCTCGCGGAGTTGTTCAATTCGGCCCTGGAGACATTGACCGACCATTTGCATCCAGACCAACATCCCGAAATTGGGGTGGCAAAAGACATGGCCGCTGGGGCGGTTCTGGTCGCCAGCGCCATCGCGGTACTGGTGGGTATCGCTTTTGTGGTGGCGTGGTGGCGGGATACCAGTGGCCCAACAACATGACCGACTCCCTGGCAACCGTGGGTGCAATGGGCTGGATGCGGGCTTCAGCAAAGCTTCAGCTCAACCCCACACAATGAACTTTTACTTTACCAAATAAAAGGTCATCATCATGGTTGCAGCTGTTTCTTCCGGTCAATCGCAAGCGTACATGGTTCAGTTCCAAAAGATGGCCCAAGCGGCATCGGCTCCGATGACAGGTTTGGACCGCGATGGCAACCGTGACGGCAGCACACGCGCTGTGGAACCCGAAAGTTATGGCCCCAAAATGGCACCGGTTTCGCGTCCTACCGCTACGATGGGCAACAACATCAACGTCATGGCCTAAGCCTATCGGTGGGTGGCGCGGATGGCTTCTTTGCCGACAACTCACCCAGCTTGATGCCCTCGGGCACAGAGCGGTGTTTGCCGTGGCCCACCCGTTGCGAACGGTAGATGCCGGTGTGACCCGAGAACAGGTAGCTCACCACACACGCCATGGCCGCGTACACCCCCACATCGGCCCCAAACAGTTCCATCGCCATCAAGGTCGAGGCAATCGGCGTGTTGGACGCGCCCGCAAACACCGCCACAAAGCCCACACCCGCTAACAGCGCAAACGGCAACTGCAATACAGGGGCCAATGCGTTGCCCAGCGTTGCACCGATGTAGAACAAAGGTGTGACTTCACCGCCCTTGAAGCCTGTCCCCAACGAAAACACCGTGAAGGCCATCTTGCCCAAAAAATCGTAGGCGGGCAACGGTTGCTCGAAAGCTTGGACAATGACCGGGATGCCCAGGCCGATGTAGCGGTCCACGGGCAACGTCAGCACCACCCCAGCCAGCACCACGGTGCCGTCATCTACCTCGACCTCGACAACTTCAAACCGCTCAACGACCGGCATGGCCATGTGGCGGGCGACCGCTTGTTGCAGGAAGTGGGACACCGGCTGTTGTCGAGCGTGCGCGGGCAAGACACGGTGGCACGGTTGGGTGGGGACGAGTTCGTGGTGCTGCTCATTGAGCTCAACCCCGACTGGAGCATGGCCATCCAAGAAGCCACGCTCGTGGCCGAAAAGCTGCGGGAGACCTTGGCACGCAACTATGTGCTCAGCATCGACAAGAACGGTGGCCCCACCAAAACCGTGGAGCACCAATGCACCGCGAGCCTGGGTGTGACGGTGTTTCGGCCATCGGAAAGCAACGCCGATGCCATTCTGCGCCGAGCCGACGATGCCATGTACCGCTCCAAAGCCAAGGGCCGCAACCAAATCAGATTTGCGGACGAGTGGCTGGGCTGATGGTTGTGACCTCCAGCTGAGTCTTGGCCGAATGGCAGTCGCAACCTTCATCTTGTTGGGTCGCTGTGACCGCTTGCAGCTTTTCCTGCAGTTGTTCGATTTGGTTTTTGAGCAGAAGGGTCTTTTGGTGTGCCTCGTCCAGCGCCGCAATCGCCTGATTGAGTGTGACTTGCTTCGCGTCAAGCGTTGTCGATGACAGCACCTCAGTGACATCTTTGGTCTCCTGATGACCGACCGACTGCTGCGTGCCTTTGTCGTTGTTCATCTCCCCAGAGGCGTAGACCCAAGCCGACAAGCCCAATAAAAGTGTCAAAGTCGTCCTAGACGCGTACCAGAACGATGCTTTCTTGCGCGACAGCTCGGCTTTTTGACGATTGGCGTAACGTTGAGCTTCACCCTCAGAAACGTACATCCATTTTTTTGGGCTTTGCGCTTGACGGATGGGGTCAGGAAGTGGTGCAATGCCACTGAGGCATTCGGGGGATGGCTGAGTCATTTTTTTCAAAATCCCTAAGATTTGATTATTTTTATCGTATATAAAGTCCAAACATCCTTAATTCTATTTAGATATTGCATCTTTGGGTAAGTCGTTTTCACGTCAAAACATAGGGTTTACCCTTAAGTTTGAGTGTGGCTCCCCTTGGTACCTGCTTTCGGAGTGCTTGTGTAACGAAGCCTATGCACGTCGCCAATCCTAGTTTTTACTGTTTTAGTGTAAGAAGCGGTTTTCCATATCAAAATAGTGGCCTTCTTACTCAAATATTGGCCATGTCAGACACTTCATTGGGCTTTCAGCGCTTGGCGCAGCAGCATGGCATAGAGCTGGTTCAGCCTTTGTTCAGCCATAGCCGACTGGGTGCGGTGCGCCAGCGGGCCATCACGCCACAAGGTGAAACGCTGACTTGGCCAGCGCAGTACCAGCCTGCCGACAACTTTCGGGGTCACTTTGAGTTTGGCCTGAAATACGACCAGCTGAACCTGGAGTTTTTGTCGCGCTTGTTTGCTCGCATCAGCCCGGCAGAGGTGGTCGCATGGGTGCAAGATGAGCCCACTGGCCGTTATGCCCGCCGCACCGCGTTTTTGTACGAATGGTTCACCGGTCATACACTGCCCGTGCCCGACACGGCAGCCAATGTGGCGTATGTAGATGCCATCGATGCGAGCCTCTATTTGACAGCCCAGAAGCCGGAGCGTATTCGCCGCTGGCGTATCAATAACAACCTTCCAGGCCTCCCAGCGTTTTGCCCTATGGTGTACCTAGGGCCTGAGGCCGAGCGTGGTTGGCTGTTCGATGTGGCTGCAGGTGTGCAGGCGCTGGACGACACCTATGGCCCCGAGCTGTTATTGCGCAGTGCAGCATGGCTCACCTTCAAAGAATCGCGGGCCAGCTTTGCCATTGAGCACGAAGCCGACCAGGCCGACCGCGTCAAGCGTTTTGCTGCGGCGATAGGTGAATTCAGTGGGCGCATGGACGACCCGCTGACCCCGGATGCTTTGCTGACCTTGCAAAAGGCGGTACTGGGTGAACGCGCGCTGCGGGTGGGCATTCGCCAATCACCCGTGTTCGTTGGCGAGAACAGCTTCCGGGCGCAGGTGGTGCACTACATCGCCCCCGACGAGGTCATGGTGGCCGATATGTTGACGGCGTTGAAGGCATATGAAACCAAGACCCGTGGTGCCAACCCGGTGGCCCGGGCGGCTGCGGTGTCCTTTGCTTTTGTGTACCTGCACCCACTGGCCGATGGCAATGGGCGGGTGCACCGCTTTCTCATCAATCATTTACTGACCGCCGACAACGCGGTGCCCATCAACCTGATTGTGCCGGTGTCGGCCACCATTGCGGGTAGTGCCAGGGGGCGTGCTGATTACGACGCGGCACTGGAGCAGTTTTCCAAGCCGTTCATGCGGCTGTATGCTGATGCTTACCGCTTTGGCCCGCGGCGTACCTGCCAAGATGGTGTGGAGACCAATTTTGAGTTTTTGCAAATTCAAGATGCCCAGCATGCGTGGCGCTATCCGGACTTAACTGGGCAGGTGCGCTATCTAAGCTCGGTGCTGCGCCAAACGGTTGAGCACGAAATGGCCGATGAGGCACAGTTGTTGCGGCAGTACGATGCTGCACTGCAGGCTTTGAAAGCCGTGGTCGAAATGCCAAATGCTGATGCTGACCGCATCATCCGGTCGTTGCGCCAGGAAAACTGGGTCGTGAGCAACAAGTTACGTAAAGCGTTGCCTCAGATATTCGAAGAAGGCGGGGCATTTTTTGACCTGCACTTACAGATTGTCGGGGCAGTGAGGGCTGCGTTTGACCCCGAAGGAGAGAGCACCGAATGAGCCACATCCAGTACGGAGCACCACATCGTCGAGCAATTGGCTGCTCAGGCGTGACGATGACCCTCAGGCTGCTCGCCGTGACAATAAATTGTCAGTTGACAACCAATGCGCTGGGCCAGTATCATAACAGCCATGGCACGAGCAAAGCATCCGAACAAAGAAGTTGAGGCCGCTATTCAACACGCTGAGGCTCATGGTTGGGAAGTTGCCGTCGGTGGTGCTCATGCTTGGGGAAAAATGTATTGTCCCTACAACGATAAAGCCTGTCGGTGTGGAACATTCTGCATCACCAGTATCTGGAGTACCCCGAAGAATCCTGGAAATTTCGCCAAGCAGCTCAAAAGGGTGGTCGATAACTGTACGACCTATAAAAAGCAGCAGGCCATAGCAGCTCACGACATGAACAGCACTTCTGCGGAGTAAACGATGGAATACGAATTCACGCTACAGTTCAAACTGAACCCCAAGGACTCGAACCACGACGAGATTGTAGAACGTCTGGGAGCTGCCGGTTGCGATGATGCTATGGTGGGAATTGGTGTTGCCGGGCACTTGGGTTTGGAGTTTGTACGGGAAGCGGATTGTGCGGAAACTGCCATCTTGAGTGCCATCGAGGACGTAAAAAAGACCCTACCAGGAGCGCGCCTAGTGGAAGTCGGCCCTGATTTTGTGGGGCTTACAGAAGTGGCCGACCTCTTGGGTATGTCTCGGCAAAATGTACGTCAAATGATGATTGCGCATACTGACAGCTTTCCAGAACCGCTGCACACTGGCAGTACTTCACTGTGGCACTTGGAACCCGTACTTCGGTTTTTTAAAGAACGTGGTCAGCTAAAAGTGACGCAACCCATCATTGAAGTCGCCCGTACTGCCATGCAATTTAACATTACCAAGGAAACAGCACTCCTCGGCGGGTACAAGATTGATAAACGCATACATGCAGTTTTGGTGGGCTTTGTTGCATAATTTATCTGTTTGAAATCAATAACTTAGAGTATTTTAGATGGCAAAAATCTCGACTTTACGCGTAAGCATGGAGGCCGATACTTTGTAAGTTGTTGATATAACAATATTTTGTTCTACCTATTTGCGCAACAAAGCCGTTTTGGTGGGCTAATCAGGTATTGATGCAGAAAAATGGCTTTGTTGCACTGCGGTTCGCTTTCTAAAATGAAGAAAGTAAACCAAGTTCGACAAATAGTCAGTGAAATCAACCGTTTGCACCATGACTTTTCACGCGATTATTTTGAAACCGGCAAGATAAAGAAAATCAACCTCTCCAGAACCATGACTCATGTGCCTGCTGCGCACATCTACCGCTACCGTCTAACCCTGCATGAGTGCATCAACGATTACTTAATAACGGCAGATATTGATATCAAATATTTCTACCGTGTTAAAACCCGCGAGCGCATAGAAGAGGAACTCGAACGCTACGCCAGTCGCGAAGACCAATACCCTGTGAACAATTGGTTAAATGACATTTTTGCTGCACGCATCATCTTAACCGCCGATGAAGTCGATGCAGTCATGGAGGTGCTGGACGACTGGCAAGATGAGCTGAACTTGAAAAACTGGTATTTTCGCGATAAAGCGGGCTATCGCGGCTTGCATGTGTACTTCAAAAACAGAAGCAACTTTTATTTTCCGTGGGAGTTACAAGTATGGGATGTGGTAGATATGCGTAGTAATATCGAGAACCATAAAAATTCGAGCGTAAATTTTTGTGAGGTTCAAACAGCAGTGAGCACTTCTACTCCGGCATCGTAACCGCCTGTGCCAGAAGCATTGATGGCTCGCGGTGTCATGCCCAACGCCCGTGCTGATTGCGACTGGCTAATCGCTTAGCGTGCACACCACTGGGCGAAGATGCGCGTTTTTTCGGCTTCGGCATTTTGTGCCTGCGCATCCAGCCACAGCGTATCTGCCCCAATCTGGATGTCCAGTTCGGGCCACGCTACTGTCCAGCCCTCACCCTCTACCAGGGTGGCATTGGCAAACTGTCGAGCATCCCGCAGTGGTGCCAAGCCAAGCGATTCCTCGAACAATGGCTGAAAATTTATGGTGTAGGCCTCACCACCGACGAAGAATAACCGCATGCTGAAGTCGCTGAGTACCTCGATACTTGATAGGTGAGCTCGCTTCATAAATGTCATTCTTACGATGAATTCTACAGGCCGTCCAAGTACAGAATCCTGAGCAGTCCACCCGATGTTTCCATCAACTCAACGGGGATATCGCCCAAGGCTGTGCTTTGGCTGCTTATCCATCTTTCTGTCTGGGGTCGTCTCAGAAAACG
>NZ_NWBQ01000023.1 GCF_002837135.1 Macromonas bipunctata | reverse complement strand
AGCCCAGCCTGCGGTCCACTTCGGCCAGCAGCATCACCCCGGCATCGCTGGTCATGCTGCCGCCATCGAAGCGGCCCTCGATCTTGCGTCGGCCCAGTCGGCCAAAATCAATCACGCCAACCTCATCGGCAGTTGTTTGCGGTGTACAGTTTGGTTTCGGCATTGCCCGTCCTCTCATCCAGATTCGATACCTCGATGTTCGGGCATTTCAAGGGCAATGCCGTCCTCATTTCTACGGGCTATGGTGAAATATCCGGGCTAGGCCAACGGGCCGTGGGCACGGTGCTGGGGTTGGCGGTGGGCTGGGCACTGATTCGGCTGTTTCCTGAGCCGGTACTGCAATCGGTGTTTGTGGTGGCGGCAGGGGCCTTGTTTTTTGGCACCCGCCAAACGCGCTACGTGCTGGCCACCGGGGCCGTGACCACGCTGCTGCTGCTCAACTTCCACCAACTGGGCATGGGGCAAGGGGTGATACCGGCACGGCTGCTCGACACCGCCATTGGTAGCGGCATTGCAGGCCTGGCCGCCTGGCTGTTGTTGCCCAACTGGCAAGCCCGGCAATGGCACCGCTTGGCTGCGCAGGCTTTAAAAACGCAAGCGGCCTACCTGCGTGAGGTGGTGGCGCAATACCAAAGCGGCAAACAAGACCACCTGCGCTACCGCATTGCCCGGCGCGACGCACACAACGCCGATGCGGCGCTGTCCAACGCATTGGCCGCGATGCTCAAGGAGCCGCAACGCGTGCGCCGCCACGAAGCCACCAGCGGCCGCTTTGTGCTGCTGGCGCACATCTCGCTGAACTACATCTCGGCGCTGGGCGCGCACCGGGGCGATGCCGACCTCGGCCCACTGGACACGGCCACCTTGCACACCGCTGCCACCTTGGCCACCGAGCTGGAACAACTGGCCCAAGCCTTGCAGCAACGCGCCGACCCAGCCACGCTGGCCGCCTGCCCACCGGGTACGCCACCCGACAGCGCCTGCCCCTTGGACAGCCTGCTGTGCAGCCAACTGCAACTGGCAGCGCGCCTGCTGCCCGAGCTGCGCGCCCAAGTCCAGACCTTGAACGCGCGCTGAACTGAACGCCCCCCAGCGCCTCAGCGCCTCAGCGCCCGTGCGCCATCAGCGGCTGGGGCACGGGTGCGGCGTGTGGCTCACTGCAAATTACAAATGAAAGTCGCCCGCCGCCTCAGGCTGGTACAGCACTTTTTCAATCCGAATCTGGCGGGTGCGGTTGTGCAGGCGCCACGCAAAAGCGTCGCCCTCTTTGTAGCCCAAAATGGCGGTGCCCACGCCCGAGCACACCGACAGCTTGCCCGCGCGGTCGTCGGCGTCCTCGGGGTACACCAGCGCCACCTCCACTTCCTCATCGTCCAACTGCACCAAGGCGCGGGAGTTCATGGTGATGACGTCCTGCGCCACTTGGCGCGGATCGACCACGGTGGCGCGCTCAATTTCGTGCTCCAGCTCAAAGATGGCCACATCTTGCTCCAACGGCTCCAACGCCAGCAAACGCCTCAGCCGCGCTTGGTCCAACTCGGTGATGTGGATTTCGGTCACGTGCTCGGGTCGGTGCTCGCGCAAGAGCCGCAGGTAACGCTGCGACGTCATGGCAAACGATTGCAGCGTGGGCGTGGCGTTTTCCAGCTCAAAGCCGCAGCACTGAAAAGCCTTGAGCGAACGGGCGTTGTCGGCATGGATCTTGGCCACCAGCTTGTCGGCGCGCATGTCAAAAAAGGCCAGCTTCATGCCTTCGCGGATGGCGCTGGCGCCCAGTTTGCGGCCCCAGCGTGCGCGGTTGCCAATCACCAGCACCATTTCGCAGTCCTCGCCCGTTTTGACGAGGCGCACAAAACCGACCGGGGTGTCGTGCCGGTCGTAGGCCATAAAGAAGCGGCCACCCTGGTTAAACAGGTGCGTCAGGGTGGGCAACTGCACGCGCCCCACCACTTGCTCGATGAAGCGGGACACATGGCGCGAGTCGCTCAGGTACTGGGTGACACACTCGTCCTCCAGCCAGTCCATCAGATTGAGGGCGTCGGCGCGGGTCACCTCGGGGCACAAGGCAATGAAAGGCTTGGTCATCTTCACCACATTTGGTTACAAAATGAAAGCCTTTCACGGCCATGGCCGCAACGGTTCTTTCGATACGGCGCTGATTCTAAGCCAGCGTGCCGCTTGCGCCTAGCCCCGGCGGCGGCGCAGGCGTCAGGCAAACACGATCTCGGCCTGCTGCTGGTGCGCTTGGGCGGCCCAACTGGCCAAGGCGGCGTCGGTCGGGAAGAACTGCGCCACCTCGCCCAGCTGCACCTCGCAGCGCACCGTGGGGCGTTGCAACTGCACCCGCACCGACAAGGCCCGCACCACATCGCCCTGTTCGGTGGCCTCGTGGCGGGGTGGAAAGTCGCGCACCAGAGCGGCAATGTCGGGCAGGCGGTCTTGCACCACCACACGCAGGTACTTGCCAAAGCGGCAACGGGCGGTCGGCAAGTCGTACAGTTGCTGCACCTTCAAACGCAAGCCACCCGAGAAGCGGTCGGGCTGTGCCAGCACTTGCACAATCACCAGCTCGTCGTCTTGCAACAGAGTCTTGTGCGCATTAAGCAAAGCCTCGTCGGCGGTGGCTTCCAGCGTGGCCGTCTTGTCGTCCAGCTTGAAGATGGCCACCTTACCACGCTGGCCGTTGATGACGCGCAAGTCGCCCACGATGCCCGCCAGCAGCATGGGCTCGCGGCTGTCGCTGACCTCGGCCAGCGGCTTGCGCGCAAAGTGGCGTACCTCGCGTTCCACCTCATCAAACAAATGGCCCGACAGGTAGAAGCCTATCGCGGTTTTCTCGAACGTCAGGCGCTCTTTCACACCCCAAGGCAACACGTCGGCCAGTTCAGGCTCTTGCGTGCTGGCCCCTTGTTCATCGGCTCCCATCAGGTCAAACAGGCCACCTTGGTTGGCGTTGGCCTGCTGTGCGGTGGCGTAGTCGAATGCGCGCTCCACCGAAGCCAGCAGCGCGGCACGGTTAAGGTGCAGGCTGTCAAACGCCCCGGCCTTGATGAGCGCCTCGACAGTGCGCTTGTTCAGGCGGCTGCGGTCCACACGGGCACAAAAATCAAACAGGCTGGTAAAAGGCCCCACCACATCGCCACGCGGCCCCACGCCGCGCCCTTCGCGCGCCGCCACAATGGCCTCGATGGCTTGCTGGCCGGTGCCTTTGACGGCCCCCAACCCGTAGCGGATCACTTTGTCCGACACCGGCTCGAAGCGGTGGGTGCCACGGTTCACGTCCGGCGGATCAAACGTCAGGCCAAACTTGAGCGCATCCTCGAACAACACCTTGAGCTTGTCGGTGTCGTCCATTTCAATGGTCATGTTGGCGCAGAAAAACTCCGCCGTGAAATGCACCTTGAGCCAGGCCGTGTGGTACGCCAGCAGCGAGTAGGCGGCCGCGTGCGACTTGTTGAAGCCATAGCCCGCAAACTTCTCCATCAGGTCGAACACCTCGTCGGCCTTGTCCTGGCTGATGCCCTTCTCGGCGGCGCCCTGGCGGAACAGGCCCCGGTGTTCGGCCATTTCCTCGGGCTTTTTCTTGCCCATGGCACGGCGCAGCATGTCGGCACCGCCCAGGCTGTAGCCGCCCAGCACCTGCGCGGTCTGCATCACCTGTTCCTGGTACACCATGATGCCGTAGGTTTCGGCCAGCACCGGCTCCACCAGCGGGTGCGGGTAGATGACTTCCTCGCGCCCGTGCTTGCGCGCCACAAAGCTGGGGATGAGGTCCATGGGCCCCGGACGGTACAGGGCGTTGAGGGCAATCAAGTCTTCCAGCCGGGTGGGTTTGGCATCGCGCAACATGCCCTGCATGCCCCGGCTTTCAAACTGGAACACCGATTCGGTTTTGCCGTCCTGGAACAGTTTGTAGGTGGCCTTGTCGGTGAGCGAGATGTTCTCGAACGCAAAGCCCTGCTGCTCGGGGTGGCGGCGGACGATGAATTCCTTGGCCAGCTCCAAAATCGTCAGCGTGGCCAGCCCCAAAAAGTCGAACTTGACCAAGCCGATGGCTTCTACGTCGTCCTTGTCGTACTGGCTCACCGCCGATGTGCTGCCCGGCTGCTGGTACAGCGGGCAAAAATCGGTCAGCTTCCCCGGCGCAATCAGCACCCCCCCGGCGTGCATGCCAATGTTGCGGGTCATGCCCTCGAGCTTTTGCGCCAGCTCAATCAGGGTCTTGACATCTTCCTCCTTGCGGATGCGCTCGGCCAGCACCGGCTCCATGTCGATGGCGTAGTTGTTCTTGTCGCCCGCTTTTTTGGGGTTGGGCGGGTATTGCAGCGTCACGCTCATGCCCGGCTTGTTGGGAATGAGCTTGGAGATGCCGTCGCAAAAACCGTACGGAAAGTCCAACACGCGGCCCACGTCGCGGATGGCGGCACGCGCGGCCATGGTGCCAAAGGTGGCAATCTGGCTCACCGCATCCTTGCCGTACTTGTCCTTCACGTAGTCGATCACGCGGTCGCGGTTGGTCTGGCAAAAGTCGATGTCGAAGTCGGGCATCGACACCCGCTCGGGGTTCAGGAACCGCTCAAACAGCAGGTTGTATTGCAGCGGATCGAGGTCGGTGATGAGCAGCGCATACGCCACCAGCGACCCCGCACCGGAACCCCGGCCCGGCCCCACGGGGCAGCCGTTTTCCTTCGCCCACTGGATGAAGTCGCCCACAATGAGGAAGTAGCCCGGAAAACCCATCTTGAGGATGGTGCCCAGCTCGAACTCCAGCCGCTCGACGTAGCGCGGGCGCTGGCGCTCGCGCTCGGCTTCTTGCGGGTACAGGTGCAACAGGCGGGCGTTGAGCCCTTCGTGCGAGACATGGCGGAAGTAGTCCTCCACCGACATCACCACGCCGTTGACAGGCGGAATCGGGAAGTTGGGCAATTGCGGCTTGCCCAGCGTGAGCGTGAGGTGGCAACGCCGCGCAATCTCCACCGTGTTGGCCAGTGCCGAAGGGATATCGGCAAACAGGGCCGCCATCTCGGCGCTGGATTTGAAGTACTGGTCGCGCGTGAACTTGCGAATGCGGCGCTGGTTGCCCAGAATCTCGCCTTCGGCGATGCAAACGCGGGCCTCATGCGCCTCGTAGTCGTCCGGAGCCAAAAACTGGATCGGGTGCGTAGCCACCACCGGCAATTGCAGGCGCGCCGCCAACTGCACCGCCGCCACCACGTGGCGCTCGTCGTCGGGGCGACCTGCGCGTTGCAGCTCCAGGTAAAAACGGTGCGGAAACGCCTGCGCCAGTTGCAGTGCGGTGTCGGCGGCCTTGGCCTCGTCACCGGCCAGCAGCGCCAGCCCCACCGGCCCGCTGTGCGCGCCCGACAGCACGATCAACCCCTCGTGCAGCTCTTGCAGCCACTCCCAGCGCAACGCGGCTTGGTCGCGCACCACATTGCGCGTCCAGCCCCGGGCCAGCAATTCGCACAGGTTGAGGTAGCCTTGGTGGTTTTGCACCAGCAGCAGCAAGCGCGGCAGGCTCTGGTGCAGCACCGAGGCACCGGGGGCCGCCTCCGGCCCCAGCCCTTGCAGCAGCACCTCGGCGCCCAGCACGGGCTGCACGCCAGCGCCACGCGCGGTTTTGTAGAACTTGACCGCGCCGAACAGGTTGTTCAGGTCGGTCACGGCCAGCGCGGGCTGGCCACTGGCGGCGGCAGCGGCCACCGCCTCGTCCAGACGTGTGGTGCCATCGACCACGGAAAACTCGGAATGCAAGCGAAGATGTACGAACATCCCGCCATCATGCCACCACTGGCCAGCGCACCGGCATGGTGCATCGGGGGCGGTCAATAACCGGCACAATGCGAACCTTTGTACATTCTTACAAACATTGACGGAGACAACCGCCCCATGCTGGCCCACCTCGAACCCCCCACCCACACCCGCCCCGGCCTGCGCCAGATCGTGTCCGACTTTGGCCTGGGCTACTTTGCCAACGGGCTGATCGCGTTCATCTTTTCAGCCACCGGGCCGCTGGCGGTCATTTTGTCGGTGGGCACGCGCGGCGGGCTGTCGGCGGCGGAGCTGGCATCGTGGGTGTTTGGCGTGTTCTTCATCAACGGGCTGGTCACCATGGCCATGAGCTGGCGTTACAAAACGCCGCTGGGCTTTGCCTGGACGATTCCAGGCACGGTGCTGGTGGGCCCCGCGCTGGAACACCTGAGTTTTGCCGAGGTGATCGGAGCCTTCTACGCCACCAGTGCGCTGATTTTGCTGCTGGGTTTCAGCGGCTGGGTGAAGCGGTTGATGTCGTCGTTGCCCATGCCGATCGTGATGGGCATGGTAGCAGGCGTATTCCTGCGCTTTGGGCTGGACTTGGTGCGCTCGCTGCACGCCGATGTGTGGATCACCGCACCGATGGTGGTGGTGTTCCTGCTGCTGTCGGCGGCGCCTGCGCTGGGCAAGCGCATGCCGCCCATTCTGGGCGCCATGCTGGTGGGTGCGCTGGCCATTGCACTGCTGGGCCGCATCGACACCAGCACGCTGGGCCACTTCAGCTGGGCACAGCCCTTGGTGCAAGCCCCGGTGTGGTCGGTGGGTGCGCTGGTGGAGTTGGTGTTGCCGCTGGCCATCACGGTACTGGTGGTGCAAAACGGCCAGGGCGTGGTGGTGCTCAAGGGCGCCGGGCACGCGCCGCCCGTCAACAGCATTGCGGTGGCCTGTGGCGTGGGTGCGGCGCTGAGTGCGGCGGTCGGTGCCGTCAGCACGTGCCTGACCGGCCCCAGCAACGCACTGCTCACCTCCTCGGGCGAACGCGAACGGCACTACACCGGCGCACTCGCGTTTGGCGCCTTTGGCGTGCTGTTTGGCCTGATGGCCCCCACCTTTACCGACCTGATGCTGGCCGCGCCCAAGGCCTACATCATGGCGCTGGGCGGGTTGGCCATGCTGCGCGTGCTGCAAGGCGCGTTTGTGGGGTCGTTCAACGGCAAGTTCTCGCTGGGCGCACTGGTCAGCTTGCTGGTCACGGTCACCGACATGGGGCTGTTCAACATCGGGGCCGCTTTCTGGGGCCTGGTGGCGGGCTTTGCGGTGTCGTGGCTGCTGGAGCGGCGCGACTTTGTGGCGCTGGCCAACGGCACCTGAAGCCGACCGCCACCCAGCACAACGCCCTGCAGCAGCACCAACTGGTGCCACGGCAGGGCGTGGGTGTTGCCGACTGTGCGCTTCAGCGGCGCTCAGCGGGCATCAGGCACCCGCCAACCTGGCCGCCACGGCGGCCACGCGCGCACCGTAGCTGCGGGCGGTTTCCAAATCGCCTGCTGGGATTTCATCAGCACCCGCGTTGGAAGCGCACTGCACCAGCAGGCCCACCGAACCGCCCAGGTTGTTCACGTCGTTGCGGGTGGCGGTGGTGCTGTTGGACGGCAGCAGGCCCAGACTGACCCACAGGCCGCCATGCTGCGAGGCCAGCGTCTGCAGCTGGATCATGGCCGCGCCCTTGTCGCCGTTGAGGCTGGCGCTGCAGGTAAAGCCGCCAAACACCTTGTCTTGCCACTGACGGGCGTACCAGGCT
Source organism: Macromonas bipunctata (assembly GCF_002837135.1). GTDB lineage: Bacteria > Pseudomonadota > Gammaproteobacteria > Burkholderiales > Burkholderiaceae_C > Macromonas_A > Macromonas_A bipunctata. The sequence goes on along the minus strand of NZ_NWBQ01000023.1, from coordinate 59,464 downwards.
TTGGACGATGCATCGGCAAACTTTTTGAACTGCCAGCTGGGGCCGCCCATGTAGGTCGGGCTGCCCAGGATGATGGCGTCTGCCGCGTTGAGCGTATCCCAGCCGTCGGCGGGCAGGTTGCCGTCGGCGTCGATGGCCAGCAACTCGGCGTCGGCGCCGTGGGCCACTTGCTGCGCCACGCGCTGGGTGTGACCATAACCCGAGTGGTAAACCACGACCACTTTTGCCATACATCTGCTCCTGAAAAAACACGGCGCCCGGCGGGCGCCCAACCGCCAACATTGTGCCTCGGATTGCCATACGGCACACCCTATGGGCTTTGCTGATGAATCGGCCTCTACACCGCCGCTTGTTGCACCACGGTGGCTGTTACAGTGGTGGCATCAGGAGCCTCAACCATGCCACATTCCACTTCCACCACCCCCAGCCTGTCGCCTGCCCGTGCGGGCACGCCGCGCCACATCGCCATCGTGGGCGCTGGCATGGCGGGCCTGAGCTGCGCCCGCGCACTGGTGCAAGCGGGCCACCGCGTCACGTTGCTGGAAAAAAGCCGGGGCTACGGCGGGCGCATGTCCACCAAGTCCACCGAATTTGGCACCTTCGACCACGGCGCGCAGTACTTCACCGTGCGCGACCCCCGCTTTGCCACCGCGCTGCAAGCCACGCCCGATCTGGTGCGCCCGTGGAGCGTGACCACCGTGCGTGTGCTGGACGAAACCGGCCAGGCCGTGGCCACCAACCCGCCGCCACTGGAGCCGCACTGGGTACCCGCCCCCGGCATGAACAGCCTGACCCGCCAGTGGGGCGAGCAACTGGCCGCCAACGCCCACCAGGTGCAAGTCCAGCGCCAGACCAAGGTCGAACGCATCGAGCGCGACGCGCTGCACCCCGAACAGTGGCAGCTGCGCACCACCGGCCCCGAAAACACGCAGCACGTCTATGGCGGCTTTAACCAAGTGGTGCTGGCCGCGCCGCATCCGCAGGCACTGGCGCTGTTGCAAGCGTCCGAACTGGCCCCCGCGCTGCAACAAGCACTGGCCCCGGTCACAGTGGCCCCGTGCTGGACGCTGATGGTGGCCTACCCGCAAGCCATGCAACCCAACCTGCCACACATTGGCCCGCAGTGGAACGCCGCGCGCAGCACCCACCACCGCATCAGCTGGATGGTGCGCGAAGCCAGCAAGCCGGGCCGGGGCAGCATTGAGCGCTGGACGATCCAGGCCAACCCGGCGTGGACGGCGGAACACGTCAACGACAGTGCCGAGCGCGTCACCGCCAAGCTGCTCAAGGCCTTTGCCGAGGTCAGCGGCATCCACGCGCAACCCAGCTTCAGCGCCGCGCACCGTTGGCTGTACGCGCAAACCCAACAGCCACTGGGCCAGCCCTACCTGTGGGATGCCAGCCTGGGTCTGGGCCTGTGCGGCGACTGGTGCCTGGGGCACCGGGTGGAAGACGCTTTCGTGTCGGGCCTGGAACTGGGCCTGAAGTTGGCGTGAGTTACATCGGGCGCTTTGCGCCCTCGCCCACCGGGCCGCTGCACGCGGGCTCGCTGGTGGCGGCACTGGCCAGTTGGTTGGATGCCCGTGCCCACCACGGGCGCTGGCTGGTGCGCATCGAGGACGTGGACGGCCCGCGCTGCCAGCCCGGTGCCGATACCGCAATCCTGCGCCAGCTCGCCGCCTGTGGCCTTGTCAGCGATGGGCCGGTGCTGTGGCAATCGCAACGCGGTGCGGCCTACCAGACGGCGCTGGAACAGTTGCAAGCCCACGGGCTGGCTTATCCCTGCGCCTGCACCCGCAAAGCCATTGCCACCGCCCAGGCCGCACGTGGCCAAGCACACCAGCGGCACCACGAGTGGGTGTACCCCGGCACCTGCCGCCCCGAACACGGCGGCCTGCACGGCCAGCCCGCCCGCGCTTGGCGCTTGCACGTGGAGGCATGCACCCGCCGCTTACATTGGCCTGCCGTACAACATTGGACCGACCGCCGCTTGGGGCCGCAACAACAGGACGTGGCCACCGACGTGGGCGACTTTGTGCTGCGCCGCGCCGACGGCCTGTGGGCGTACCAATTGGCGGTGGTGGTGGACGACGCAGCCCAAGGCATCACCCATATAGTGCGCGGCGAAGACCTGACCGACAACACCGCCCGCCAGCGCCTGCTGCAAGCCGCGCTGGGGCTGCCACACCCACAATACTTGCACACACCCTTGGTAAGGGGCCCAGATGGCGAAAAACTCTCCAAGCAGCACGGAGCACCAGCTCTGGTGCTGGACACCCCAGCCCAAGCTCTGGCTGCCCTGAACACCGCCGCTGCCGTGCTGGGCCTGCCGGTGAATTCGACAGCCACCACGGTGGCACAGGCGCTGGCCCACTGGGTACCCGCTTGGGCGGGCTCTCTACAATGCCGGGCCACGCACACACGCTGATGGACCCACACATGACGACAGAACACCCCGATACCCCGTCCGCTGACCCCACCGCCCCCGGTACCGCCCCCGCTGGCGTGGCCCACCCCAAGACCATCAAGAGCTACGTCAAACGCGCAGGCCGCACCACCACCGGGCAGGCCAAGGCCTTTGAAGAACTGGGCCCGCGCTTCTTGCTGCCCTACACCGGCCAGCCGCTGGACGCTACCAGCGCCTTTGGCCGCAGCGCGCCACTGATCCTTGAAATCGGCTTTGGCATGGGCGAAGCCACCGCCCACATTGCGCGCGTGCGCCCGGACGACAACTTTCTCTGCTGCGAAGTCCACGAACCCGGCGTGGGCGCGCTGCTCAAGCGCATTGGCGAGCAAGACCTCCACAACATCCGCATCCTGCAACACGACGCGGTGGAGGTGCTGGAACACATGCTGCCAGGGCAACCGCTGGCAGGCATCCACATCTTCTTCCCCGACCCGTGGCACAAGAAGAAGCACAACAAACGCCGTCTGATCCAGACCCCCTTCGTGGCCAAGCTGGTCAGCCGACTCCAGCCCGGCGGCTACCTGCACTGCGCCACCGACTGGCAACCCTACGCCGAACAGATGTTGGAAGTGCTGAGCGCCAACCCCGACCTGGCCAACACCGCCACCGACGCGGGCCTGGGTGGCTACGCGCCCAAACCCGAGTACCGCCCCCTGACCAAGTTCGAGAACCGTGGCCTGCGCTTGGGCCACGGGGTCTGGGACGTGGTGTTCCGCCGCATCTAAACCCGCCGTTCAACCCCGCCACGCCACCCCGCTTATGGCCCACGTGCCCAAGAACCCCGCCATCCCGATGCGCGAAGGGGTCTCGCCCAGCTGCGTGGCGCTGCCCCACATGCGCCAGCCGCCGTGGCGGCTGCTGCTCGACTATTTGGCCGAGCGCATGCCCGCCGTGGGCCGGGACGACTGGGCCCAGCGCATGGCCAGCGGCGAAGTGGTGGACGATGCCAACCAGCCGTTGCCCCCCGACACCCCGTGGCGCAACGGCCTGCGCGCCTACTACTGGCGGCAACTGCCGCACGAACCAGAGATCCCGTTCCGCGAAACCGTGCTGTTCCAGGACGAGCACCTGCTGGTGGCGGACAAGCCGCACTTCCTGCCCGTCACGCCGGGCGGGCGCTACGTGCGCCAAAGCCTGCTGGTGCGGCTCAAGCAACGGCTCAACCTGCCCGACCTGAGCCCCCTGCACCGCATCGACCGCGAAACCGCTGGGCTGGTGCTGTTCAGCCTGCGCCCGCAAGACCGCGATGCCTACCAACGCCTGTTTCGCGAACGGCGCATCGGCAAGACCTACGAAGCCATCGCCCCCGCCGCGCCCCACCTGACTTGGCCTCACACACGGCGCAGCCACATCCTGGAGCAAGAAGACGCTTTCTACAAGATGCGCGAAGCCCTGCCGCACGAGAACCTGCCCCACAACAGCGAAACCCACATCCACCTGCTGGAACAGCGCGGCGGCTGGGCGCGCTACCAGCTCGAACCCGTGACCGGCAAGCGCCACCAACTGCGCGTACACATGCACGGCCTGGGCCTGCCGCTGCTGGGCGACCAGTTTTACCCCACCGTGCGGCGCGCCCCCGGCGAGCTGGAAGACTTTGCCGAACCGCTGCGCCTGCTGGCGCGCGCGGTGCGCTTCACCGACCCCGTGACCGGGCAGGAACGCCACTTTGTCAGCCAGCAACAACTGGACTGGCCCGCCGCCACCTGACAACCACCCCCAGCCACAGATTGCCTGTTTTTTAGGCACCCTGTGCATATCAGGGTTTCCCCTTGGTTGGCACCGCTGCCTGGCCCGGTGGCGCACCCCGTGGTGGCAACTACCGCTAGTGGGCGGCGCCCTTGCACCACCCCAGCGCTAGTGGCCCGCCCCAGGCCCACCCATGCACCACGGCGGGGCACGTCATCAAAGTTACACACAGAATCTGTGGATAACTTTTGCAGCCAGGGCCCCCGCAACCACGTAAGATAGCGTTTCTCCTTTTTTGCCCGACAGGTTCAACGTGAACAACGAACTGCTCCAACTGCGCGCCGTGCTGGACAACGTGCAGGCCTGCATCTACACCAAGGACCGCCAGGGCCGCTACACCTACGCCAACCAGCAGGTGGGGCAGCTGTTCAACACGGCGCCGGAGCACATCCTCGGGCGCGACGACAGCGCCTTCCTGGCCCCGGCTCACCACGCCCAGGTGCGCGCCAACGACCAGCAGGTCATGACCAGCGGCGAGCCACTGACCGTGCGCGAGACCCGCACCCTGAGCAGCAGCGGCCAGACGCACAGCTTCCTCAGCGTCAAGGTGGCGCTGCGCGACGAACAGGGCCAGGTGGTGGGCCTGTGCGGCATCTCCAACGACATCACCGCGCAGGAACAGGCCGAGAGCGAACTGCGCGCGCACCGCGAACTGCTCGACACCGTGCTCGACAACGTCGAGGCCCACATCTACATGAAGGGGCCCGACCGCGCCTACCTCTACGTCAACGGCAAGGTGGCCCAGCTCTACGGGCGCGACGTGGCCGACATCATCGGCCACACCGACCAGGAGCTGCTGCCGCCCGAGACCGCCGCGCAGTTCCGGGCGCTGGACGACCGCGTGTTTGCCAGCGGCCAGCGCCAGGCCGGGCACGAGCTGGTGCACGACCGCCACGGCGTCAAGCACCACTTCTGGTCGATCAAGCTGGCGCTGGAGCGCCCGCCGCTGGGGCGCTGCCTGATCGGGTTCTCGTCCGACGTGACCGAACTCATGCAAGCCCAGGCCGCGCTGCAACGCTCAGAGCTGCGTTTCCGCACCCTGTTCGAGGCCACCAGCGAGGCCGTGCTGGTGCTGCAGGAGCAACGCTTCATCGACTGCAACAACATGACGCTGCAGCTGTTTGGCGCAACCGACAAGGCCGCGTTCTGCCGCCACCAGCCCGGCGACCTCTCGCCGCAGCGCCAGCCATGCGGCAACCTCTCGGCCACGCTGGCCCACGAGCACATCGCCACCGCCTGGCGCCTGGGCCGCCACCGCTTCGAGTGGGTCCACCAGCGCCTGGACAACGGCCAGCTCTTCCCGGCCGAAGTCACGCTCAACACCGTGCGGCTCGACGGCGAGGCGCTGCTGCTGGCCAGCCTGCGCGACCTGACCGAGCGCAAACGCTACGAGGCGCAGATCCAGCACCTGGCCTTCTACGACACCCTGACCCAGCTGCCCAACCGCAGCCTGCTGCACGAGCGCCTGTCGCAGGCGCTGGTGCGCGGCATGCGCACGCACCAGTACGGCGCGGTCATCTTCCTGGACCTGGACAACTTCAAGCCCCTCAACGACACCCACGGCCACGCCGCCGGCGACCTGCTGCTGCAGGAAGCGGCGCGGCGCATGAAGCACAGCCTGCGCGCCCAGGACACCGTGGCCCGCCAGGGCGGCGACGAGTTCGTGGTGGTGCTGCTGGACCTGGGCCTGCACCCCAGGGCCGCCCAGCGTGCCGCGCTGCACGTGGCCAACAAGGTGCGCCAGGTGCTGGCCCAGCCTTACGTGCTGCCCCTGCCCACCGACGGTGACAACGACGGCACCCACACCGTGCAGCACCACTGCTCGGCCAGCCTGGGCCTGACGCTGTTCAGCCCCACCGACCACAGCGTCGATGCCGTGCTCAAGCGCGCCGACGACGCCATGTACCAGGCCAAGGCCAAGGGCCGCAACCAGGTCTGCCTGGGCTGAAGCCTGGGGTGCAGGCCAGCGCCTCAGTGCGCGGGCTTGTGCAGCGCCAGCGGCACCTGGAACCAGAAGCGTGAACCCCGGCCAGGGTCACTTTCCACGCCCACGCGCCCGCCCATCAGCTCGGCAAACTGGCGCACCAGCGACAGCCCCAGTCCGCTGCCACCAAAGGCGCGCGTGCTGGACTCATCCACCTGCGTGAACGGCTGGAACAGCAGGTGCTGCTTGTCGGCGGGCACGCCAATGCCGGTGTCGGCCACGGCAAACTCCACCCAGCACAGGCCCGCGTCGGCGGCGCCAGGCTCGTCCAGCGCACGCACCTGCACCTGGATGGTGCCCTGGGCCGTGAACTTGATGGCGTTATTGACCAGGTTGGTCAGCATCTGCTTGAGGCGCAACGGGTCACTCCAGAACACCTGGCCCGGCTCCAGTGCGCAATCCACGGTCAAGGCCAGCCCCTTGAGCTGCGCGTTGGGCGCCAGCAGGTCAAACACCTCCTGCGCCACCTTGGCCGGTTCACAGGCGTGGTTGTCCAGCACCACCTGGCCCGACTCGGTGTTGGCCAGCGTCAGAATGTCGCCCAGCAGCACTTGCAGGCTGTTGCCCGATTCGAGCAGAATGTGCGCGTACTCCAGCCGCTCTTCGTTGCTGGTGTCGTCGTACACCATCAGCTGCGCCATGCCCAAAATGCCGTTGAGCGGGGTGCGGATCTCGTGGCTCATGTTGGCCAAGAACAAACTCTTGATACGGCTGGCTTCTTCGGCGGTGATCTTGGCATCCACGTAAGCGCGGGTGCGCGCTTCCAACTCGCGGATCATGACCGAGAAATTGTTGCCCAAATCGTCGATTTCCTCGATCTGCACCGGCTCGATGTGCGGGTTCTTGAGCTTTTGCACAAAGTCGCGCGTGATGGCCGACAGGTTCTCGATCGGCGCCGACAACTGCGCCGCCAGCTTGTGCGACTTGCGCTGCACGTACACGAAAAAGATCAGGTAGAACAACAGCATCACCGCAATCGCCAGGTAGCCGATGCGGTCGCTGATTTTCTTCAGTTCGGTGATGGGCGCAAACACCGTGTTCTTCTCGATGAGCGTCATCATGCGCCAGCCGGTCTCGGGCACGATCTCCTGGCTGACGATGTACTCCACACCCTCAATGTTGAGCATGGCCATGCGCGTCTCGTCGGCAAACAGGCGCTGCATCTGGGCGCGGGTGGCCTCGTGGCCGCGCTGGAGCAGGTTGAAGTCCTCGGGCTTTTCCACCGTCTCGCGCACGTTGTCCTTGTAGTCGTGGCTCTTGAGCTCACGCAGGCCCAGGATCTGCTCGGCCCGAGGTTGCAAGGCCAGGATCATGCCGTGGCTGTCCACCATGAAGGTGGCGGCGTCCCACGGCATCTTCAGGCCCAGCACATTCTGCACAAAGGAATCGATGGTGACATCCAGCCCGCTCACGCCCTCCAGAAAATCGCCCCGGTACACCGGCACAATCACCGACACCATCCAGCCCTGGCCCGCCGGGTCCAAGTACGCGCCCGTCCACACCGGCTTGCGCTCGGGGTTGTGTTTCGCGTCGGCCTCGTGGTAAAAGTTGTAGTCCGTCATGGTCAGGATCGGCCCATACTGGCCAGGCGCATCCTCCATGAAGGGGTAGAGCCGGTTCATGTTGTCCCAGCTGTTGAAGTAGGCCTGCGTCACCAGCGGGCTGGTGTCCACCAGCGACTTGAGCAGCGGGTCCATCACCTCGCTGCAACGCGCCTTGCGGCGCTCTTCTGGCCCCATTTTGGTGTCGCTGGAGTAGTACAACGACGCGCCGCCGTTGTTCACGGTCTTGAAGTACACCCCGTTCTTGTGCACACCAAACTGCGGCTCGCCGTTGGGCAGCACGCACGCCTGTGGCGGCTGACGCACGAACAGCTCGTGGTCGGCGCGCATCATCTGCGCCAGCCGCGAGGCCTCTTGCAACTGCGCGTTGATGTTGCCCACCTCGCGCGAGGCAATCTCTTGCACCTGCACCTGCGCGCCCTTGAGCAAGGTGTTCTGGTTCTGCTGCGAGATGTAGAAGTTGATGCCGAAATACAGCACCAGCAGCACCAGCTCGATCGTGAAGATCGGGATCAGCGAGTTGCGCAGCGTGCTCTTGTAGATGAGCGAACGGATGTTCTGGGCATGCAGTTTCCTGATGGGGGTGTGGTTCATGGTGTGCCCAGTGCTCGCGTTCGCTCGGTGGAGGGATTACAACTTGGCGCCAACCCAGCCCGGCACGCTGGCCAGCGCGGCGGGCAGCTGGCTGGCGTCGGTGCCGCCGGCCATGGCCATGTCGGGCTTGCCACCGCCCTTGCCGCCCACTTGCTGGGCCACAAAGTTGACCAGCTCGCCGGCCTTGACCTTGCCCACGCTGTCGGCGGTCACGCCAGCGGCCAGTTGCACCTTGCTGCCATCGACGGCGGCCAGCACGATGGCTGCGGTCTTGAGCTTGTCCTTGAGCTTGTCCATCGTGTCGCGCAGGGTCTTGGCATCGGCACCTTGCAGCACGGCGGCCAGCACCTTCAGGCCCTTGACGTCCACCGCCTGGCCCAGCAGCTCATCGCCTTGGGCCGAAGCGAGCTTGCCCTTGAGCGCGGCGATCTCTTTCTCGAGCGCCTTGATCTGGTCCTGCGACTGCGCGATGCGGTGCGTCAGTTCGGCCACCGGCGCCTTGAACGCGGCAGCGGCCTCGGCCACCGTGTGTTCCAGCGACTGCAGGTAGGCCAGCGCGTTGGCGCCGGTCACGGCCTCGATGCGGCGCACGCCAGCGGCCACACCGCTTTCGGCCACCACCTTGAACAGGCCGATGTCGCCCGTGCGCTGCACGTGGGTGCCACCGCACAGCTCGCGGCTGGAGCCGATGTCGAGCACGCGCACGGTCTCGCCGTACTTCTCGCCAAACAGCATCATGGCGCCGGTCTGCTGCGCGCTTTCGATGTCCATCACGCGCGCCTCGGTGGCGGCGTTGGCCAGGATCTCGGCGTTCACGATCGCCTCGATCTCGCGGATCTGTGCGTCCGTGACCGGGGCGTTGTGCGCAAAGTCAAAGCGCGTGCGCTCCGCCGTCACCAACGAGCCTTTTTGCTGCACGTGTGCGCCCAACACTTCGCGCAAAGCTTTGTGCATCAGGTGGGTGGCGCTGTGGTTGCGCACGGTGGCCAGGCGCAACTCGGTGTCCACTTGGGCCAGCACGTGGTCGCCCACGGCCAGCGTGCCGGTTTCCAGCGCGCCGTGGTGGCCAAACACGTCGGCCTTGATCTTGAGCGTGTCGGCCACCGCAAAGCGCGCCGAACCGCTGGTAATAAAGCCCTGGTCGCCCACCTGGCCGCCGCTTTCGGCGTAAAACGGGGTGGTGTCGAGCACCACCACGCCGTGCTGGCACGACTTGAGTTCGGCCACCGACACGCCGTCCACGTAGATGGCCAACACCTTGGCTTGCGGCGCTTCCAGCTGCTCGTAGCCCACAAAGGCGTTGCCAGCACCGTGGTACTCCAGCGCCTTGTCCATCTTGAACTTGCCTGCGGCGCGGGCTTGGGCCTTCTGGCGCTCCATGGCGGCGTTGAAGCCGTCGGCATCCACCGCCACGCCGCGCTCGCGGCACACGTCGTTGGTCAAGTCCAGCGGGAAGCCGTAGGTGTCGTGCAGCTTGAAGGCCACGTCGCCCGGCAGCACGCGCTCGACGCTCAGGACGGTGTCCAGAATGTCCATGCCATGGGCCAGCGTCTCGTAGAAGCGTTCTTCTTCAGCCTTGAGCACGTCGGTGATGCGCTGCGCCTGGTTGGCCAGGCTGGGGTAAGCCTCGCCCATCAATGCCACCAGGTCGGGCACCAGCTTGTGGAAGAACGGTGCCTTGCGGCCCAGCTTGTAGCCGTGGCGGATGGCGCGGCGCACAATGCGGCGCTGCACGTAGCCCCGGCCCTCGTTGCTGGGCATCACGCCGTCGCTCACCAGGAAGGCGGTGGCGCGCAGGTGGTCGGCAATCACGCGCAGGCTGGGGTTGTGCAGGTCGGCACAGCCGGTCTCGCGCGCAGCGGCCTTGATCAGTGCGTCGAACAGGTCGATCTCGTAGTTGCTGTGGACGTGCTGCAAAATGGCCGCCAGACGTTCCAGCCCCATGCCCGTGTCCACGCACGGCGCGGGCAACGGCGTGAGGGAGCCGTCTTCGTGCATCTCGAACTGCATGAACACGTTGTTCCAGATTTCGATGAAGCGGTCGCCGTCCTCCTCGGGGCTGCCTGGGGGGCCACCCGGGATGTGCTCGCCGTGGTCGTAGAAGATCTCGGAACACGGGCCGCACGGGCCGGTGTCGGCCATCATCCAGAAGTTGTCCGACTTGTAGCGTCCGCCCTTGTTGTCGCCAATGCGGATCACGCGCTCGGGCGGCAGACCGATCTCTTTCGTCCAGATGTCGTAGGCTTCGTCGTCTTCTTCGTACACCGTGGCCAACAGGCGCTCGGCGGGCAGTTTGTACACATCGGTCAACAGCTCCCACGCCCACTTCAGGCTTTCGCGTTTGAAGTAGTCGCCAAAGCTCCAGTTGCCCAACATTTCAAAGAAGGTGTGGTGGCGCGCGGTATAGCCCACGTTCTCCAGGTCGTTGTGCTTGCCACCGGCCCGCAGGCAGGCCTGCACCGACGCGGCGCGCACATAAGAGCGCTTGTCGCTGCCCAGGAACACGTCCTTGAACTGCACCATGCCCGAGTTGGTGAACATCAGCGTCGGGTCGTTGCCCGGCACCAGCGGGCTCGATGCCACCACGGTGTGGCCCTTGCTGGCAAAAAAGTCCAGAAAGGTCTTGCGGATCTCGGCCACGGAGGCCACGGGGGTGCTGGAAAGCTGGGTCATGTCGGTTGCGCTTGTATATGAAGACAGGAATGGGGTCGGTCGGTGCCGGTGGCAGAATTTTACGCGGGCGGTCTGGCTGGTATTCTTGCAGCTTGCACGCTTCCCCTCTTTGCCCCCACACCATGCGCATACTGGAATACACCGGCCTCGACACCCACAAAGTTGCCAAGAGCTACCGCAAGGTGGCGCAGGCCATTGCCGCGCGCGACTTCCGGGCTGCCCAGGTCAAGAAGCTGGGCCAGGCGGGCCAGGGCCGCTTCTACCGCGCGCGCCTGGACGACAGCAACCGCCTGCTGTTCACGCTGGTGCCCTACCAGGGCGAAGTCTGCGCGCTGATGCTTGAAGTCATCCTCAACCACGACTACGACAAGTCGCGCTTTCTGCGCGGCGCCACCATCGACGAGGCCAAGATCCCCGACATCGACTGGGCCGAGGCCGAAACCGACGCGCAGCAGGCCCCGCCCCTGCGCTACCTGCACCCCGAACACGCCGCCGTCCACCTGCTGGACAAGCCGATCTCGTTCGACGACGTGCAGGAAGCCATCTACCGCGAACCCGCCCCGCTGGTGGTGGTGGGCAGCGCGGGCAGCGGCAAGACCGCCCTCACGCTGGAAAAACTCAAGCACGCCGAAGGCGAGGTGCTGTACGTGACGCACTCGGCGTTTTTGGCCCAAAGCGCGCGCGATTTGTACTACGCCAACGGCTTTGAGCACACTGGGCAGGAGGCGGTGTTTCTGTCGTACCGCGAGTTCATCGAAACCATCCACGTGCCGCCGGGGCGCGAGGCGCTGTGGCGCGACTTTGTGGGCTGGTTCACGCGCATCCGCCAAGCGTTCAAGGACATCGAAGCGCACCAGGCGTTCGAGGAAATCCGGGGCGTGCTGGCCGCATCGGCGCAAGGCATCCTGTCGCGCGAGGCCTACCGCGCGCTGGGCGTGCGCCAGTCCATCTTTGCGCCCGAGCGGCGCGACGCGCTCTACGACCTGTTCGAGAAATACCGCGCCTGGCTGGCCGAATCCCAGCTGTTTGACTTGAACCTGGTGGCGCAGGACTGGCTAGCGCGCGCCCAGCCGCGTTACGACTTTGTAGTGGTGGACGAGGTGCAAGACCTCACACCGGTGCAACTGGCACTGGTGCTCAAGACGCTCAAAAAACCTGGCCACTTTCTGCTGTGCGGCGATTCCAACCAGATCGTCCACCCCAACTTTTTCTCGTGGGCACAGGTCAAGAGCCTGTTCTGGCAGGACGCCACGCTGGCCGAACGCCAGCAACTGCGCGTGCTGGCAGCCAACTTCCGCAACGGGCACGAGGCCACGCGCGTGGCCAACCAGCTGCTCAAGATCAAGCAGCGCCGCTTTGGCTCCATCGACCGCGAGAGCAACTACCTGGTGCAGGCCGTGGGCGGCGAGCCCGGCGCGGTGCAGCTGCTGGCCGACAAGGACGCCGACAAAAAGGCGCTCAACCAGCAAATCCGCCAATCCACCCAGTTTGCCGTGCTGGTGATGCGCGACGAGGACAAGGCCGCCGCGCGCCAGCACTTCAGCACGCCGCTGCTGTTCTCCATCCACGAGGCCAAGGGGCTGGAGTACGACAACATCGTGCTGTACCGCTTTGTGTCCGACCACCGCGCCGAGTTTGCCGACATCGTGGACGGCGTGTCCGCCGCCGACCTGCAAGTCGACACGCTGGAATACCGCCGCGCCAGGGACAAGCAGGACAAGTCGCTGGAGGTGTACAAGTTCTTCGTCAACGCGCTGTACGTGGCGCTCACGCGCGCGGTGCGCAACCTGTACCTGATCGAGTCCGACCTGCGCCACCCGCTGTTCGACCTGCTGGAGGTGCGCGACAGCGGCCAGGTCAGCCTCAAGGTGCAGCAGTCCTCGCTGGAGGACTGGCAAAAAGAGGCGCGCAAGCTCGAACTGCAAGGCAAGCAGGAACAGGCCGATGCCATCCGCAAGGACATCCTCAAGCAGGCCACGCCGCCGTGGCCGGTGTTCGACCAGGCCCACACCGAGGAGCTGATGCGCAAGGTCTTCATCGACCAGGTGCCCGGCAACAAGCACAAGCAGCAACTGCTGGAAATTGCCGCCTGCCACCAGCTGCCCACACTCAGCAGCTGCCTGCACAGCGTGGCCAAATTCCAGCCCGGCCTAGGCTTGTACGAGAGCCTGTTGCAGCACCGTGCGTACGACAAGCCCGAACCCGCTGGCCTCAAAACCCTGCGGCGCAAAAGCTACACCACCTACGCCAGCCGCCACACCAAAGACATCTTGCGCCAGTGCGAACAGTTTGGGCTGGAACACCGCCTACCCATGAACCTGACACCGCTGATGGCCGCTGCCGCCTCAGGCAACGTGCCCTTGGTGCAGGCCTTGGTTGAACGCGGTGCCGACCGAGAAGCCACCGACCACTTCGGCTGCAACGCCCTGCACTGGGCGCTGCGCGAAGCCTTTACCGATACCGAATTTGCCACCCAGACCCTGCCCGCACTGTACGAACTGCTGGCCCCGGCATTTCTCGACATCAACACCGGCGAACGCCTGGTGCGCATCGACCGCCACTTGACCGAATACTTTTTGCTGCAAACGCTGTGGGCCGGGTTCCGCGACATCACCCACACGGCCATCAACTACGCCTACAAACCGGCTGGAGCCTTCAACACCGACACGCTGCTGCAAGCCTGGCAACACCTGCCCACCAGCGTGCTGCGCACCGAGCGCCGCAAACGTCCCCACCTCAACAACGTGCTGTCGCGCAACGAGCTTAACCGCGACTACGCCTACAACCGCAAACTGTTCTGGCGCGTGGGGCACGGCCAGTACCAGTTCAACCCGGCGCTGTCGGTACGGCGCAAAATCAAGGGCGAGGACACCTGGGTACCGCTGTTCGAGGCGCTCAACCTGCGTTGGCTGACCGAATTCCTGCCCGACCTCGGGCCAGAGGATCACACAGCATGGCTCCCCCCGGGCCGGCACACACAACAAATCCAGCACAAAGTGGCCCAGATCAACCATTACCTGGAGCAAGCCAAGTTGCCACCGGTGGCCATGCCCCGACTGCACACCTGGGCCAACGCCTGAACCCGACACACCATGCGACTCAACCTGATTTACGCCCGCGCCGCCAATGGCGTGATTGGCCGCGACAACACCATGCCTTGGCACCTGCCCGAGGATCTGGCCCACTTCAAACAACACACACTGGGCTGCCCCGTCGTCATGGGGCGCAAAACGTGGGATTCGCTCCCCGCCAAATTCCGCCCGCTGCCGGGCAGGCTCAACATCGTGCTCACGCGCAACGGTGCCACCGCCGCCCAATTGGAAGCGCAGGGCGCGCTGCCGCTGCACAGTCTGGACGCTGCGCTGGCCCACTGCGCCGCCCTGCCCCAACCCCCCGCCGAGGTGTGGGTGATGGGCGGCGCGCAAGTCTACGCCCAAGCCCTGCCGCTGGCCCAGCGCGTGCTGGTCACGGAAATTGCCCAAAACTTTGAAGGCGACGCTTACGCCCCCCCATTGGGGCCAGAGTGGCACGCCACCGCCCACGAAGCCCACACCAGCGCCAGCGGGCTGGCGTTTGCGTTCGTGACCTACGAAAGAGGCTGAACCTACCGGCCCAGCCCGTCGTCGCCCACCAGATCAACGGCTTTGCATGCCAGTCGCACCACCTTCGGAATGGGACGGGTGGCGGTGCGGTAGTTGATGATGTTGCGCCGACTCATGCCCAGCACGTCGGCGGCCTTGCTGGCCGAAAAACCGTGCTGCATCATCCACGCATCAAAGCTGCGCGCCGTGTCGCCCGCTTGCTCCGAGGCCAGCCGGTACACCGTGGTGGCGGCAATGGAGAGCGGGCCTTCATCGTCCCACGTCACGCCGCTGCCCCACTCCTCCACCGTCACACAGGCAAACAGCTGAGGGTCGCGTAACGGATGCAGGCTCTTGAAATCGGCCACAAACCCAGCCAGATCCACTTCTGCGCTCCAGCCGTCTTCAAAACCGACCGCCAAACGCATACCGTCCAGCGCCTTGACACAAGTGATTCGGGGCATTTTTTGGCGCATGTTCACACTCCTTCGTTCAGTTTGTCCCACTCGCCACCGGGGAGCCACCCCGGCTAGGACTCATCATCCGCGCGGCGGAAGGTCACGGCAGGCTGCCGTATCGGCGAATTTTTCTTCAGGCGGCCAGCGTCACCAGATGGCAGCGGTGTACTCGCTGGGCAATCTCGGTTCGGTTGGGCAATGTTTTGAGGTCGTAATCCGCCTGCATCATCAGCCACGACGCAGCATCGCCGCCAAAATACTGGGCCAAGCGCTGGGCGGTATCGGCGGTGATGGAGCGGCGCTCCTTCACGATTTCATGGATGCGCGTGGCGGGCACACCCAGCGCCAGCGCCAGCGCGTTCACACTCAAGCCCAGCGGCACCAGAAAATCCTCGCGCAACACCTCGCCAGGGTGTACGGCACGCATACCATTCACAGGACGGCTCATGTTCACTCCTTTTAGTGGTAATCGACAATTTCAACGTCAGCCGGGCCGTTGTCTGTCCACGTAAAACACACCCGCCACTGGTCGTTGATGCGGATACTGTACTGGCCCGCACGGTCGCCCCGCAGGGCCTCCAGCCGGTTGCCGGGCGGGGCACGCAAAAATTCCAGCGTCTGCGCTGCATCCAGTTGCGTCAGTTTGCGTTCGGCCACTGTCTGTATGGCACGCCAGCGGCGCGGCTGCCCACCTTCAAACAGGGCCTGCGTGTGGGGGCATCGGAACGACTGAATCATGGAACCGACTGTATTACGCCTTGCGTATTACGTCAATCGTTACACCGGACCGCTTGCTTTACCATCCCCCCATGCAAAACGACAAAAACACCAGGGACACCCACGCAGATGCCTTCATTGCCCGCTGGCAGGGTGTGGCGGCCAGTGAACTGGCCACGGCACAGAGCTTCATCATCGACCTGTGCGAGCTGCTGGACGTGCCCAAGCCGCACCCCACCGCCGCGCAGGACTACATGTTCGAGCGCCCCATCACCTTTGCGCACGGTGACGGCTCCAGCAGCGCGGGGCGCATCGACTGCTACCGGCGCGGCCATTTTGTGCTGGAGGCCAAGAAGCTCAAGGCCGGCACCCAGTCCAGGCGCTTTGACGACGGCCTGCTGCGCGCCCGCACCCAGGCCGAGAACTACGCCCGCGCCCTGCCCGCCACCGAAGGCCGCCCGCCCTTTGTGCTGGTGGTCGATGTGGGCACCGTGATCGAGGTGTACGCCGAATTCAGCCGCAGCGGTGGCACCTACACCCCCTTCCCCGACCCGGCGCACCACCGCATCGCGCTGGCCGACCTGGCCTTGCCGCAGGTGCGCGCACAACTGCGCCTGGTCTGGACAGCGCCCGACCAACTCGACCCCGCCCGCATCCGGGCGCAAGTCACGCGCACCGTGTCGGGGCAACTGGCGCAGCTGGCCAAAGCGCTGGAGCAGGACGGCCACGCGCCCGCCCAGGTGGCCGCCTACCTCAGCCGCTGCCTGTTCAGCATGTTTGCCGAAGACGTGGAACTGCTGCCGCCTGGCGCCTTTCTGGGCCTGCTGCAACGCCACCGCGACCAGCCCGACACCCTGCAACAGATGCTGCACCTGCTGTGGGCCGACATGGACACCGGCGGTTTTTGCGGCGCGCTGGCGCAAAAAGTGGTCAAGTTCAACGGCAAACTGTTCAAAGGGGCCGACGCACCGGGTTACAGCCTGCCACTGACCCCGGCGCAAATCGACCTGCTGCTGGCCGCCGCCCAGACCAACTGGCGCGAGGTCGAGCCCGCCATCTTCGGCACCCTGCTGGAGCGCGCCCTGAGCACCACCGAACGCCACGCCCTGGGCGCGCACTACACGCCCCGCGCTTACGTGGAGCGCCTGATCATGCCCACGGTGATGGAACCCCTGCGCGCCGAATGGGCCAACGCCCAGGCCGCCGCCCTGCTGCTGGCACAGGAAGCCACAGAGCTGGAGGCCAACCCGCCACCCGTGGCCAGCAAAGAAGATTTTGCGGCACTCGACCGCCACCAGGCCCAAGTCCGCGCCAAGTGGGAGGCCGCCCGCAACGAAGTGCGCCGCTTCCACCACCACCTGTGTACCCAGCGCGTGCTCGACCCCGCCTGCGGCAGCGCCAACTTCTTGTACGTCACGCTGGAACACCTCAAGCGCCTGGAAGGCGAAGTGCTCAACCAGTTGCGCGCGTTGGGCAAGTGGCAAGACGCCCTGGACATGGAGCAGCAGACCGTGACCCTGCAACAACTGCGCGGCATCGAACTCAATCCCCGCGCCGCCGCACTGGCCGAACTCGTGCTGTGGATAGGCTACCTGCAATGGCAGGTGCGCACCTTTGGCCGCCAAGGCGTGGCCGAACCGGTGGTTCACGACTACGGCAACATCGAATGCCGCGACGCGGTGCTGCACTGGAGCGAACGCACCCCGGCGCTGGATGCCAACGGCGATCCCATCACACGCTGGGACGGCATCACCACCAAAAAACACCCCGCCACGGGCGAACCCGTGCCCGACGACACCGCCCGCGTGCCCGTATGGCACTACCAACACGCCCGCCCCGCCGACTGGCCGCCAGCCGACTTCATCGTCGGCAACCCGCCGTTCATTGGCGCGTCCACCATGCGCGCCGCTTTGGGCGATGGCTACGTGCAAGCCCTGCGCCAAGCGTGGCCGCACGTGCCCGACAGCGCCGACTTTGTGATGTTCTGGTGGGCCAAGGCCGCCGAACTGGTAGCACGTGGCCAAGTGCAGCGCATGGGACTCATCACCACCAACAGCCTGCGCCAAACCTTCAACCGCCGCGTGGTACAAGCCGCGCTGGACCAGCACACCGCCCTGACCTTTGCCATTGCCGACCACCCGTGGGTGGACAGCGCCAACGGGGCCGCCGTGCGCATTGCCATGACCGTGCTGCAACCCGGCCCCACCGAAGGCCGCTTGTGCCATGTGGCGGCAGAAACCCCCGGCGACGACGGCGAAGTGGCCGTGACCCTGCACGAACACACCGGACACATCCACGCCGACCTGAGCGTGGGGGCCAACGTGGCAGCGGCACGCACGCTGCAAGCCATGACGGGCATCTCCTCGCCCGGTGTCAAACTGCATGGCGCAGGCTTCATCGTCACCCCGGCAGAAGCCGACACCCTGCTGGCCGCCACCCCCGCCGAAACCTCCGCCCAAGCCCGCGCCCGCATCATCCGCGACTACCGCAATGGCCGCGACCTGACCGACCGGCCACGCGGCGTGCGCGTCATCGACGCTTTTGGCCTGAGCGCCGACGAACTGCGCGCCCAGCACCCCGGCGTGTACCAATGGCTACTGGAACGGGTCAAGCCCGAGCGTGATGCCAAAGCCAGCAGCAAGGACGGGGCCGGTTACGCCAAGCTGTGGTGGCTGCACGGCAAACCACGGCAGGAAATGCGCAAGCAACTCCACGGCCTGCCCCGCTACATCGCCACCGTCGAAACCGCCAAACACCGCGTGTTCCAGTTCGTCGATGCCGACATCCTGCCCGACAACATGGTGATTGCCGTGGCATTGAACGATGGATGTTCCTTGGGTGTCTTGTCCAGCGAAATCCATGCCCAATGGGCTTGGGCAAATGGCGGCTCCATTGGAATGTACGTTGGCAACGTTCGTTACAACAAATCCCGCTGCTTCGAGACCTTCCCCTTCCCCAGCGACGACACCGGCCTCACCCCCGAACTCGCCCAACGCATCGCCCAACTCGCCGAGCACATCGACACGCACCGCAAGCGCCAGCAAGCCGCACACGCCAGCGTCACCCTCACCGGCCTGTACAACGTGCTCGAAGCCCTGCGCGCAGGCCGCGCCCTCACGCCCAAAGAAAAAACCCTGCACCAACAAGGGCTGGTGGGCGTGCTGCTCAGCCTGCACCAAGAACTGGACGCTGCCGTGCTGCAAGCCTACGGTTGGGCCGACCTCACCCCCGCCCTGGCCAGCGCCCCCGGCAGCGCCGCCCACACCCACGCCGTGGCCGCCCTGCTGCAACGGCTGGTCGAACTCAACGCCCGCCGCGCCACCGAAGAAGCCCAAGGCACCGTGCGCTGGCTGCGCCCCGCCTTCCAGCAAGCGCCCCAACCCGGCCAGCAAACCAGCATCGCCCTGCCCGCACCGGACGACGACACCGGCACCCATACCGGCACTACCAACAGCAAGACAAGCCGACGCGGCGCAGCGGGCAAAGCCAGCGCCACAGGCAAAGGCGCAAGCGCCAAAGGCAGAAAATCCAGCGCAACCAGCACCGCCATCGTCACTCAACCCTGGCCCGGCACCTTGGCCGAACAAATCAAGGCCGTGGCGCACGTGCTGGCACAAGCCGACACCGCCCTCACCTTGGCCGACATCGCCGCCCACTTCACAGGCCGGGGCCGCTGGCGCGAACGCCTGCCCGCCCTGCTCAACACCCTCGAAGCCCTGGGCCGCATCCACGCCCCCCGCCCCGGCGTGTGGGTGCAGGTGGGTGGGCGCTGAACCATAAAAACCCAAGCCGGATAATCGCGCAATGCCTACCCCCAAGAACATTGCACAGGCGGTTGCAGACCAAACCACATGGAAAACCCTTGGCTACCCTGACCTGCGCACTTTCGACCATTCAACACTGGAAACAGCCCCGCCCATACTGGCGGGGGCACCATCGGTGGATGAGGCCATATCGGTGGTCAGGGAGGCGTTGGGCGTTCAGGCGGGCAGCCAAATCAATGTGCAAACCCCCATTGAAATGGTCTCCATCAAGGATGCCAGCTTGCTGCATGTGGTTGAAAAGCGTTCCGATCAGCGCGAACGTTTCGCCCAGTTTGTACTTCCGGCGCTCCAACGTCCAACAGAGGTTTGGCGTGTTGCCTACGATGACGGCTCGTACAGGAACCGCTACATCAAGCTGTTCACAGGATCCAAGTACGATTTGCTGGTGATGGTGAAGATCCTAGAAGACGGAAGCGTGTTCTGGAACATGATGCAGCGCGACCGAAAAGGCATGAACGCCTTGCGCCTGGGGGAATTGCTCACCCATGAAAAAACCTGATGGTGGGGATCAAGCTCCAACGCTAACTGGTCGCGTTGGTCAACTTTCAGGTAGCTATAAGGCCAGCCCCAGCTACTTTCGCGCCCATCCATCAGGTGCAGGCAAATTTTAGTGCAAACGGCGCTTGCAGACAATTACCTACCCGCCGCACGCACGGCACTATGAGCTGTAATGCCCAGACGACGCGCGGACTGGGCCTGTGTCCAGCTTTGCGCCTGCAAGTGTTGCCGCATGCGAATCATCACCTCGGCGCGCAGCTTCATCACCTCAGCTTCAGCGGGATCAAAACCCAGATCTACAAACACATTGCCACTGCCCAACGTGCGACTTTCGTCGCTCCAGCGAGGGGCGGTCTTTTCCATAGGCATGGCTGTTTCAAACCTTGCAGACCAAGGGGTACGCCGCTGGGTTGCGGATGGAGTCCCGCGACAAATCCACGTCCAGCTCGGGCCAGTAGAGGTGCGTCGGCGACAGCGCCTCCATCGTGGTGATCTGGTCTATCGTGGCATGGCGAAACCAGGGGAATTGCGTGAATGGCAGGAACAGCTCCTCATCGTCCCACAGCAACCAAAGGCCGTGACGGGATACTTGCGTGACTTCAGGTTCCGAAATGGCGGTTCCAGGCATCTGTGATCTCCTGCACAGAAACCGGAACGGGCCTTCTCTGAAAACCGTGGGTGCCATTGGGATGGTGGTGAATGTACGTGCGATAAATTCTATGATCGCACACTCCCATACCCCAACCCTTTTCCACACCGCCACCTTCCATGCAAATCGCCACCTGGAACATCAACTCGCTCAATGTGCGCCTGCCGCAGGTGCTGGACTGGCTGGCCGACAACCCGGTCGATGTGCTGGCCCTGCAGGAGCTCAAGCTCACCGACGACAAGTTCCCCGCCGAGGCGCTGGCGCAGGCGGGCTACCGCGCCATCTGGTTCGGCCAGAAAACCTACAACGGTGTGGCCCTGCTGTCGCGCATCGACCACCCGGCGGGCACCGAGGTGGTCAAAAACATCCCCGGTTTTGACGATGAGCAGGCCCGCGTCGTCAGCGCCAGCTACGCCCTGCCGGGCGGGCCGCTGCGTGTGGTGGGGGCGTACTTCCCGAACGGACAAGCGCCGGGCTCCGACAAGTTTGCCTACAAGATGCGCTGGCTGGACGCGCTGCGCGGCTGGCTGCGCGACGAACTCACGCGCCACCCGCAATTGGTGCTGCTGGGCGACTTCAACATCACCTTTGACGACGCCGACGTGTGGGACGCCGAGGCGCTACACGAAACCATCCACTGCACCAGCGCCGAACGCGAGCAGTTGCAAGCCTTGGTCGGGCTGGGCCTGCACGATGCGCTGCGCCTGTTCGAGCCACCGCCCAAAAGTTACAGCTGGTGGGACTACCGCGACCTGGCGTTCCGGCGCAACCGGGGCTTGCGCATCGACCACCTGCTCATCACCGACGCGCTGAAACAACGCGCCAGTGCCTGCCACATCGACCGTGCCCCGCGCAAGAACGAGCGCCCCAGCGACCATGCTCCGGTGGTGCTGACGCTGGGTGCGCCGCAATAACCCAAGGCCCAACCATCAGTCCGCATCCAGCCCCAATTCTTGGATTTTGCGCGTGATGGTGTTGCGCCCAATGCCGAGCTTGTGCGCGGCCTCGATGCGGCGGCCCCGCGTGGTGGCCAGCGCGGCCTGGATCAGCGTCACTTCAAAACGGTCGCACAGCACGTCCCACACATCGGTGCGGTCTTGTGCCAGCAGCGTCATGGCTTCGGCACGCAAACCAGCCTCCCAATCAGAGCTGGCTTCTGGCACCGCACCGGCCATCATGGCAGGAGCCAGCGTGCGTGGCAGTGGCGCAGCCTCAGCAGCCACCGTTGCCGTTGCGGCCACCGGCGCTGCCGTGCCAACTTGGCCTTGCAGCACCTCGGGCGGCAAGTCCTTGACCTCAATCACCTGCGCTGGAGCCATCACCGTCAGCCAGTGGCAGATGTTTTCCAGCTGGCGCACGTTGCCGGGGCAGTCGAACGTGCCCAGCACCTGCAATGCCGCGTCGGAAATGCGCTTGGGCTCCACGCCCAGCTGCTTGGCGCTCTGCTGCAAAAAGTAGCGCGTCAGCAGCGGCACATCCTCGCGGCGCTCGCGCAGCGGCGGCAGGCGCAGGCGGATGACGTTGAGGCGGTGGAACAGGTCCTCGCGGAACGCGCCGTCCTTGACGCGCTGTTCCAGCTGCTGGTGCGTGGCCGCAATCACGCGCACCTGGGTCTTGATGGCACTGTGCCCGCCCACGCGGTAGAAATGCCCGTCCGACAGCACCCGCAGCAGGCGCGTTTGCAGCTCGAACGGCATGTCGCCGATTTCGTCCAGGAACAGCGTGCCGCCCTCGGCCTGCTCGAAGCGGCCCCGGCGCATGGTTTGCGCGCCAGTGAAGGCGCCGCGTTCGTGGCCAAACAGCTCGCTTTCCAGCAGATCCTTGGGGATGGCGGCGGTGTTGATGGCCACGAACGGGCCGTGCGCGCGTGGCGAGTGCTTGTGCAGCGCGCGCGCCACCAGCTCCTTGCCCGAGCCCGACTCGCCCGTGATGAGCACCGTGACGTTGCTCTGGCTCAGGCGGCCAATGGCGCGGAACACGTCCTGCATCGCGGGCGCCTGGCCCAGCATTTCGGGCAGGGCGCCCAGACGCTCCTCGGCCACCGCCGCTTCGCGCTGGCTTTCCTCCAGCGCGCGGCGGATCAGCTCCACCGCCTTGGGCACATCGAACGGCTTGGGCAGGTACTCGAACGCCCCGCCCTGGAACGCCGACACCGCGCTGTCGAGGTCGGAATACGCGGTCATGATGATGACGGGCAGGCTGGGCAGACGCTCGCGCAGCTGGGCCAGCAAGTCCAGCCCGGAGCCGCCGGGCATGCGGATGTCACTGATCAGGGCCTGGGGGCCAGCTTCAGCACCGGGGTCGCCGGGGGGCGGCAGGTCGTCAAGCGCCTGCAGCACCTCGCGCGGGTGGACAAAGCTGCGGGTGGGCAACTGCTCGCGTTGCAGGGCTTTTTCCAGCACAAAGCGTATCGATGGGTCATCGTCCACGATCCAGATGGGTTTCATGCGCGCGCGTCTCCTCTGTATGGTCTGTGCCCCTGCGGTGGACGTGGTGGCCGCCAGGCTTCAAGGCAGGGGTATGAGCAACTTGAAGTCGGTGTGGCCCGGCACGCTGTCGCACTCGATCAGGCCCTGGTGCTGCTGCACGAAGGTCTGGGCCAGCGTCAGGCCCAGGCCCGAGCCGCCGTCCTTGCCCGACACCAGCGGGTAGAAGATGCGGTCCTTGATCTCGTCGGGCACGCCGGGCCCGTTGTCGATCACATGCAATTCCAGTGCCAACCGGTAACGCTGCTTGCCAAACGTGACCTGGCGCGCCACGCGGGTGCGCAAAGTGATCTGCGCATCGCCCTGCGCCATGCGATCCTGCAGCGCATGCGCGGCGTTGTGCGCGATGTTGAGCACCGCCTGGATAAGCTGCTCGCGGTCGCCCCGGAACTCGGGCAGCGAGGTGTCGTAGTCGCGCACCACCGCCAGCCCGCGCGGAAATTCGGCCAGGATGAGCGCACGCACGCGCTCGCACACTTCGTGGATGTTGACATCGCCCACCACACGCGTGCGCCGGTGCGGCGCCAGCAGGCGGTCCACCAGGGTCTGCAGGCGGTCGGCCTCGTGGATGATGACCTGGGTGTACTCGATCAGTTCGGGCGATTCCAGCTCCATTTGCAGCAGCTGTGCCGCGCCGCGCAGGCCGCCCAGCGGGTTCTTGATCTCATGCGCCAGGTTGCGGATCAGCTCCTTGTTGGCCTGCGCCTGGTCGATCAGGCGCTCCTCGCGCTCCAGCCGCGCGTGCTGCTCCAGTGGCACCAGCTCCAGCACCACGGCGTCGGCGCTGTCGGTGGGTGCCACCACCACGTGCACCGGCAGCGGGTCGTGCTGCGGGCGCAGCAGCTGGGTGTCGTAGCGGATGACGCTGGTGTCGCCCTGCGCGCTGGCGTGGTGCAGGGCCTGCTGCAACGGCACAGCGTCGGCCAGCCAGTCGGCCAGCGGCACCCCGGCCAGGGTGCGGCGCGAGATGGCCAGTGCGTCCTCCAGCGCGGTGTTGACGAAGCGCACGCAGCCTTGGCGGTCCAGCACCGCCACCAGCGTGGCCAGCCAGTCGAAGGCCTGCCAGCGTTGGGGCTGGGTCTGCGGTGTGGCGGCGGTGTCGGACGGGGGGTGGGCAGCGGACAGGGGCATGGTGGGGCAGGCGATGTACGTCAGGGGGCCAGGCGGGCCAGTTCGCGCTTGATGCCGGCCACATCGGCCTCGGCGCGCAGCACCTGGGTGCGCAGGTTTTCCACGCGGTCCAGGTAACGCTGGTGGTTGCGGAATTCGTCGCCCTGCTTGTCGAGCTGGCCGTTGTTGTAGGCGGCGCGGGCTTCCTGCCAGCGGGCTTCGGCCTTGCGCAGTTCGGCGGTCAGGATCATGCGGGCGTCGTTGTCGCGCGCGCGCTGCTCGGTGCCGGAGACTTGTTCGGCCTCGGTACGCGCACCGACCACCGGGGCGGCAGCGCGCGGCGCGGCACTGGGGCCGACACTGGCCGGGGCCGCTGCAACAGCGGCGGGCTGTTGTGGCCGCAGACCTTCCACCACGGTCAGGTTGGCACCCTCCACCAGGCGGCAGTTGCGCGCCTGGGCGTTGCCGGGCTGGTTGGTGTATTCGTTGCCACAGCGGTAGATTTTCTGCTGCGCCTGCAGCGGCAACGCCACGCCCAGCACCAGCAGCAACGCCAGCACTCCCGGCGCCACGCGGCACGCCCGCTCCACCTGTTTCCACCCGATTGACCACATCTGCTGCTCCTCCCTGCCCCGGCTGCACGCCAGCCACCACGGTACACGTTTCAGCGGCAATTGTGCAGCATCCGCGCCTGGATGCGGCGGACACAAAAAAGGGACGGTTGCCCGTCCCTTTTTTCCCTTGCACTTACAGCGTGACGTCAGATCACAGGCTGTAGTACATGTCGTACTCGACCGGCGCCACTTCGATGCGGCCGCGGGTCACTTCGCCCATCTTGAGCTCGATGTAGGCGTCGAGCATGGAGTCGGTGAACACACCACCCTTGGTCAGGAAGGCGCGGTCCTTGTCCAAGGCTTCCAGCGCCTGGTCCAGGCTGGAGCACACGGTCGGCACCAGCTTGTCCTCTTCCGGCGGCAGGTGGTACAAGTCCTTGGTGGCGGCTTCGCCCGGGTGGATCTTGTTTTCCACGCCGTCCAGACCGGCCATCAGCAGCGCGGCAAAACCCAGGTACGGGTTCATCAGCGGATCGGGGAAGCGCGCCTCGACGCGGCGGCCCTTGGGGTTGGCCACGTACGGGATGCGGATGGAAGCGGAGCGGTTCTTGGCCGAGTAGGCCAGCTTGACCGGGGCCTCGAAGTGCGGCACCAGACGGCGGTAGCTGTTGGTACCGGGGTTGGTGATGGCGTTGAGGGCACGGGCGTGCTTGATGATGCCGCCGATGTAGTACAGCGCAAAGTCGCTCAGGCCAGCGTAGCCGTCACCGGCAAACAGGTTCTTGCCGTCTTTCCACACCGATTGGTGGACGTGCATACCGCTGCCGTTGTCGCCAGCGTAAGGCTTGGGCATGAAAGTGGCGGTCTTGCCATAGCGGTGGGCCACGTTGTGGATCACGTACTTTTGCAGCATGGTCCAGTCGGCGCGTTCCACCAGGGTGGAGAAGCGGGTGCCGATCTCGTTCTGGCCGGCGCCCGCCACTTCGTGGTGGAACACTTCGACCGGAATGCCCAGCGATTCGAGCAGCAGCGACATTTCAGCGCGCATGTCTTGCGTGCTGTCCACCGGCGGCACCGGGAAGTAGCCACCCTTGACGGTCGGACGGTGGCCCTTGTTGCCGCCGTCGATCTCGGCGCCGGTGTTCCACGGCGCTTCGTACTCGTCGATCTTGTAGAAGGTGTGGCCGGGTTCGGTGCTCCAGCGCACGCCGTCAAAGATGAAGAATTCAGGTTCGGGGCCGAAGAAGGCGGTGTCGCCCAGGCCAGAGGCCTTGAGGTAGGACTCGGCGCGCTTGGCGATGGAGCGCGGGTCGCGCTCGTAGGCCTTGCCGTCGCTGGGCTCGATCACGTCGCAGGTCAGGATCAGGGTCGGCTCTTCAAAGAACGGATCGATGTTGGCGCTGTTGGGGTCGGGAATCAGCTGCATGTCCGACGCTTCAATGCCCTTCCAGCCCGCGATGGACGAACCGTCAAAGGCGTGGCCCGACTGGAACTTGTCTTCGTCAAAGTGGGACACCGGCACCGTGGTGTGGTGCTGTTTGCCACGGGTGTCGGTAAAGCGGAAGTCAACGAACTTGACGTCGTTGTCCTTCACCATTTGCATCACGTCTGCAACGGTCTTGGCCATCAGAATTCTCCTGGACTGGAACGGGGTAAGGAATTGCGTTACCTGTAAGCAGCAACCGTGCCAGGTTGTCTGGCCGGGCCACCGCGCGCGGGCAGCGACGGGAAAAAACAGCCTCTATTGTTGCACGTGCCACCCGTGGCGGCCACGGGGGCGCAGGGGCAGAAATGCCACGCCGCACGAATGCACTTTTGTAGTGCATGCGCATGGTTTTGGTGCCATCATGATCGCACCATTTCGGGGCCAAGGCGGGCGTTGTGCGCGTGCAGGCCTTGCAGCAGGGCGGGCCAGGCGGCCTGCACCGCCGCCACCTCGCCCTTGAGGCCCAGCTCGATGTGGCGCCCGTACTGCGGGTGGTCCACGCTGGGCAGGCTAAAGACCTTGATGCCGGGGTGCTGGGCTTCGAGCTGCTCCATCAGCGGCGTGAGGCTGGCTTCCATCGCACCCATCACGATCACCGAACGCTCCTGGCGCTGCACGGTGCGCAGGTGCGGCACGTACTGGGTGTCGAGCACCCACTCGATCATCGGCCACGCCATCACCGGAAAGCCCGGCACGAAATGCACCGCCCCCCCGCCCGCCCCGGCGCAGGTAAAGCCCGGAATCTTGTTGTACGGGTTGGGGATGATGCTGGCCCCGGCCGGGAACACACCCATGTTGAGGCGGTGCACGTTGTCGTCGCGCCCGGGCTCGAACGGCTGGCCCTGCTCGCGCGCAATGTCCTGCATGCGCTCGATGATGAGATCGCGGGCCCGCGGGTGCAGCGCCAGCTCCACGCCCAGCGCGGCGGCGGCGCACTGGCGGGTGTGGTCGTCGGGCGTGGCACCAATGCCGCCGCACGAGAACACCACGTCGCCGCTGGCAAACGCTTCGCGCAGCGCGGCGGTGATGCGCGGGCGGTCGTCGCCCACCAGCTTCATCCACGACAGGCTCAGGCCCCGCGCGGCCAGCAGTTCGATGACTTTGGGCAGGTGTTTGTCGGTGCGCTTGCCCGACAGGATTTCATCGCCCACGATGATGAGGCCAAACGCCGGGGTCGGGCTGGTGGCCGCAGGGGAAGCAGACAGGCTCATGGTGACAGGCTCTTGGTTGAAAAGTGGTGATTTTGGTGCGATACGCGGTGCAATACGGTGCGCCGTTCAGTGCAGGGCGCGGGGCGTGACGTCGATGACATCGGGCACCGCCGGGCCAGTGGCGGCCACGGTGCCTACGCCGGCTGTACCGGTGGCGGCAGCGGGAAAGAGGTCGGCGGCGGGGGCGTCCTGCACCGCCTGTGCGGCGGCGTCGGGCACCGGGGTGGGCGGGGCCAAGCGGCGGCGGTGTTCGTCCAGCGCGGCCAGCAAAAAGTGCGCAAACCACAGCGACGAGAACGCAAACACCAGCGCATAGACCCACACCGCCGCAGGTACCAGCAGCGGCGCCAGCGCCACAAAGAACGCGCCCGAGGCCCACAGCACGCTGGGGGCCGCGCCCAGAAAGCCGCACGCCACGCCCATCACCAGCAGCGTCAGGCGGTGCTGGGCCAGCAGGGCGTTGCGCTCGGCGGTGGTGGCGTGGTCGGCCAGCGCATCAAACGCAAACACGCGGTAGGTGAGCCAGCCCCAGATGAGCGGCGGAAACAGCAGCACCAGCGGCGGCAGCAGCCACAGCGGCATGGAGGCGGCCAGCATCAGCAGCGCCAGCACGGTGGAGCCCAGCGACCACGCCACACTGCCCCAGAACCCGGCCTGGCCCTGGCGCTGCAGGTGCCCAAAGCGGCGCTGCGCGACCAGCGAGACCATGGCCGGCGTCATGAACAAGCCCACCACCAGCAGCGCCAGCACCACCAGCACTGGCGTGACGAGCACCAGCACCAGCAGCGGCGCAAACACGCTGCGCAACTGCCCCGCCCCCACCGATTCGAGCCACAGCAGCAGCGACTGCACCAGCGACCAGCCCTCCAGCCACAGCCGCACGGTGTCCACGGCGGTGTCCCAGTACAGGTAGGCCAGGCCCAGCGCGGTGCCCGCCATCAGCAGCACCGGCAGCACCGACAACAGCACCACGCGCGGGTGCAGGCAATAGGCGGCGGCGCGCCAGAAGGAGTCGATCAGTAAACGCATGCGGCAAGCATACAACGGCGCGCCGGGTGGGCGCTGGGCAAGGTGGGTGGCGGGCGGGCGTTGTGGCGTGTTATTGGCGTGCGACCAGGCCCGCCACTTCGTCGGGCGTGAGCCAGCGCCAGCCGCCCGGAGGCAGGTCGGCGGGCAGGTCGATGCGGCCTATGCGGCTGCGGTGCAGGGCCTCGACGCGGTTGCTCACCGCCGCCACCATGCGCTTGACTTGGTGGTATTTGCCTTCGGTCAGCGTGAGTTCCAGCGTGTGCTCGTCCAGCGCGCGGCAGGCGGCGGCCTGGACGGGCTTGGGGTCGTCGTCCAGCACCACGCCGGCCAGCAGCTTGTCCACCATCGCCGGGGTGATGGGGTGCTTGCAGGTGGCCAGGTACACCTTGGGCACGTGGTGCTTGGGCGAGGACAGGCGGTGGATGAACTTGCCGTCGTCGGACAGCAGCAGCAGGCCGGTGGTGTCCTGGTCCAGCCGTCCCACGGCTTGCACCCCGCAGGCGGCGCCGGAAGGGCGCGCGCGCAGCGGCGCAGGCAGCAGGGTGTAGATGCTGGGCCACGCGCTGGGTTTTTGCGAGCACTCGTGCCCGGTGGGCTTGTGCAGCATCAGGTAGGCGTGCTCCTGGTACTGCCACGGCTGGCCCTGCACGGTGTAGGCCAGGCCTTGGGGGTCGAAGTCTTCGGTGGGGTCGGTACACGGCACAGGGGGCGTGCCCACGGTGACCAGGCCTTGCTGCACCAGCCCGCAGCAGACGCGGCGGGTGCCAAAACCTTGGGAGTAGAGAATGTCTTGCAGTTGCATGGGCGCAAGCATACCGCGCCCATGCAGTGGGGCCGCAGCGGATGGTGGTGGCGGCGTCAGTCCTGGGCAGCCTGCTGCCAGGCGGCCAGGGCGGCGGCGGTGTCGCCGCGCTCGTGCGCCAGTTCGGCCACGGCGCGCCAGGCGCGGCGGCGCAGGGTGGCGTCAATCAGGGCGGCGCCGGCCTGGCTCAGGTGCTGGCTGGCGGCGTCGGGTTGCTGACGCTGGCGGCACAGCAGGCCCGCTAGGTAGTGCAGGCCGGGGTTGCCGGGGTGCTCGCGCTGCAGGGCGTCGATCTGGCCCAGCCAGTTCTCGTCGAGTTGCGGCCACGCGGCTTGCAGGTGCGCCACCAGGCGCTGCTGGGCGCTGGCGTTAAGGTCGGCGTAGTCGCGCCACAGGGTTTGCAGCAGGTCTTGGTGCAGGCGCCATTCCTGCACGCTGGGTTCGTGGGCGGGGTCTTGCTCGCGCAGTTGGCGCCAGCGGTCGGCCACGGCCAGCGCCCAGTCGGGGCGGTGGCGCTCGGGCGTGGGCAGGTCGGCCCACAGTTGCAGCACCTGGGCCGGTTGATGCGGGTGTTGCACGGCTTCGAGCATCACGTCGTGCAGGGCGGTGCCAGCGCTGTCGTCGGGCGGGCTGGCGTGGTGCTTGGCCAGCGCACGGGCGGCGTCGATGGCGGTGGCGGCGTCGTGCTGCAGGCGCGCCAGTTGCAGCTTGAGGCGCACGCTCAGGATGCGCCGCGCCGCGCCGGGCGTGAGCGCCGCCAGCCGGTCTTGGGCGGCTTGGGCGTCGCGGTCGTCCAGCGCCCAGCGCACGGCGCGCAGCTGCACGGCCTCCCACATGGGTTCTTCGGGCGTGGGGCCCAGGTGCTGACCGATGTCGTGCAGCCACTGGTCGCGCTGGGCGGCATCGCCCAGACTGTGCGCGCTTTCGGCGGCCAGCCACTGCGCCAGCACCAGCGCCTGTTCGCGCTGCACAAAGGCGGGCTGGGCCTGCATGGCGTGCAGTTGCCCGATGGCGTGCTGGGCGGCGGTGTTGGCGCGCTTGAAGCGGCCCGCCATGTGCAGCGCCAGCGCATCGAACACCGCGCCCATGGCCGCACGTTCGCGCTGCAGGCCGCGCCAGCGCCGCGCCCGCTCGGGCAGCTGACGCAGCAAGGCGCCCGCGCGCAAGGCGGCGTAGAACAGCCCGAACAGCAGCAGCAGGCCAAACAGGGCCAGGTTGAACGAGACGTCGATGCGGTGCGGCGACCAGAACAGGGTCACGCTGGCGTGGTTCTGCCCCATCAGCAGGGCCAGCGCCACCGCCACCGCCGCCAGCGCCAGCCAGCCAAAAATGCCTTTCATGTTGTGCTGCTCCTGGGCGTTAGTGGCTGGCGATCACGGCGGCCAGGGCGCCCAGGGTCTCGTCGGGCCGGGGCTGGGCGGTCTGCTTGAGGTCTTGCTGCAGGCGCGCCAGCGCGGCCCGCGCCTGCACGGTGGCCTTGGCCTGGGGGTCGAAGTAGCGTTGCAGCAGCGCGTCGGTGGCCTGCAGGTCGGTGCGCACGGTCTCGGTCTGGCGCGACAGCAGCGCCAAGCGGGTGTTGAGCAGCTTGAGCTTGAGGTTCTCGCGCAGGAAGAAGCCCTGCTCGGGCGCCAGCAGTGCGGCCTCGGGGTGGTCCAGGCGGCTGACGCGCACCAGCTGGCCGGTGCGCTGCTGCACCGCGTCCAGCCACGGCTGCACCCAGGCCAGCGCCACCTGGCTGTACTGCACCCACCACTGCGACAGCACGGAGGCGGCGTCGGTGCCCGAGGTGCCCGACGCGTACACCGAGGCCGACTTGGTGCCGCTGGCGGACGCAGCCGGAGCGGGCACGGGCGCCACCGCCGGCGCGGCCAAGCCGTTGACCAGCGGCAGCTCGTCAATCTGGCGCACCAGCGCGTCGATGCGCTCGGCCAGCACGGGCAGATCCATCAGCGCGGCGGTCTGCAGGCGCTCGATGTCGCGCACGATGGCCTTTTGCACCGGGTTGAGGCGCGGCTGCACGCTGCGCGCAATGCGCTGGTCGGCGGCCTGCAGCGCCGAGATCAGCGGCTGCGCGCTGCCAGTGAGCTGGCTTTGCTGCTGCGCCAGTTGCAGCGTGGATTCAAGGTCTTGCAGCAGGCTGTCGTCGCGCGAACGCGACAGGCTTTGCATCAGCTCCTCCAGTTGGCTGCGCTGCAGCGTGACTTCGGAGATCTTGACCTCGGCCACGCCCAGGCGGGCCTGCAGGTCTTGCGTCAGGGCCTGGGACTGCGCCGCCACCGAGCGCGCCGCGCTGGCCTGGGCCAGGGTGTCGGTGCTGCGCCGCGCCAGCTCCTGCTGGGCCTGGTCGAGCTTGCTCCACAGGCTCACGCTCACGGCCAGCGCGCCAGCGGCAGCACCCAACGCCAGCCACGCCACCACCACCGCGCCGGTGTTGCGCGCGGGCGGTGCCACGGGGGCAGCCACCGGCGCGGCGGGGGTAGGTGGCGGCGTCGGCGAAGCGGGTGCCACCGGGGGCAGCACGGCAGAGGGGTCAGTAGCAGAGGAAGCCATAAGCGATCAGGACAACAATTCTTCAAGGCTGCGCCGCACGTCGGGCCACGCCGGGCGGCTGGTGTGGACCGCACCCACGCCCAACGCCTGCGCGGCCTGGGCAATGCGGGGGTGGGTGGCCAAGGCGCGCATCCGGGCCCACGGGGCGCTGGCGGGCAGCAGCGCGGCCAGGTGCGCCAAGGCCTCGGAGCTGCTCAGCAGCCACACGCTGCCGTCTTGCAGCGCCTGCAGGGCCTGGGCGCAGCGGGCTGCGTCCCACACCGGGGCGCGGCGCTGGTAGGCCACACCATACACCACCGCGCCGCCCTGCGCCTGACAGCGTTGCGCCAGCCAGTCGCGGCCATGGCCTTGCTGGCCAGCGGTGGCCGGGGTGGGCGGTGCATCGGCTGCGGTCTGCGACAAGCCGCGCACCAGCAGCAGGCGGTGGCCGGGTCGCACCTGGAATGCCACCTGCGTCCACAGAGCTTCGGAATCGAATTGCGGCGCGTCGGGCGCGGGCGCGTCGATGGCTTGCAGCGGCACGCCGGCGGCCTGCAGCGCACGCGCCGTGCCCGGCCCCGGCGCCCAGGCGCGCACGTCAGCGGGCCAGGCACACCCAGTGGCGCTGTCATCCCCAAAAAAACCGCGCACCGCCTGCGGGCTGACGAACATGGCGGCGTCGTACCCACCTTGGCACAGCTCGGCGCGGCGTTGCGCCAGCGCGGCCTCATCGGGCGCTGGGCCGATGTCGATCAGCGGCCACGCCTGCGCGGGCCAGCCGGCGGCGTGCAGCCAAGCCAGCCACTGCGCGGCCTCGTGCGCCGGACGCGTGACGATGATGCGCGGCCTGGGCACGGCTGGTGTCATGCCAACGGGGCTGGCGTTGCGGGCTGGGCACCCTGTGCGCACAGCAGCGCAGCGGCGCGCTGGCCCAGCGCCTCGGCCTCGGCCAGGGAGGCCACGGGGCCGGTCACGCTCACCTGCACCAGCGGCAGCTGGCCGTCCACATCGCCCCAGGCGGCGCGCAGTTGCAGTTGCGCGCCGTCGCCGGCCCAGGTGGCAAACGCGGCCAGCGGCATGGAACAGCTGCCGCCCATGCTGCGCGAGACGGTGCGCTCCGCCGCCACCGCCAGCCAGGTGGGCATGTGCGCCAGCGGGGCCAGCAGGTCTTGCACGTCGCGGCGCTGCTGGCGGATTTCAATGCCCAGCGCACCCTGCCCGGCGGCGGGCAGCATCTCGTCGGGCGAGAACACGTGGCGGATGCGCTGCGCCAGCCCCAGGCGCTTGAGGCCCGCCGCCGCCAGCACAATGGCGTGGTACTGGCCTTCGTCGAGCTTGCGCAAGCGGGTGTCGAGGTTGCCGCGCAGCGGCTCGATGCGCACATCGTCGCGGCCCAAGGCCTGCAAGGCGGCGCGCAGCAGCACCACGCGGCGCAGGCTGGAGGTGCCCACCACCGCCTGGGGCGGCAGATCGGCCAGCCCGGCGCAGTGCGGCGAGACCCAGGCGTCGTGCGGGTCCTCGCGCTCCAGCACGCAGACCAGCGCAAAGCCGTCGGGCAGCTCCATGGGCACGTCCTTGAGCGAATGCACGGCCAGGTCGGCGCGGCCTTGCTCCAGCGCCAGCTCCAGCTCCTTGACGAACAGGCCCTTGCCGCCGACCTTGCTCAGGGCGCGGTCCAGGATCTGGTCGCCCTGCGTGGTCATGCCCAGCAGCTCGACGCGCGCGCCGCGCTGCGCCAGGAGGGCCTGCACATGTTCAGCCTGCCACAGCGCCAGGCGGCTCTCGCGGGTGGCAATCTTGACATCCTCCCCGCCATTAATGGCAGGGATTCCCTCTACAGGACGGCCATGCCCGACCGCATCGGCTTGCGCCGACTCATTCAGCAAAGCGCCTACCTCTCGGACTCCCATGCGGGACGGCGAATTACCGGAAATTTCTGTGCTCGGTTCCAACTGCCTAATGGCAAAAGAAGAATTTGGAACTGTTGTCGCAACAGAAGGCAGTTTACCACCAAGCAGGCCGTCCCGGCCTGTTCGCTCAGACCTCGGGCTGAACCCCGAGGCTTGCCGCTCAATCTGGGTCAAATGGGGGGAGGATACGGAATCGGACACAGCACAACAGCCCTGCAAAACAACACCAAAGGCCAGCGGGAAGCAACGCCCCGACCACGGCCAGCCAAGCAAGGATGCTAGCACGCGCAGACGTCAGGCCCGGTCGGCCCACGCCGCCCGCACCGTGGCCAGCAGACGGCGCGACACCGGCAACCTTTCGGGCACGCCCTGCAGCTGCACGCACCAGCCCCCGCCCACACCCTCATCCGCCGGGCAACGCTGCAGGGCTTGCAGACAGCGGCGCGCCACCAGCGCGTTGCGGTGGATGCGCAGCCACAGCTCGGGGTGGCGCCGCTCCAGCTCGCACAGGCTGCCGTCGTACAGGTAGGTGCGCTGCGCGGTGCGCACGGTCACGTACTTGAGCTCGGCCTTGAGGTACACCACATCGGCCACGGGCACGCATTCCAGGCGGCGGCGGTGGTGGATGGGCAGGCAGTCGGCCCCGGCCCGCCCCAGCGCAGCGCCACCCGCCGGGCTGGCACCGCCGCCACCGGGCCAAGGCGTGCCCCCCGGCAGCCAGGCGGCCTCCAGCGCGTTGCCCACGTCATCCACCGCCCAGACATTCAACACCATGCGTGCGCCTTTTTTGCAAGTTGAGCCACGGCCAACGGCCTGGCGTTTTCGGGTTGTTGCGTGGCCTATCGCTGCAGAAAACGGC
Source organism: Macromonas bipunctata (assembly GCF_002837135.1). Classification (GTDB taxonomy): domain Bacteria; phylum Pseudomonadota; class Gammaproteobacteria; order Burkholderiales; family Burkholderiaceae_C; genus Macromonas_A; species Macromonas_A bipunctata. Next base: position 24,735 of record NZ_NWBQ01000023.1, on the reverse strand, counting down.
ATTTCCTGGCCACTTGACAACAGTTTAACCACAGTAGACCACACAGGCCAGCGGTACTTGCAGCGTGGCAACTTGCACGATCGGGCCAGCTGGTGTAGGCTAAAAAAAGAATTTGTACAAATACTTTCACCAAACCGCACCGCATGCCCCATCACCACACCGCACCCAGCCCCCAGACCTTGCAGTTGCGCACCCCGCGCCCCGGCGACGGCACGGCGCTGTGGCAGCTGGTGCAGGCCACGGGAACGCTGGAGGCGAATTCGGCCTATTGCTACGTGCTGTTTGCCACCGACTTTGCCGACACCTGCCTGGTGGCCGAGCAGGACGGGCAGCTGGTGGGCGCCGTGGTGGGCTACCACCCGCCGCGCGAACCCGGCACAGCCTTTGTATGGCAAGTGGGCGTGCGCCCCAGCCACCAGGGCCAGGGGCTGGGCCTGCAGCTGCTGCAACACTGGCGCGCACTGCCCGCCAACGCGGGTTGCCGCTGGATCACCGCCACGGTGGCCGACGACAACGCCGCCTCGCAGGCGCTGTTTCGCCGCCTGGCACACGGGCTTGGCACAGCCTGCCACGTCAGCCCGCACTTTGGCGCCGAACTGTTCCCCTCCGGGCATGCCGCCGAGCCGCTGTACCGCATCGGCCCGCTGGCGTAGATGCCCCTCCCCTTTCCACCACAACCACCAGGAACAACCCCCATGACAAATACATTTGAACAATACGAATCCGAGGTACGTGGCTACTGCCGCAGCTTTCCCACCGTCTTCAGCAGCGCCAAGGGCGCGTGGATGACCGACACCAGCGGCCAGCGCTACCTGGACTTCTTCTGCGGCGCTGGCGTGCTCAACTACGGCCACAACCCCGACAAGATCAAGCAGGCCTTGCTGGCCTACCTGATGCGCGACGGCATCACCCACTCGCTGGACATGTACACCGAGGCCAAGCAGCGCTTCATTGAGCGCTTCAACGAGGTGATCCTGCAGCCGCGCGGCCTGCACTACAAATTCCAGTTCCCCGGCCCCACCGGCACCAACGCGGTGGAAGCCGCGCTCAAGCTGGCGCGCAAGGTCACCGGGCGCGAGCAGGTGGTGGGCTTCACCAACGCCTTCCACGGCATGACGCTGGGCGCGCTGGCCGTGACCGGCAACGGCTTCAAGCGCGCCGGCGCGGGCGTGCCGCTGGGCCACAGCGCCTCGGTGCCGTTCGACGGCTACCTGGGTGCCGACACCGACACGCTGGACTACTTCGAGGCCCTGCTCAAGGACGGTGGCAGTGGCATGGACAAGCCCGCTGCCGTGATCCTGGAAACCGTGCAGGCCGAAGGTGGCGTCAACGTGGCCAGCGTGGAGTGGCTGCAGCGCCTGCGCCGCATCACCGCCGAGCACGGCATCCTGCTGATTGCCGACGACATCCAGGTCGGCTGCGGGCGCACCGGCGGCTTCTTCAGCTTTGAGGAGGCGGGCATCGTGCCCGACATCGTCACGCTGTCCAAGTCGCTCTCGGGCTACGGCCTGCCGCTGGCGCTGGTGCTGATGAAGCCCGAGTTCGACCAGTGGGCGCCGGGCGAGCACAACGGCACCTTCCGGGGCCACAACCCGGCCTTCGTGACCGCCACCGCCGCGCTGGCCCACTGGGAAAGCGACACCCTGGCGCGCGACGTAGCGCGCAAGGGCGCCCTGGTCGAGCGCCAGCTCCAGCGCATGGTGCAACGCCTCACGCCGGGCGCCCAGGTGCGCGGCCGTGGCCTGATCTGGGGCGTGGAGTTCAGCGACGCCACGCTGGCCGGGCGCATCTCGCAAGCCTGCTTCGAGCGCGGCCTGATCATCGAGACCGCCGGCATCGATGACCAGGTGCTCAAGCTGCTGCCCAGCCTGACCATCAGCGACGAGGAACTCCAGCACGGGCTGGACGTGATCGAGACCAGCCTCCAGGCCGTGCTCGGCCAGGCCGATGCCCAGCCCCAGGCCTGCGCCGAACTGGCCAAGGCGGCCTGACGCCCTGCCCGCCAGAACAGACCACGGCACCACACACAACACACAACACACAACACACAACACACAGACAGAAAGGATCCCCGACATGATCGTGAAACACCTGGACGACGTCATTGGCACCGCCGCCGACGTGGACACCGCAGGCTGGAACAGCCGTCGCCTCATCTACCAGGACGCGGGCGTGGGCTACTCCGTCAACGACACCCTCATCAAGCCCGGCACCGAACACGAGTTCGAGTACAAAAACCACTTCGAGACCGTGTACTGCATTGAGGGCGCAGGCGAGATCGTGGACCTGGCCACGGGCGTGACCCACCCCATCCGCCCTGGCACGCTGTACTGCCTCAACCAGCACGACCGCCACATCCTGCGCGCCAACCAGGGCACCCACATGCGCATGGTCTGCGTGTTCAACCCGCCGCTGACCGGCCGCGAGGTACACGACGCCAGTGGTGCCTACGCGCTGGCCGACTGACGCGACAGGCACAATCGACGTCTGACACCCGCTTGCGGTACGAACCCATCAAGGAGTCCCGATTGCTACAAGGCAGATTGAACCGGCACAGGGGGCATCAGGCGCCCCGCCGCTTTGCGCTGGGCAGCGCGCTGTGCGCAGGCCTGGCCATGACCGTGGCGGCCTGGCCAACGGGCGCGCAGGCGTCCGACATGGTCAGCGTGCGCCACAAGGTGCTCAACATGCGGGCCGGGCCGGGCACGCAACACGCCACGCTGTGGCAGCTGGGCCAGGGCTTTCCGCTCCAGGTGGTCGGGCGCAAGGGCCAGTGGCTGCAGGTGCGCGACTTCGAGAACGACACCGGCTGGGTGGCCCGTTCGCTGACGAACAGCCGCGCACCGCACCACATCGTCAAGTCCGGCGTGGCCAACGTGCGCAGCGGCCCGGGCCTGCAGCACCGCGTGCTGGGCCAGGCCCAGTATGGCGAGGTGCTGCGCACGCTGGCGCGTCAGCCGTCGTGGGTGCGCGTGGAAAAAGAAAACGGCTTGCGGGGCTGGGTATCGCGCCCCCTGCTGTGGGGGTGGTAAGCATGAACCTGTCCGACATCTGGCACACCTACTTCCAGATCTCGCCCGACCCGCGCATCTGGCTGGTGCAGCTGTTCATGGTGGTGGTGGCCACGGTGGGCTGCAACTTCGTCCTGATGCGGCTGGTGCGCGTGGCCGAGCGCGCGGTGCAAGGCACCAACTCGCTCTGGGACGACGCGCTGCTATCGGCGGCGGTGCTGCCCGTGCGGCTGCTGATGTGGGTCATCGGGCTGTCGGTGGCGGCCGAGATCCTGGAGGCCATCGAGCCCAGCGCCATATTTGCCTACATGCCCCAGGTGCGGCGCATTGCCTTCATTGTGGTGGGCACGCTGTTCCTGACGCGCTTCATCACCCACATCGAGCACAACCTGTGCAGCCGCAGCTGCACCGGCAAGTCGATGGACGAGACCACCGCGCGCGCCGTGGCCAAGCTGCTGCGGCTGTCGGTGGTCATCACGGCCACGTTGGTGGCGCTGCAGACGCTGGGCTACTCGATCTCGGGCGTGCTGGCCTTTGGCGGCATCGGCGGCGTGGCCATCGGCTTTGCGTCCAAGGACTTGCTGTCCAACTTCTTTGGCGGGCTGATGATCTACCTGGACAAGCCGTTCTCGGTGGGCGACTGGGTGCGCTCGCCCGACCGCAACATCGAGGGTACGGTGGAGGACATCGGCTGGCGCCTGACGCGGCTGCGCACCTTCGACAAGCGTCCGCTCTACATTCCCAACTCCATGTTTGCCAGCATCGTGGTGGAAAACCCCTCGCGCATGACGCACCGGCGCATCTCGGAGAACCTGGGCATACGCTATGAGGACGGCCAGCACATGGCCAGCATCTGCAACGCGGTGCGCCAGATGCTGCGCGAGCACCCGGAGCTGGACGCGACGCAGACGCAGATCGTGCACTTCAACGCCTACGGCGCCTCGCACCTGGAGTTCATGGTGTACTGCTTCACCAGGACCACCGAGTGGGTCAAGTACCACGCCGTCAAGGAAGACGTGCTGCTGCGCATCATGCAGATCGTGCAGGCGCACGGTGCCGAGTTCGCCTTACCGACCCAGACGCTGCACATTGCCAGCACGGCGCCCCCCGCCGAGGGCTGGCCGCAGGAGCTGCCCGACCCGCTGGCGCCCACGGCGGCACGGCGCTGACACGCGCACGGCAGACCGGATGGCTAAAATCCGGTCTTCTGTTGTTCATCTTCGGCGGGGCGCAGCGCCCCAGCCTTTCACACGCCATGTCCCAAAACCAACTCGACACCAAATCCCAGGCCTGGTCCGCGCTTTTTTCGGAGCCCATGAGCGAGTTGGTCAAACGCTACACCGCCAGCGTGTTTTTTGACAAACGCCTGTGGCAAGCCGACATTGCGGGCAGTCTGGCCCACGCCGACATGCTGGCCGCGCAAGGCATCATCAGCACCGACGATTTGGCCGCCATCCAGCGCGGCATGGCGCAGATCACGCAAGAGATCGAATCCGGTGCCTTCGACTGGAAACTGGATCTGGAAGACGTACACCTCAACATCGAGGCGCGCCTGACCCAGCTGGTGGGCGATGCGGGCAAACGCCTGCACACGGGCCGCAGCCGCAACGACCAGGTGGCCACCGACGTACGCCTGTGGCTGCGTGGCGAGATCGACACCATCGGCGGCTTGCTGACCGAGCTGCAACAGGCGCTGGTGGACATTGCCGCCGCCAACGTGGATGTGATTCTGCCCGGCTTTACCCACCTGCAAGTGGCGCAACCCGTGAGCTTTGGCCACCACCTGCTGGCCTATGTGGAAATGTTTGCCCGCGACGCCGAACGCATGGCCGACGTGCGCCGCCGCACCAACCGCCTGCCACTGGGCAGCGCCGCGCTGGCGGGCACCACCTACCCGCTGGACCGCGCCCGTGTGGCGCGCACGCTGGGCATGGTCGATGACAACGGCGAAGCGCAGCTGTGCCAGAACAGCCTGGACGCGGTGAGCGACCGCGACTTTGCCATTGAATTTACCGCCGCCGCCAGCCTGTGCATGGTCCACATCAGCCGCCTGAGCGAAGAATTGATTGTGTGGATGAGCCAGAACTTTGGCTTCATCCGCATTGCCGACCGCTTCACCACCGGCAGCTCCATCATGCCGCAGAAGAAAAACCCCGACGTGCCCGAACTGGCGCGCGGCAAAACGGGCCGTGTGGTGGGCCACTTGATGGGCCTCATCACGCTGATGAAAGGCCAGCCGCTGGCCTACAACAAAGACAACCAGGAAGACAAAGAGCCGCTGTTCGACACCGTGGACACGCTCAAGGACACGCTGCGCATCTTTGCCGAAATGATTGGCGGCCAGCTCAACCCCGCCACCGGCCAAAAAGAAGGCGGCCTGAGCGTCAACCCCCAAGCGATGGAAGACGCGGCCAAGAAGGGCTACGCCACCGCCACCGACTTGGCCGACTACTTGGTGAAAAAGGGCGTGCCCTTCCGCGACGCGCACGAGACCGTGGCCCACGCCGTCAAAAGCGCACAAGCGCACCTGGTGGATCTGTCGGAACTACCGCTGGAAGTGCTGCAAGGTTTCCACGCTTCCATCGAGCAGGATGTGTACGACTGCCTGAGCCTGCGCGGCAGCTTGAACGCCCGCAACACGCTGGGCGGCACCGCCCCGGCGCAGGTGCGCGCCCAGATCGAGCGCCACCGCGCACGCCTGAACTGACGCAATGGCCAAGCGCGGGCCGTTGCCGATGGGTGGCCCCCAGCGGGCCGCCGTTGCGCTGGTGCTGCTGTGCGCCACCGGCTGGCCCGCCGCGTGGGGCGCTGACGCCTTGGGCACGACCAACGCAGCCACAGCAACCGAAGCGGCACCGGCCACTGCACCGGCGCCCTTACCTGTGGCCAGCCCCAGCGACGATGCGGCTGCTTTGGCAGTACCCGCCAACCCCGCCATCGGCGACGACCACAGCACCCCGCTGGCCGACACGGACAGCAGCATGGGCAGCGGCGGGCCGCCGTTCCTGCTGCACATCAGCGCCCCGGCGCCGCTGGACGCCTTCCTGCGCCAGCACCTGGAGCTGCGCCGCTTCCAGGAGCTGCCCGACCTGACGCGCGGCGAGCTCGAGCAGCTGCTGGCCACCGCGCCCGACAACATCCGCCAGCTGCTGGGCACGCAGGGCCACTTTGCACCCGTCATCCAGCTGGAGCTGGACGAAAACACAAACGCCCCCGCCCCCACCAGCGGCGACGCCACATCCCCACAGCAGCCCCCCACGGTGCGGATCACCGTGCAGCCCGGCCCGCTGACGCGGGTGACGGCGGTGGACTTGCAGCTCTACGGCGACGCGCTGATCCGCCCCGAGGCCGCGCCACAGCGCCAGGCCCTGACCGCCGACTGGGCCCTGCCCCGGGGCCGCACGTTCACGCAAGCGGGCTGGGACGGCGCCAAGGGCCAGGCGCTGCGCCGCTTCAGCGCGCAACGCTACCCCAAGGCGCAACTGGCGCACAGCCTGGCCGACATCGACCCCGCCACCCACAGCGCGCGGCTGGAAGTGGCCATCGACTCCGGCCCGCACCACCGCTTTGGCGACGAGATCGACGTGCGCGGGCACCGCCGCTACGACCCCGACATGGTGCGCCGCCTGGTGCGCCTGGGCGGCGTGCGCCCCGGCGTGCCCTACGACGAGGCCCTGCTGCAAGCCGCGCAACAACGCCTGAGCGCCAGCGGCTACTTCGAGTCCGCCTTTGTGCAGCTCGACCCCGACAGCGACCCCGAGCACGCCGTGGTGCGGGCGCGGGTGCGCGAGGCGCGGCTGCAAAAAGTGGTGGCCGGCATAGGCGCCAGCACCGACAACGGCGCGCGCCTGAGCCTGGAGCACACCCACCACCAGATCGCCGGGCTGGGCTGGCGCGCGGTGTCCAAGCTGCAACTGGAGCGCGACACCAGCACCCTGGGCAGCGAGCTGACCTCGCCCGTCAACGAACGCGGGCGGCGCTGGATCACCGGCGCCCAGCTGCAGCAGCGCACCGACACCGGCGGCCTCGTCACCCACAGCCAGCAAATCCGCGCGGGCCAGGCCATGGACAGCACCTGGCTTGACCAGAGCCTGTTCCTGCAACTCGACCGCGCCCGCACCACCGACCCGGCGCTGGCACAGCAGCCCGAGGCCGACGTGGCCATCAGCGCCAACTACGCTTGGACGCAGCGCCGCTTCAACGACCTGACCTTCCCGACCCAGGGCCACGGCCTGGCCGCCGAGGTGGGCGTGGGCCTGACGCTGGCGCAGGTGCAAAAACCCTATCTGCGCGGCAAGGTGCGCTGGCAGGGCTACTGGCCGCTGGCGCAGGCGTCGAGCCGCCCCAGCCGGCTGGCGCTGCGGCTCGAAGGCGGTGCCATCTGGCGCGAGGGCAGCGCGCCCGTGCCCAGCACGCAGCGCTTCCTGGCCGGGGGCGACCAGAGCGTGCGTGGCTACACCCAGCGCAGCATAGGCGTGCCGCGCAGCAGCGGCCTGGGCGTGGATCCGGGCTACCTGCTGGGCGTGGTCAGCGTGGAATGGCAACGCCCGCTGTGGCGCAACGGCCAGCGCAGCCCGTGGGAGGCGGTGCTGTTTGTGGACAGCGGCGCCGTGGCCAACCGCGTCAACGACTTCGAGCGCCACACCGGCGTGGGCACGGGCGTACGCTACCAGAGCCCGGTCGGGCCGCTGCAGGCCGATCTGGCCTACGGGCTGGCCACGCGCGAATACCGCCTGCACATGAGCGTGGGCTTCGCGTTCTGACGCCACGACCGACTGTTGCTTGCCCATGTCCCACCCCGACGACCAGCACCCCCTTCCTGCGCCCGCCACCGCCGCCCCTCGCCACGCCGCGTGGTGGCGGCTGCAACTGCCCGCCAGCTGGCTGGTGGAGCTGCTGCTGTGGACCGCTGGCGCCAGCGTGGCCCTGCTGCTGGCCACGCTGGTGGGGCTGTGGTGGTGGAGCGGCCAGCCCCAGTCCTTGCCGCAGGCGCTGCAGTGGGCCAGCAATCTGTTGCGCGACCCGGCCAGCGGCACCTCGCCGCTGCAGGTGGCGGGCGCGCAAGGCAGCGTGCGCGGCAGCGGGCGCATCGAACACCTGCGCTGGCAACACCAGGGGCTGGACGTGGAGCTGCAGCAGCTGCAATGGCGCTGGCCCGAGGCCCTCTGGCGCGAGCTGCTGCTGGAGCGGCGCCTGCAACTGGAGCAGCTGCAACTGCAACGCCTGCGCCTCCACGACCAGAGCCCGCCCAACCCCGAACCACGCCAGCCCCCGGCCAGCGTGAGCGTGCCGTGGCTGCGCCACATCAGCGTGCCGCTGCAGGTGGAGCAGATCCACGTGCAGGGCGACACCGACATCACCCTGGGCCCGCTGCGCGCCCACTACCGCTACGGCCCAGCCAGCAAGCAGCCCCACCCCCCCGGCCAGCCCAGCAGCGGTGATGCAACCGACGCCCCACGCCACAGCCTGGACATCCCCACCCTGCACTGGGCGCAGGGCCAGTACCGCCTGCAGGCCCACGTGGAGACCCAGGCCCCCATGCGGCTGCACGCCACCCTGCACGGCCAGGTGCAAACGCAAGTGCCGGGCGGGGATCAGGCGCTGACGCTGCAGGCGCAGCTCCAGCTCAGCGGCGCGCTGGGCGAGCGCGACCTGCCCTGGCCGCTGCGTGCCTCGGTGCAGCCGGCATCCTCCAGCCCCGGCAGCGCGCGCGAGCGCTTGCGCCCCGAACTGACGCTGCAAGCGCAACTGCTGCCGTGGCAGCCGCTGCCGCTGTACAGCGGCGCGCTGCAACTGCAAGACATCGACCTGGCCAGCTTCTGGCCCCAGGCGCCCCGCACCCGCCTGCACGGGCAGTGGCAAGTGGAAGCGCCCACACCACCCGCCCACAGCGCAACATCCGCCCAGCCACCAGTGTCAGCACCCCAGCACGCCAACGCGCCCTCAACCCAATGGCGCCTGCGTGGCGAACTGCACAACCAGCGCCCCGGCCCGTGGGACAAGCAAGCCCTGCCGCTGCAACGCCTGCGCGCCGACGTGGAACTCAGCGGCAGCACCTGGCGCCTGCACACGCTCGACGCCGATCTGGCGGGCGGCACCCTGCAAGCCCAAGGCCAGGCCGAACTGTCCGCCACTGCAGCCACCGCCACCGGCAGCACCGCCAGCCCAGCCGATGCCACCAGCGCCAGCAACACCAGCACGCCCGGCTGGCTGCAACGCCTGCGCCAATGGAGCGGCCAGCTCCAGGTGCGCAACCTCCAGCCCCAGGCGCTGTTGAGCACCCTCGCCGTGCAGGCGCTGCACCTCGACGCCGACGCCCGCACCGGTGACACCGCCACCCCATCCCGCCCGCCCAACACCGCCCCAGCCCACAGCACCCGCTTCAGCCTCAACCTGCGCCCCGCCAGCGGCAGCGCCGCACGCAGCGGCCCCCTGCTGCCCACGCCGCAACTGCAGGCCAGCGGGCACTGGCACAACGGCCTGCTCACCCTGCAACAGGCCCAGGCCCAGCTGTGGGACATCCAGGCCCAGGCGCGCGGCACCCTCCACCCCCAGCCCGCCGACTTTGCGGGCAACGTCACCCTGCGCGCGCCGGGCAGCAGCGCCACGTTCGAAGGCCGGCTCAACGCCGCCACCGGCAGCACCAACACCGCCCGCGTGCAGGTGGACGACGCCGCCGCGCTGCACCGCTGGGGCCTGGCCACCCTGACCCAGCTCGACCGCCTGCTGCCACAACTGGCACTGGGCCAGAAAATACCCGCCACGCTGCAACAAGCCCAGCTGCAAGGCCAGGCCGAGCTGCAAGCCCAGTGGCGCGACACCCTGCCCCTGCCCTGGCTGGGCGCACAGCAGCGCAGCACAGCCCCAGGCGCCGCCACACCAGCCCAGCCCCCCGACTGGCAAATCGCCCTGCACCTGCCCCAGCTGCAAATCCGCCTGCCCGACGCCACCGCCCCGCTGCAACTGCGCGACTGGCGCACCACCCTGCACGGGCAGCGGCAACAGTTCAACCTGCAACACCACGGCGCACTGCAGGCCACGCCCTGGCAGGCCGACCTGCAACTGCAGGCCAGCGGCCAGCTGCGCCCCGGCGGCCAGGGCACCGCCCTGCAAGCCCAGCTGCAACAACTCGAACTCAACGCCCGCCACGACCAGCAACCCCTGCGCTGGCAAGCGCGCAGCCAGAGCGCCAGCCTGCAATGGCACCCCACCGACGGCCTGACCGTGCCCCCCGGCCAGCTGCAACTCCAGCCCAGCGCCCGCCCCGGCGCCACCGTGCCCGCCATGGCGCGCGAACCGCTGACCCTGGCCTGGGACACCACCCGCTGGCGCGACGGCGTGCTCACCTCGCAAGGCCGCATCCAGCACCTGGCCCTGAGCTGGCTCAACGCCCAGCTCAGCAACCCGCGCGCGCCACAGGGGCCGCTGACGCAGGCGGGCCTCAGCGGCGAGCTGCTGTTTGATGGCCACTGGAACCTGCGCCTGCCCACCCAGGCCAGCGCCCCAGGCGCCAAGAACCCCGTCACGGCCCAGGCCGAGCTGCAACTGCAACGCCGCAGCGGCGACCTGACCCTGACCAGCGGCGACGGCCAACGCCGCCAGCAACTGCGCGCCGGCCTGAGCGAAGCCCTGCTGCGGCTGGAGCTGCAACACACCCAGCTGCAGGCGCAACTGCGCTGGCTGAGCCAGAACGCGGGCCAGGTGCAGGTGCGCGTGGGCAGCACCCTGAGCGCACCATCGGCCAGCCAGCCCGGCTGGGCCTGGCCCGAACAAGCGCCGCTGCAAGGCGAGGTGCAGGCCAGCCTGCCCCAGCTGGGGCTGTGGTCGCGCTTCACGCCACCGGGCTGGCGCATGCAGGGCAGCCTGCAGGCCAACGCCCAACTCAGCGGATCGCGCAGCCGCCCGCAATGGCAAGGCCAGATCGAAGCCAACGACGTGGCCCTGCGCTCCCTGCTCGACGGGCTGGAATTCAGCGGCGGCCAGCTGCGCGCCAGCCTGCACGGCGAACGCCTCAGCATCGACAGCCTGCGCCTGCGCGGCGCGGGCGGCGAAGCCGGCGGCGAAGCCGGCGGCCTGCTGCTGGGCAGCGGCGCCATCGACTGGAGCCCACCGACGTCCACCAGCACGGCCTCCGTCAGCAGTGCTGCAACCCCGGCCAACGCAACACCCGCCGTCGGCAACACGGCCAACACGCTGCCCAGCAGCGCCAGCACCGAAACGGCCATGCAAACGGTGCCCGCCGCTCCCCACCTCACGGCAACCCCGGCAACTGCTACAGCCGCCACCACCGGCAGCCCGCCAGCAAGCGCTACCCCCCACCTGCCGCGCATCGACCTGCAACTGCAGGCCCAGAAGCTGCGCCTGCTGGCCCGTGCCGACCGGCGCCTGACGCTGTCGGGCGATGTCAAGCTGCAGCTGCGCGACACCCTGCTGGACCTGAGCGGCAACCTCAGCACCGACCAGGCCCTGTTCCTGCTGCCCGACGCCAGCACCCCCACCCTGGGCGACGACGTGGTGGTGCGCGGCTGGGCGCGCCCACAGGCCAGCGGCGGCAACAGCCCCATCCAGACCCGGCTCAAGGTCACCCTAGTGCTGGGGGACAACTTCGAGTTGCGCGGCAAAGGCATCCAGACCCACTTGACGGGCCGCCTGCAGTTCAGCGCCGAGCCCGGCCAGAGCGTGCCCGAACTGACCGGCCTGGTGCGCACCGTGCGCGGCAGCTACCGCGCCTACGGCCAGACGCTGAGCATCGACAACGGCCGCATCCAGTTCGGCGGGCCCTACGACAACCCCGGTCTCAACATCCTGGCCGTGCGGCCCCACCCCTCGCAGGTGGTGGGGGTGGAAATCACCGGCACCGCACAGGCGCCGCGCGTGCGCCTGTACGCCGAACCCGACCTGCCCGACAGCGAAAAGCTTGCCTGGCTGGTGCTTGGCCGGCCCGCCACCGGCGCCGGGGCCGAAAGCGCCGTGCTGCAACAAGCCGCGCTGGCCCTGCTCAGCGGCCAGACGCCCGAAGGCGCCAGCGGCCTGGGCAGCCGCGTCGGGCTCGATGAAATCTCGTTCCAGGGCGAACAGATCAACGCCGACGGCAGCACCGCCAGCGCCGCGGCCATCACGCTGGGCAAGCGCCTGTCCAACGACCTGTACCTGAGCTACTCGCGCAGCGTGGTGGGCGCCATGGGCACCGTGTCGGTGCTGTACGACATCTCGCAATACCTGACGCTGCGCGCCCAGGCCGGCGACGACAACGCCATCGACCTGATCTACACCCACAAATACGATGGGCGCGAAATCCCCCCCCGCGTGCGCCGCAATAACGCGCCGCTACAATCCGGTACAGCCAGTGCCTCTCCGTAGTTCAATGGATAGAACGGCCGCCTCCTAAGCGGCAAATACAGGTTCGATTCCTGTCGGAGAGACCACCAAGTTATTTCATCAAGTGTCATATCACCCCAAAAACCCGCTATCCTCCTAGGGCAGCGGGTTTTTTGTTGTGTCATTTCATGCCAATGGATAGCACGACAACCCACCAAAAACACGGTACTTTTTACGGTATCTGAAGTACCGCACAAAACCAGATACCGTAAATGGGCACACAGGCATGGCACTGACCAACACCTTCATCAAGCAAAGCAAGCCCACCGGCAAACCCGCTGGCGACAAATACGCCGATGGCGGTGGCCTGTACCTGCTGGTTAAACCGGCTGGCAAATATTGGCGCATGGACTACACCGTGCTGGGCAAGCGCAAGACGCTGGCCATCGGCGTGTACCCGGCGGTAACGCTGGCCGATGCCCGCCGTGCCAGAGAAGCCGCCAAAGCCCTGCTGGCCAAAGGCACAGACCCCGGCGAAGCCAAACGCAAAGCGAAGCTGGAGGCCACCGCCGCCGCTGCCAACACCTTTCAAGTGGTGGCCGACCGCTGGCTAGAGGCCACAGCATCCGACCGTGGGCAAGCCACCCGCAACAAAGTGGCCACTTGGCTACGCAAAGACGTGTACCCCCAGATTGGCCGCATGGCCATCACCAGCATTACCGCGCCCGACGTGCTGGCCGTGGTGCGCAAGATGGAGGCCCGTGGCGTGGGCGAAAGCGCCAAACGCATAGGCCAGATTTGCGGGCAAGTGTTTCGCTACGCCGTGGCCGAAGGCAGTGCCGAACGCGATGTAACAGCGGGCCTGCACGATGCGTACAAAAAAACCGAAACCAAACACCACGCCGCCATTACCGACCCGGCGGAGCTGGCCGCACTGTTGCGCGCCATTGCCGCGTACAGCGGGCACCCGTACTGCATGGCCGCGCTGAAACTGTCGCCACTGGTGTTTTTGCGCCCCGGCGAACTGCGCACCGGGGAATGGGCCGACGTGGATTTTGAAGCCGCAGAGTGGCGCATACCCGGTGCCAAGATGAAGATGCGCAACGACCACGTGGTGCCACTGGCCACGCAAGCCCTGGCCATCTTGCGCGAGCTGCACGCCATTACCGGCCACGGCAAATACATCTTCCCCAGCCTGCGCACCAGCGCACGACCTATGAGTGAAAACACCGTGAACGCTGCACTGCGTGGCATGGGTTACAGCGGTGACGTACACACCGCCCACGGTTTCAGGGCCACCGCACGCACCATCATGGACGAGGTGCTGGGCGAACGTGTGGATTTGATCGAACACCAGCTTGCGCACAGCGTCAAAGATGCCAACGGACGCGCCTACAACCGCACCGCCCACCTGCCCGCGCGCAAAGCCATGATGCAGCGTTGGGCCGACTACCTTGACCAATTGGCCAAAGGTGCCGACGTGGTGCCACTGCACCGGGCCGCGTAACCGCACACCGGCCCAAGACGTGCCACAATGACCACCACAACGCGCCTAGCCCGTGACTGATCCCCACTGGCGAAACACCGGACACCTTGACCGGCTGGCGCGTTTTTTCATTTCAAGGGGCGATACAAGGAACGCGAATGGCAACCGACAAGGCCGCGCCCGCTGGTGTGCTGTGCCAACTACTCAAGGCGTGCCCCACCTTCAAACCAGAGTCTCACGAAATGGTGGCGTTCTATCGGCAGCAAATTGCCGAACAATTCCACGAGCGCATTGCCGATCCGTTGGGTGTACCGCGTTTTTCACCCTTGCTGATGGCAGAGATTGCCAAAAAGCTGAAGAACCCCGAAGCGGCTGAAATCTTGCACGTAGCCGTCCGTATGGGCAACTTTGGCAACAGAAAAGAGCACGAACTCCAGCGCCGTGACGTGAAAAAGCTTATGGACAAGGCTGGCCATACCAGCACAGTCGGCAAACGTGTGACACCCGGCTTAGACGAATTTGTGGACTGTGTGGTGCCCTTGCTGCTGCACTACGGTGTCAAGTTTTCCACAAGCGAGACATCCCGCATGGTGAATCTGTTGGATCTCATGGCCAAAGAAATAGGGCTTACCGCTGATCCGCGCAACGAACTGCGCCGCCGCCGTCGGGAACAGCTTGAAATTAACGCAAGATTGGTAACGACCATCAAAGCCGCTGTGTGGCGTGGCCTTGAACCGTTGCGACAACTTTCAACTGAAAAATAGTTGCCGAAACATCACCCCCCCCCAATATCTACCCTTTTTTTGCAGTTTGCTTTTCATGATGATGCCAACCCATGCCGCCACGTTGCAGCGGTATTCAAGGAATCATCATGCAAGTACGCCCCATCCGCCGCCCGTTCGACGCCCTGCCGGACAGTGCGCTGATCCGCGAAGCCCGTTTGGTGCAGAACCGCCACGTGGCCGCGCCCCTGCCTTTCAGTTCCTCAACTTTGTGGCGCAAGGTGCGAGAAGGCAGCTTCCCGAAGCCGCTGAAGTTGTCGCCGCGTGTTACTGCGTGGAGGGTCGGTGACGTGCGCGCCTGGATCAACCAATGCGCCGCCACGGCTTAACGGGAGTGGCCACCGTGATCCACACCCGCAACAAACCACCCCGGCGTGACGAGCGCCGCCGCGCCCGCGACCGCAAGCGGTGCCCCGACCGTTTGGCCAAAAAAATGGCCCCCAGTGGAGCTACACCGAGGGCCATTGTGGTTTTACCGCCAAAGCAAAAACCGCTATCGACAAGGAAGGATTTTAAGACATTTTCAATGATGGCGGTGAAGTTTTGCCGCCACAATAGCCGCAAGCCTAACGGCCCGGTGTGTGAAGACACCTTCGATAACGCGTTTGCAACCCACGACGAAACAGTGGGTTTTGTTGTGTCCAAATTTCATGATCGTCTGAGGTTTCAGGCGGTTGACCGCTACCGGAATACCGGTGGTGGCGTGGTTTTGGGCAAGATGGGCCATTCCGTGAGGCTGGCCGCATGGCGTTATCCGTGTCTTCAACATCTTGCCCACCCGTTGTATGTGAAGGTGCAGCGAGTGGTTCCTGAGTCTCATAACGGAGCCAAAACCATGATGATGCAAGCCGCATCCGTGCGCACCAGCGCGCAAACCGCCCACCACGGGCAAACCTTCCCCGCCCACACTGGCGACTTCAACCGCGATCTGATCGCCATTGCCAATATCGAGAACGCCCTCCAGCGCGTCATGTACGAGCTGAAGAAGGCCAGCCCCGACATGGCACGCGCCCAAAAACTGACGCTGGCCGCAATGGCCGCTGTGCAATACGTGGGCGTGGAGGTGTTGCAGTGAACGGCACCATCCACAAAGCCATGCCCTTGCCCGCTGAGGCGCTGGCCCTGTTGCAGCAAGCCAGCGTGCAAATGCACAAGGCGCTGGCCGTGCTGGCACAGGCCCAACACCGTGCATTGACGGTGGCCGACCTGCACGCCGTCACTGGCCCCACCATGCGCAGCGCAACCGCCGTCAAACGCGCCTGCACCGCCACCGAAGCCGCCACCCGCAACCACAAAACCCCCGCCTAACAGGCACCACCGCCATGACCAAAAAACAAGCCGGTACAGCCCCGGTTCAAGCTGCTGCATTGCCCGCTGACACCGCCCGCACGCTCAAGACCACGCAAAACCGCCTTGCGCACCTGCAAGAGCTGGTGAAGCTGTGCGCCTTTGCCATCAACGCTGACCGCACCTTACGCGACTTGACCCACGCCCTGCAACAACACCCCAACGCGCAACACCTGCACAACCTGGCCAGCGGCCCCGCGTTGGACGACCAAATCGCCACCACCGTGCTGGACCGCGTGGCGGATGAAATGGCCGCGCTGTGCTGCGATTTGAGCGAGGTGCAAGAGTGATTCGCGCCACCCTGTTGGATGCCATGCGTGCTGCTGGCCTTGCCCCGGCCAAAGACCTGCCCGCCGTCGGTGGTGGCGTGCTGCACCGCTATCGAGTGGAGGGCGACAAACCCGGCAGCTTGAACGGTTGGGTATCGCTGCACGACGATGAGCGCCCGGCCTTTGCCAACTTTGGATCGTGGAAAACCGGGGAACAACACCACTGGCGCGACGGTGGCAACAACCGGTTGACCGTGGCCGAACAAACCGAACTGAAGCGCCGCATGGCCGCCGCCAAAGCTGCATGCGATGCCGAAGAAGCCCGCGTACAGGCCGAAGCCCGCGCCAAAGCGGAACGACTCTGGGGCCGCGCCACCCAAGTGGATACCAGGCACCCTTATCTGGCGGTCAAGGGCTTCGTTCCGCCCTACGGCTTGCGCCAATTGGGCGATACGTTGCTGGTGCCCGCCCGCGATACCGCGGGAACGCTGCACACCTTGCAATTCATCAAGCCCGATGAACGCAAACGGTTTTTGAAAGATGGCCGCATCAAAGGCTGTTACCACGCCATCGGGCAAGTGGCCGATAAGAACGCGCTGCTGCTGTGCGAAGGCTTCGCCACTGGTGCCAGTTTGGCCGTGACCACCGGTTACGCCGTGGCCGTGTGTCTTGCAGCGAACAACCTGCTACCCGTTGGACTGGCCTTGCGCGCCAAATTCCCCGACGTACGCATGGTGGTGTGCGCCGACCGTGATGCAGCTGGCCTCAATGCCGCCCACGCAACCGCCCGCGCCATTGGTGCCGCCGTGGCGGTACCCCCATCCGTCAAAACCGCCAAACAACAACAGGAGGCCGCACATGGCCCGCAGTGAAATTTTTCCCGACTTGACCACCGCCAACGACCGGTTGGACGGCAGCGACTTCAACGATCTGGAAAACGCCCACGGCCCCGCCGCTGTGGTGGAGTCCATCAACGCCGCGCTGAGTGGCAGCAACGCCATGCCCGACGCTGATACGGCCCCGGCTGAAGACTGGCCCGAGCCGGTACCCCTGCCCGATGCCTTGCCACCTGTAATGCCCTTTGATGTTGAACTGTTGCCCGAAGCCTTGCGCGCCTGGGTGGCCGACATTGCCCACCGGATGCAATGCCCGCCCGACTTCACCGCTGTGGGCGCTGTGGCAGCACTGTCTAGCCTCGTAGGTGCCCGCGCTGTGGTTAAGCCAAAAGCGCGCGACGATTGGGCCGTGGTGCCAAATCTGTGGGGACTGATCGTTGGTAGGCCCAGCGTAATGAAGTCGCCCGCAATGGGTGAAGCCATCAAGCCGTTGCACCGCATGGAGGCCGATGAACTGCAATTCCATAAGGCAGCGATGGAGGAGTGGGACTTGGATAACCGCGTGGAGGCACTGGCCAGCGAATCACGGGAAAAAGAAGCCAAGAAGCTGGCCGCCAAAGACCCCACCGCCGCCCGTGAGTTGCTGCGTGCAACGCAAACGGCACCCCGGCCCATAGAGCGCCGCTACATCGTCAACGATGCCACAGTGGAAAAGTTGGGTGAAGTGTTGATGAACAACCCGTGGGGCTTACTGGCGTACCGTGACGAATTACACGGACTGTTGTGCAGTTTGGACAAGCAAGGCCAAGAGGGTAGCCGTGCCTTTTACCTGCAAGCCTACGACGGCAATCAGGGCTACACCTTTGACCGCATCGGCAGGGGCACACAACGCATTCCACGGGTGTGCTTGGCCATGTTGGGTGGCATGCAACCCGGCAAACTCCAAAGCTACATCCGCGATGCGGTATCAGGCGGGGGCGGTGATGATGGACTGCTGCAACGGTTTGGGCTTGCGGTTTGGCCCGACGTTACCCGCGAATTCGAGTACGTTGACCAATGGCCCGACACGCCCGCCAAACAGGCCGCATGGGAGGTTTTCGAGCGGCTCAATACACTGCAACCCACCAGCGACAACGAGCCGCAAGAGTGGCGTTTTTCACCCGGTGCACAAGCCATCTACGTGCAATGGGTAACGGCATTTGAAAACGAAATCCGTGGCGACGAAATCCATCCGGCACTGGTATCGCACCTTGCCAAGTACCGCAAGCTGATACCGGCCTTGGCGCTGATATTCGCCCTGGTGGATACGCCTGAGTCAGGCAACCTGATCCACGAGGCCGAGCTGTTGCGCGCCTTGGCATGGGGCAAATACCTGCGAAGCCATGCCGAGCGGATTTACAGCGCCGCCGTGATGCCAGAAACATCGGGGGCAACCATCTTGCTGGCCAAGATCAAAGCGGGCCATCTGGGTGATGCGTTTACACCCCGTCAGGTGGCGGTCAAGCATTGGGCCGGATTGGTGACACCCGACGCGGTGCGCAAGGCCGCTGACTTGCTGGCGGATTACGGGTGGCTGGCCCGTGAGACCGCACAGGTCAGTGCCAAAGGTGGGCGACCCAGTGACCGCTACATCGTTCATCCGCTGGTGATGAAGGAGGGGAAAAAAACTTAAAAACGCGGCACCCCCTACGCTACGAAACCTACAAAACCCCTGATAAGGAGTGAAAAACAGGGTTTCGTAGGTTTTGTAGCGTACCTACCGGGCCATATCCAGAAATTTCACAGCCCCACGGATGCTGTACCGATGAAGTCTGAAAACGAGTCCGAAGGTAGGTTTCGTAGGTTTTGTAGCGTACCTACCGGGCCATATCCAGAAATTTCACGGTTCCACGGACGACACCCAGCCACCACCACCACCGCCCATTCCATAGCCCCGACCTATTGCAAAAGGTACTCCGGTAGCTTGAATTACGAGGGTGAATTGACCGGCGCGCGCGCGCTAGTTTCCGGCCAATTACAGGGGGGTGATATTTCAATCCTGGCCATTGGATCCATTTCACCCACCAACCTGCAACGACAACCATTAAGCCCAATTCAGCAAGGGTAAAAATTTCACCCAGATCACATAACCAATACCTATCAACCCCCTAATTCTGGTAAAATAAATCCATGAATCATGCAATGCAACACCATCAAACCCATTCGGCCATACCCGCCGGTTTGACTGTACGCTCCAATTTGGAAGGTGCCACCATTGGAATGTTTACAGGTGAACGCGAATTGATCGCTACCCTGAATTCCAATCAAGTGGAATGGCTGTTGTCGGCATTGACCAGCCCCACCGGGTTGGTGCAGTTGACCGGCCTAATCCGTGAGACCGTTTTCCCTGCCCACCACCCGTTCCTCAAGGCCCACTGACCGCCCCACACCCATGCAGCAAACCTTTACCGCCATCACGCCCACCACACCGCAAGCCATCCTGAGCAACATGCCAGCGCAACAGGGCGTACCCACCGCAACCAGCTTGCGCGACGAAATCACCAACCGCCTGGACGACCTGCGCTTAGAGGCCCGCCGTGGCCTGGACACCGTGGACGCTGCTATCCGCGACAAGACCGACCGTCTGGCCGTGGTGGCCCGTCAGGTCAACCAAAACGACGCCGCCGCGCTGATCGTGGCCGATATCCAGCGCGCCTTAGACGAGCCGCGCCGCAAGCTGGCACAGCGCGCCGCCCAGGCCGCCCACCTGAGCAACCACCGCCCCCTGGCCAAGTTTGGCGCCATCAATGCCAAGGGCGAAATTCAGGAAACCACCAGCGAGCCGCGACCGCTTAACATCCTGTCGCACAATTTGACCGTGCTGGAATTGGCCGCGCTGGCTTTGACCGATGCCCAGATTGAATCATTTGCCCGCAAAGTGGTAGAAGACCTGCCCGTACTTGGCCCCGGCGTTGACCAATTGAAAGCCGAGGCCGATGAATTCGCCAATGAATTGCGCGAATTGCACCGCCACCGTTTGGAGATTAAGGAGGAATTCGGGCAATTGATTAACGCCACGGTTTCGCCATTGGTGTCGGATTCGTTTTTCAAATTCAAGGATTGACCGTGCCAGCCATTTACCCCCACCTGGCCGCGCGCATCTTCAACACACCGCTGCTGATTCACCCGCAAAAGTTGGACGCCATGATCGCCGCCGTCGGGCAGCGCCTGCTAGGCCAGCCGGTGGCCAGCAACGCCCACGCTGCGCCCGAAGCATTCAGTACCCGCCCCACCGCGCAAGCTGGCGAACCCTACGCCGTCCATGATGGTGTGGCCGTGATCAACATCTTTGGCGCCCTGGCACACCGCACCCGCATCAATGCCGACTGCACCGGGTTTTTGGGCTATGACGCCATCGTTGCGCGCCTGGAACACGCCATGCAAGACCCCGGCGCCCACGCCGTGCTGTTGTGCCTGGATAGCCCCGGCGGTGAAGTGCAAGGCGCTTTTGAGTGTGCCGAACGCGTGGCCGCATTGCGTGGCCGCAAACCCATGCTAGCCATTGCCGACGGCATGGCCGCCAGCGCAGCGTACCTTCTCGCCAGCGCCGCCGATGAAGTCGTGGTAACGCCCACGGGCTACGCCGGTTCCATCGGCGTCGTGACGCGCCACGTCGATACGAGCGCCGCCCTGGCACAAGATGGCCTGAAGGTGACACACATCTTTGCCGGTGCGCACAAGATCGACGGCAACCCGTACGAGCCTCTGCCCGCGTCGGTGCGTGCCGACTGGCAAGCCGAGATTGATGGCCTCTACACCGAGTTTGTGCAAGCCGTGGCCGCATACCGTGGCCTGAGCTTTGACGCGGTGCGCAACACGCAAGCGCGCCTGTTCCGTGGCCACGCTGCGCAAGCCTCTGGCCTGGCCAACTGCGTGGGCACCACCGACGCCGTGATAGCGGAGCTGGCCAGCCGCCGCAACGCCCCGAAAGTTTTCCTCCCCGCAACCCACCAGGCAACCGCCGTAACCCCGAAAGTGAACCGCATGATGAGCCACGCCACCCACCAAACCGTCCACTGCGCCAGCGCCGCCACCAGCCAAGAAGCGCAAGCCGAAGCCCTGGCCATGCAAGTGCTGCAAAGTGCCGGTTTTGCCACCCCCACCAAAGCCGCGCCGGTGCCAGCCGCTACCACCGCTGAAGACTTGGCCGACCGCATGGTTGCCGACTACCGCCGCATCATTTTGGGCGAGGTGGCGTAATGGACATGTTCGCTACTCCCATCCTGGCACGCGTGGTTGCTGCACTGGAGCCGATGCAAAAGCCGTTCCTGCTGAATTCGTTTTTCCCGAATGTGCAGCTTGAGGCCACCGAGGAAATCCGGTTCGACGTGGAACACCGCCGCCGCCGCTTGGCCCCGTTTGTTTCGCCTATGGTGGCCGGTCAAGTGGTGCAGTCACAGGGCTACACCACCAAGAGCTTCAAGCCCGCGTACATCAAAGACAAACGAATCTTCAACCCGAACCGCCCCTTCATCCGCGCAATGGGCGAGCGCATTGGCGGTGAGGCGTCCCCCGCGCAACGGCTGCAACACGCTGTTGCAAGCGAGCTGAACGACCAAATCACCATGCTCACACGCCGCCAAGAATTGATGGCCGCTGAAGTGCTGCGCACTGGCAAGACCATCGTTGAGGGGGCCATGTACCCGCGCGTTGAGGTCGATTTTGGCCGTGACCCCGACTTGACCCTTCGCCTGGTGGACGACGCCCGCTGGGGTGAGGGCGCCGCCGTTGACCCGCTGGAAGACTTGGCCCAATGGTCGAAGCTGGTGACGCAAAAATCCGGCGCCCTGGCCAACATCGTGGTGATGGACTTGAAGGCGTGGCAGCTTTTCAGCGCCGCCCCCAGCGTGCAAGACCTGTTGGATCGCCAGCGCGGCACCGCCACCGCCAACCCCGCCGTGGCCGGTGAAGGTGGCCGCCACATGGCCACCATCGGCGACTTGGAAATTTGGGTGTACCAGTCTTGGTTCAACGACCCCGACACCGACGCCCAGGTGCCCTACCTGCCACCTTACACCGTGATCTTGACTGGCCCCGATTTGGAAGGCACGCGTTGCTATGGCGCCATCAAAGACGCTGAGGCCGGTTTTCAGGCGGTGCCCTACTTCGCCAAGTCCTGGGACGATGAAGACCCGGCGGTGCGCTACATGATGTTGCAGTCGGCACCGCTGATCGTGCCCTACCGCGTAAACGCTTCCATGTGCGTGACCGTTCGCTGATTCACCACCATCCCAACACCACACCCGGCCCCGTGCCGGGTTGTGATGTGGTGCAGCGAAACCGGACGTATTGATGTTCCGATGGATCCGCGTTACTGCGTAACGATGGCAGGTGCAGTCAACCGTTTGGCCTTACCAGCGCAGTGCAGCGGCTCCCCAGCCACCCCGGTTTGTCGAGTTTGTCGAGTTTGTCGATAGGGTGGTATGCGTGGCCAGGCACCACCTGCCATGCCGGTACAGGTCAACCTTTTGGACTGGCCAGCATGGTGCAGCGCCACCCCAAACCGTGACAGTCACGAAAATGCCAAAGGCCAGCGTAGTGCAGCGGCTCCCCAGCCACCCCGGTTTGTCGAGTTTGTCGAGTTTGTCGATAGGGTGGTATGCGTGGCCAGGCACCACCTACCATGCCGATACAGTCGGCCATCCTGCCCCATACGGCACCACGGTTTTGTGCTGGATTTCAAGGACACTTTGAAAAAACACGGTACTTTTTACGGTATCTCCAAAGTGATGGTGAATTTTTCACCTAGAAAAACAATTGGTTAGCATCGCTATTCGATTCCTGTCGGACACGCGGTAACAGGCCGAGACCCGCACCGGGTCGTACAGCAGCGCCACCAGCCCAGAGGCCAGCACCGCAGCCCCCACCACCCCGGGCAGCTGCGCCAGTTGCGGCCCGGCGGGTTGCACCCACACCTCCTGGTGTCCCAGCACCTCGTCCACCTGCCAGGCCACGTGCTGCCCCCCGCCGTGGAACACCAGCACCGGCTCATGGGCCGACGCAGGCAACTCGCCGGCGGGCAACAAGCCCAGCACCTCGCACGCGGACTCGAACGGCACGCTGCCCTCGGGATGAGGCGCCACCCAGCGGCCCGTGGCGCGGGCCAGCGCCAGCTCGGCGGCACTGGCGCGCTGCACGCCGCTGATCCACGGCGCAGGCACCGCCAGCACCACGTCGGCCACCCGCAGCAGCACCACGCGCGTCACGGCTGCGCACCACGGCAGCACCAGCTCCACGCAAGTGCCCGCGCCGGGGCTGGAAGATCCTTGCAGGCGCCCACCCAGCTGGCGCACCCACTGGGCCAGCGCGTCCAGGCCTGGCGCTTCTGCGGGTGATGGCGGCGGCGCGCAGGCAGGCGGCTCTGGGGCGTCAGTGGTGGGCATCACGCTGGTGGCGGCCCAGACTGCACCCACGCCACCGGTATCACAGGCATCACCGGCGCGACCGCCGTGACCATCGGCAAGTGCTACGCTGATGTCATGACCCCGCTGCTGCCACGCGAGCGTGAGGGCAGCGGGCACCCGGCAGGGAACGTTGGCGTCGGCGTTGTGCGCTGCATCGCCTGGACGGAGGGCTGCCGCAGGATCGGGCGACTGGATGGACATGCCGTGTACCACCACGTGGCGCAGCAGGCGCTCCAGCACTGGCAGCAGGTGCTCCAGCAGGCCGCAGTCCAGCATCAGCGCCCCGCCCTGGATCTCCAGCAGCATCGGCGGCGTGCCCTGCGCTTGCGCGGCATCGCGCAGCGCGCGCTGCAGGCGTTCGGTGATGCTGTCGGCGGGCAACAGGCGCGCGCGCAGCACGTCCTGTTGCAGGGCGCGGCTGTGGCGGGCCTGCGCAGCCAGCGTGGTGCCCGTGTGCGTCAGGGCATGCTGCCAGCGGCGCTGCACAGCGGCCAGGTCTTGCACCGACGCGGCCAGCCAGCGGGCCAGCTCAGGCGCGGCGGGGGCGTCCGGCGCCAGGTCGCGCAGTTGCGCGCGCCAGCGTTCCAACTCACAGGCCATGTCGTGGCAGGCGTGCTGCAGGGTGTGCCACTGCGCTTCGAGCTGAGCGCGGCTGTGGTCCACGTCGCCAGTGTGTGCCGTGAGGCGCTGCAGCCAGTCCGACGCAACCGGCACCGGGATCGGCGCCACGGCATCGGCCAGGCCCGGCGCCCCGGCGGGCGTTGCAATTGCGGTTGCCGGAGCGCAGGTGGCAGGCGAATCGAGGGGCGGTGCCACACCGGGCGCTGCGGGCAGTGGCACGTCCAGCGCATCCACCACGGTACCAGCACCGTCACCACCGCCGGGGACTGGATCGACGACACCTGGGGATGGCGTCCTGGCAATCGCAGCACCGTACAACTGTGGCTCGGCCTGGGGCACAACAGCCAGATCGGCAGGGCTGGTGTTCGGGTCGGGCACGGTGGCGTGGTAGTCCCACACCGGGAGCAAGGCGTTGCCCCAGGCGCGGCGCAGCGCGCTCCAGCACGGGGCGCTGGCCACCTCGTCCTGCCCGGCAAAGGCCTGCGCGGCCCAGAACAGCAGCTCGTGCGTCAGCGCCGCCAGCCCGCTGCTGCGGCCCTGCGCCAGCTGCACGTACTGGCGCAGGATGCGCAACGGCGTGCGCCGGGCGTCGTCCGCTGCGGGCAGGGCGCGGGCGGCCAGG
>NZ_NWBQ01000022.1:384-55628 GCF_002837135.1 Macromonas bipunctata | reverse complement strand
GCCGCCCTTGCGCTTGAACTGCGGGTAACGCCCACGCTTGGCAAAGAAGTTGCCGAACGCTGTTTGCAAATGCCGCAACGCTTGCTGCAACGGCACGCTGGACACAGCGTTGAGCCAAGTGTATTCGGGCTGCTTTTTCAAAAGGGTCAGCGCGGCAGATGTGTCGTGGTAGCCCATCCGTTCCTGCCGCTGTTCCCACGCTTCGCTACGCCAGCGCAGCATGTGGTTGTAGACCACGCGCACGCAACCAAACGTCTGGGCCAAGAGGATTTCTTGCTCAGGCGTTGGGTAAAACCGGAAGCGGTACGCGCGCTTGATGTCCATGCGCGCAATTTACACGAAAACCACCCCATCCACCCAGAAGATAGCCAACCTAAAAAGGAGCGGAAACAGGGGCTTGCTGTGCAAGCCGTGCTATCCCTCCCCGGCATGAATGCCGGGGTTTCCCGCACAGATTGATAAATTATACCCATATGGGTATAAAACTGAATACAGCCAGAGCATTACGTGTGGCATACACCCAGCCCGTCCAATAGCAGGCCGAAGCTGGCCCGGCGTCAGTTCAGCGGCACGTTGCCCACGTCCGACACCGGCGCCACCGTGACCGGGGCGGCGGGCTGCAGGCGCTGCAGTTCCTGCTCGTCGATCAGCTCGAACACACGCACCACGCGCTGCACGCCGCTGGTGCTGCGCACCACCTCGGTGGCGCGGTCGGCCTCGCGCGGCGTCACGCGGCCCATCAGGTAGGCGGTGCCGCGCTCCGTCACCACCTTGACGGCGGTGGCCGGGGGCACGCCGTCGGCGTTGAGCAGCACGCCCTTGATGCGCGCCGTCACCAGGCCGTCCTCGGCCTGTGCGCCGAGCGTGGGCGAGTTCATCACCGCCAGCTCGTCCACGATCTGCTGCACGTTGTCCACCCGCGACACCACGCGCACCACCAGGGCGCGGTCGGCCTCGCTGGGCACTTCGCCCGTCAGCAGCACGCGGCGGTTGAAGCTGGTGACGGAGACGCGCACGCGCCCGCCCAGCTCGTTGCGCACGTGGTTGGCGGCGCGCAGCTCGATGCCCTGATCCTCGAGCTGGGTGCCCGAGGTGCGGCGGTCGGACGCAATCAGCGCCGTGGCGCCGGCAGCGGTGCCAAACGCCAGCGGCGCGCACGCCGTTGTCAGCGCGCTGGCCAGCGCCAGCACCAGGGCGCCCACGGCCCGGCGCTGGCCGGTGGTCAGGGTACAGGAATTTGCATTCATCATGTATTTACCTCCGTCTCAGGGTCATCGCCCAGCAGTTGCACGTCCACGCCGTCGCAGATGCAGTGCAGCACCAGTTGCTGCGCTTCCAGCACGCGGGGCAGGCGTTCGCTGGGCACGGCCACCCAGACGTCGGTGTCCTTGAGCAGCGGCCCCAGCTCGCCCGCCTGCGCTGGCGTCAGGGCCACCACCGTCATCTCGCGCTCGTGGGCGGCCTGCACGGCGGCCAGTATGTCGGGGCTGGCACCGGGCAGGGTACACAGCAGCAGCACGTCGCCCGGCAGGCCCAGCGCGCCCACCTGGCGCTCCAGCGCGTTGTTGGCGCACAGGGACAGCGCAGCCAGTTCGGGGCGCTCGCGCTCGAACTGCCCCACAAACGCGCTGGCCAGCGCCTGCGCCAGCCCCGCCGCCGGGCCCATGCCCCAGGCCAGCACCTTGCCACCGTTGGTCACGGCGGCCAGCACGGCACCGGTGGCGGCTTCCACCGCCGGGCCCAGGGTCTGGGCGGCCTGGTAGCTCAGGTCGGCACTGTCGATGAAGTGTTGTTGAATTCGTTGCAGCAACATGGGGGGCATCATACCTGTGTGTGTGGTGGGGCGTGCTCAGGCCCAGCCGCTGGCGTCAAATGCGGCGGGCCACCACGCCAGCGTGGCCGCCTCGCCGCTGCCTTGCACCAGCACCACGTCAAAGCGGCACGGTGGGCACTGGGGCAGGCGCGCCAGGTAGTGCCGGGCGGCGTACACCAGACGGCGCTGCTTGGTGGCACCTATGCTGGCCCCGGCGCCACCGTAGCGCGCACTGCTGCGCTGGCGCACCTCCACAAACACCAGCGTGCCGTCGGCATCGCGCATAATCAAATCGACCTCGCCCCCGCCGCGCCCGGGCGTCTTGAAGTTGCGTTGCACCAGGCGCAGGCCGTGCTGCTGCAGGTGCTGCAGCGCCAGCAGCTCGGCGGCGTCGCCCCGCTGTTTGGTGGTGGGCGCGGTGCGGTCGGTTTGTTCCTGTTTCCGGATGCTCACGCTTTGAATCCTTCCTTCCCGTTGGCGCTGCCCGCCGCACAAGCGGCGGCCGGGCCGCAACATTATCCGTCTGGCACCCTGTACGTGGTGGCCACACCTATTGGCAACCTGGCCGACATCACCCTGCGTGCGCTGCACGTGCTGGCACTGGCCGACACCATTGCCTGCGAGGACACCCGCCACACCGCGGCGCTGCTGCAGGGCTACGGCCTGCACAAGCCGCTGCTGGCACTGCACCAGCACAACGAGGCCGAGGCCGCCCAAGGCGTCATCGAGCGCCTGCAGGCCGGGCAACGCGTGGCCTACGTGAGCGACGCGGGCACGCCCGGCATCAGCGACCCCGGCGCGCGCCTGTGCGCCGCCGTGCAGGCCGCCGGGCTGCGCTGCGTGCCCTTGCCGGGCGCCAGCAGCATCACCACCTTGCTCAGCGTGGCCGGGCTGGCCGAGGCACACCATGAGCCCGGCGCCGCGTTCGAGTTCACCGGCTTTCTGCCCGCCAAGGGCGCCGCGCGCGAGCAGGCCCTGCGCCGCCTGGCCAGCCAGCCCCACGCCTGCGTGCTGCTGGAAGCGCCGCACCGCATCGCCACCCTGGCGCGCGACCTGGCCGCGCTGGGCCCGCGCCCGCTCACGGTAGGCCGCGAGCTGACCAAACAGTTCGAGCAGATCACCACCCTGCCCTGCGATGGCTTTCGCGCCTGGCTTGATGCCGACGCGCGCCACAGCAAGGGCGAATTTGCGCTGGTGCTGCACCCGCAAGCGGCGCCGTCACCCGACGCGCAGGACGGCCCCAGCACCGAGGCCCTGCGCGTGCTGCAACTGCTGCTGCCCGAGCTGCCCCCCAAAACCGCCGCCCGGCTGGCCGCGCACATCACCGGCGCCAGCAAGAACGCGCTCTACGACGCTGCGCTGGCGCTCAAGGCCCACAACGCCTAACCTGGGCCCTGCCCCGGCGGTGGGCGCGTCCCGTCCTTGGGCGACACATCGACCACATCGGCATCCGACGCGTTTCGCTGCGGCGCGGGCAAGCGCGCCAACGGCTGCTCCACCTCACGCCCTTGCACATCCACCACCTCGGCCTCGTCGGGGGCCGGGCTGCGGCCACCCGCGCGCCGCATCTGTTGCTCCTGCCAGCGGCGCAGCTGTGCCAGCGACGCTGGCACCTCCAGCCGCCGCCCACGGCACAGCGCCCACAGCCAGCCCACCAGCAACAACACCAAGGCCACCGCCAGCACCAGCAGCGACAACACCGCCGCCACCCCCCACAGCACCGCCCTGGCCAACACGTTCAACCACCGCTCCATCGCTTGCCTTTCCTGTTTGCGGCCCGCTGGCCCGGGCACGGCGTAAGATGCTCGCACCATGACCATCCGCCATCTCGACTCCCTGTTTGTCCCCGCCAGCGTGGCCGTCTTTGGCGCCTCGGACCGTCCCCACAGCGTCGGGGCCACGGTCTGGCGCAACCTGCACGCCCACTTTAAAGGCACACTGTACCCGGTCAACCCGCGCCTGAGCGTGCTGGACGGCGCCACGGTGTACCCCGACGCCGCGGCCCTGCCCGCCGCGCCGGCGCTGGCCATCTTCTGCACCGCCCCCGACACCCTGGAGCCACTGCTGCAAACCCTGGGCGCGCGCGGCACCCGCGCCGCCGTCATCGTCACGGCCGGGGTCAGCCCCGAGCAGCAAGCCGCCCTGCTGCAGGCGGCACGCCGCCACGATGTGCGACTGCTCGGCCCCGGCTCCATCGGCCTGCTGGTGCCGCACCTGGGCCTGCACGCCAGCTTCAGCCTCGACGCCACCCAGCCCCAGAACACACCCCTGACCGGACAACTGGCGTTCGTGTCGCAGTCGGGCGCGCTCGTCACCGGCATGCTGGACTGGGCCAACGCGCACGGCATCGGGTTCTCGTGCTGCGTGGCCCCGGGTGAGGCGCTCGACATCGACGTTGGCGACCTGCTCGACTACCTGGGCAGCGACCCGCGCACCCGCGCCATCCTGCTCTACCTGGAAAACATCAGCGCGCCGCGCAAGTTCATGTCGGCGGCGCGGGCGGCGGCGCGCAACAAGCCTGTCATCGTGGTCAAGGCTGCGCGCTCGGTGCAGGGGCAGCAAGCCGCCGCCGCGCGCCTGGGCCGCGCCGCCCCCACCAGCGCCGACGCCGTGTTCGACGCCGCGCTGTCGCGCGCAGGCATCTTGCGCGTGGCCAGCCTGCAGGAATTGTTTGCCGCCGCCGAGCTGCTGGCGCGCTTCCGCGACAACCGCAACGAACAGCTCATCGTGCTGACCAATGGTGGCGGCACCGGCGTCATGGCCGCCGATGCTGCCGCCGACGTTGGCATCCCGCTGGCCACGCTCAGCCCCGCCGTGGTGCAAAAACTCGACGCCCTGCTGCCCGGCGCCTGGTCGCGCACCAACCCGATCGACATCGGCAACGACGCGCCGCCGCAACGCTACGCCGACGTGCTGCAACTGCTGCGCGAGCAACGCGACAGCGCCATCCTGCTGGTGCAGACGCCCACCGGGCTCGTCTCCAGCACCGACGTGGCCCAGGCCGTGCTGCCCGTGGCCAGCCAACGCCCGCCGCGCGTGCTGGCCAGCTGGCTGGGGCACCAGGCGGTGGCGCCCGCGCGCGCGCTGTTTCGCCAGGCCGGCATCCCCGAATACCAGACGCCCGAGGAAGCGGTGCGCGCCTTTGCCTTCCTGCGCCAGTACCACCGCCACCAGGCCGAGCTGATGGAGACCCCGGGCGCCACCCCCATCGGCAGCCGCATCGACCTGGCCACCATCCGCGCCCTGATCGACACCGCACTGGTCCAGGGGCGCGACACCCTGACCGCGCCCGAAGCCCAGGCCCTGCTGCAAGCGGCCGGCATCCCGGTGCAGACGCCCGCCACACCGCACCAGGCCAGCGCGCACACGCACGAACTCATGCTCGGCGCCAGCATCGACCCGCTGTTTGGCCCCGTGATCGTGTTTGGCCAGGGCGGCAGCGCCGCCGACGTGCTGGCCGACCGCGCGCTGGCGCTGCCGCCGCTCAACCTGTCGCTGGCGCAGAGCCTGATCGGGCGCACCCGTGTGGCGCGGCTGCTGCACGGCTACGGCGACGTGCCGCCCGCGCACCTGTCTGCGCTGACGCAGGCGCTCATCACCGTCTCGCAGCTGCTGGCCCAGGTGCCCGAGATCGCCGAACTCAACATCAACCCATTCCTCGTCGGCCCCGACGGCGCGGTGGCGCAAGGCGCGCGCGTGCGCCTGAGCGCCAGCGGCCCGGCGGGCGCGCACCACTTCGCCATCCGGCCCTACCCCGAGGAACTGATCGAGCACCGGCCCTGGGGCGATGGCGGCACCCTGACCCTGCGCCCGATCCGACCCGAAGACGAACCCCAGCACCTGGCCTTCTGCAACCGCCTCCTGCCCGAAGACCTGCGCCTGCGCGTGTTCTACAGCCAGCGCAGCATGGAACACACCGAACTGGCGCGCCTGACCCAGATCGACTACGACCGCGAGATGGCCTTCATTGCCACCACCACCGGCCCCGACGGCGCGGAGGAAACCCTGGGCAGCGTGCGCGGCATCTGCGACCCCGACAACACCGAGGCCGAATTCGGCATCATCATCCGCTCCGACCTCAAGGGCAAGCGCCTGGGCTGGATTTTGATGGACAAGCTCATCCGCTACCTGCGCGCCAACGGCACCCAGCGCGTGGTCGGCATCATCCTGAAAGAGAACACCGGCATGCTCAAGCTGGCGCGTCAGCTCGGCTTTGTCACCGACACCAGCTACAACGACGACCCCGAGGTGCGGCGCCTGGTGCTGACGCTGTGACTTTTTTGCTGCACTGCAACAAAAATTTGGCAACGGCGCGGGATTACCCTATACTTGAAGCCAAGTTGCAGTGCAGCAATCGAGCCGCACCGCCCACCCCACTTTTGAATCGTTGTTCCCACAAGGAGTCCCACCATGATGACCGTTGACCACATCGTTGCCGCCCAAAAAGCCCAGATCGCCACCGTGTTCGAACTGAGCAGCAAGGCACTCGCCAGCGTCGAGAAGATCGTCGAACTCAACCTGCAAGCCACCAAGGCTGCGCTGGCCGACAGCGCCTCCAGCGCCCAGTCGCTGCTCAACATCAAGGACGTGCAAGAGCTGCTGGCCCTGCAAACCAACGTGCTGCAGCCGCTGGCCGACAAGGCCGCCGCCTACAGCCGCCACCTGTACGAGATCGCCTCCGGTGCCGCCGCCGAATTCAGCAAGGCCGCCGAAGCCCAGGCCGCTGATGCGCAAAAGCAGTTCACCAGCGTGGTGGACAACGCCGTGAAGAACGCCCCGCAGGGTTCCGAATCCGCCGTGGCCGCCGTCAAGAACGCCATCTCCACCGCTTCGACCGCCATGGAATCCATGCAGAAAGTGGTGAAGCAAGCCACCGAAATGGCCGAAGCCAACCTGCAAGCCGTGACCACCAGCGCCGTCAACACCGCCAAGAGCGCGGCCAAGACCCGCGCCTGATCCTCTGGCCATGCGCCGTGTGGCCTGACGCACTCAGGCCGCCCCGCACCACCCCGCCACCCCACCCGGTGAGCGGGGTTTTTTGTGGCCGGGAGTATCAGTCCGGTGTGTTGCTGGGCTCGCTATGCCCCAGGCGCAGAGGCCGGTGCAACACCTGCACCGTGATGCGGGCCAGACGCCGCAGCAGGCGCAGCTCCGCCGCCATCGGCCACCAGTCGTACAGAAACACCTCCATCGGGCGCCACATCGCCACCCAGCCGCCAATCAGCAGGCTCTCACGCACAATGTCGTGCGCCGCCCCAGGTGGCAGCCACGCCGCGCTGTACTCCACCGCCGCAATCGAGGCCGACAGGCACACCAGCCCGATCAACAAACTGATGCGGCCACGGCCAAACAGCTCGCGCAACTGCAAGCGCACACTGGCGGCGCGGGCGGAAAAATGGGTGCGGATAGCAGGCTCCACCTGCTGCAGGCGGGTGTCGGGCACCGGCAAACGGTCCAAATGCACCACCAGTGCCAGCTCGGCGTTCTGGGGCAACGCCTTGCTGCTGGCCACAATGTAGTTGTCGGCGTCCGGATCCAGATCGCGCACCAGAAACGGCGACGGGTCGATCGAGTCGAACAACTGCTCGATCACCTCCACATGCACCTCGATGCGGGCCAGGCGTTGCGCAGCGTTGTGATGACGGGAGGAAGACATGACCACAGCATACGCCCGCTAAAGCCGGGCGAACAACAGGCACAAAAAAACCTGCACTTAGCAGGTTTTTTTGTCCAGCAAGGCTGGCTAGATTTGGTTGCGCGGGCAAGATTTGAACTTGCGACCTTTGGGTTATGAGCCCAACGAGCTACCAGGCTGCTCCACCGCGCGTCAGAGAATCTATTGTAACCGATTTATTCGGCTGTGGGCGCTTCGACAGAAGAATCTTCTGCACGGTCCACCAATTCGACCAGCGCCATCGGAGCGTTGTCGCCCACGCGGAAGCCCATCTTCAGGATACGGGTGTAGCCGCCCGGACGCGCCTTGAAGCGCGGGCCCAGTTCGTTGAACAGCTTGACCACCACGTCGCGGTCGCGCAGACGGTCAAACGCCAGGCGGCGGTTCGCCAGGGTCGGCTCTTTGGCCAGGGTGATCATGGGCTCGACCACGCGGCGCAGTTCCTTGGCCTTGGGCAGGGTGGTCTTGATGACTTCGTGCGTCAGCAGCGAGTTCATCATGTTGCGCAGCATCGCCAGGCGGTGCGAGGTGGTGCGGTTGAGTTTGCGAAGTCCGTGTCCGTGACGCATGGTGTATGCCTTTCTTTGGTATCGCCTGTGGCCGGATCAGGTACCACAGGGGGTCAGGGGAAACAATAAGAGGGAGAAACCTGGGATCAGTGCTTTTCCAGGCCGGCCGGCGGCCAGTTTTCCAGCTTCATGCCCAGCGTCAAGCCGCGCGAAGCCAGCACTTCCTTGATTTCGTTGAGCGACTTGCGACCCAGGTTCGGGGTCTTGAGCAGCTCGTTCTCGGTGCGCTGGATCAGGTCACCGATGTAGTAGATGTTCTCGGCCTTGAGGCAGTTGGCCGAACGCACGGTCAACTCCAGCTCATCGACCGGGCGCAGCAGGATCGGATCGAACTGCTGGCTGCTGCGGGCAGAAGCGGCGCCCATTTCAAACATTTCAGCACCTTCGAGCTGAGCGAACACCGCCAGCTGTTCCACCAAAATCTTGGCGGCGGCGCGCACAGCCTCTTCCGGGCCCACGGTGCCGTCGGTCTCGATGTCCAGCACCAGCTTGTCCAGGTCGGTGCGCTGCTCGACGCGGGCGTTTTCGACCGCGTAGCTCACGCGGTGCACCGGCGAGAACGAGGCGTCCAGCACAATGCGGCCCACCGAGCGGGTGGCTTCGTCACCACGGCGCAGGTTACCGGGCACATAACCACGGCCTTTTTCCACCTTGATCTGCATGTCCAGCTTGGCACCGGCGGACAGCGTGGCAATCACGTGGCCGGGGTTGAGGATCTCGACGTCGTGCGGGGTCTGGATGTCGGCGGCGGTGACTATGCCTTCGCCATCCTTGCGCAGGCTCAGGGTCACTTCGTCGCGGCCTTGCAATTTGAACACCACACCCTTGAGGTTGAGCAGCAGATCCACCACGTCTTCTTGCACGCCATCGATGGCGGAATACTCATGCACCACGCCCGCAATCGTCACCTCCGTGGGGGCATGGCCGACCATGGAAGACAGCAGCACACGGCGCAGGGCATTGCCCAGCGTGTGGCCGTAGCCACGCTCAAAAGGTTCCAGCGTGACTTTGGCGCGGTTGGCCGACAGTTGCTCGACGTTGATGTTCTTGGGCTTGAGCAGATTATTCAGCATTCGGACTTCCTTCAATACCCTCGGCTCGTTACACCGATAAGGCCGATGGAGCACAAAATCCCGGGCTCCGCACTGCGCAGGGCCCGGGTACGGGATGGCACCTCGCGATTAGCGCGAGTACAGTTCAACGATCAGGGATTCGTTGATATCGGAACCGAATTCGTCGCGGTCCGGAGTCTTCTTGAACACGCCTTCGGCCTTGTCGGCAGCGACTTCCACCCATGCCGGGAAGCCGATTTGCTTGGCCAGCTCCAGGGCTTCCTTGATGCGGGCCTGGGTCTTGGACTTCTCGCGCACCGACACCACGTCACCGGCCTTGACCGAGTACGACGGGATGTTGACGCTCTTGCCGTTGACCAGCATGGCCTTGTGCGACACCAGCTGACGGGCTTCGGCGCGGGTCGAGGCAAAACCCATGCGGAACACCACGTTGTCCAGACGAGACTCGAGCAGGCTCAGCAGGTTGGCACCGGTGTTGCCACGGCGGCGGTCGGCTTCGGCGAAGTAGCGACGGAACTGGCGCTCCAGCACGCCGTAGGTGCGCTTGACCTTCTGCTTTTCGCGCAGTTGCAGGCCGAAGTCGGAGGTACGTTGACCCGAGGTGCGGCCGTGCTGGCCGGGCTTGGAGTCGAACTTGGCCTTGTCGCTGATGGAGCGGCGGGCGCTCTTGAGCAGCAGGTCGGTGCCTTCACGGCGGGAGAGTTTGGCCTTGGGGCCGAGGTAACGTGCCACGAGAAAATCCTTGTGTTGAACTGCCGCTGACCGACACCGGCCAACGGGAGCTGCCCCAGCGGGGGAGCAGCGGTGGTCTTAACGAGAAAATGCCACCGGATGGCGGTGGCAAAAAGACAGAGGCAGGATTGTATGCGAATCCCGCTTCTGCAGCATCGCCTTAGATACGGCGACGCTTTTGCGGACGGCAGCCGTTGTGCGGTACCGGGGTCACGTCGGCGATCGAGGTGATGCGGATGCCCAGGGCACCCAGCGCACGCACCGACGACTCACGGCCCGGGCCCGGGCCCTTGATTTCAACGTCCAGGTTCTTGATGCCCTGTTCGATGGCGGCGCGGCCAGCCACTTCCGAAGCCACCTGGGCAGCGAACGGGGTGGACTTGCGCGAGCCCTTGAAACCTTGACCACCCGACGAAGCCCACGACAAGGCGTTGCCTTGGCGGTCGGTGATGGTGATGATGGTGTTGTTGAACGAGGCGTGCACGTGGGCGATGCCGTCGGCAATGTTCTTGCGAACCTTCTTGCGAACGCGGGCAGAGGCGTTGCTGGAGGGAGACTTGGCCATAACTGTCCTTTAACCGATTACTTCTTCAGCGATTGAGCAGCCTTGCGCGGGCCCTTGCGGGTACGGGCATTGGTCTTGGTACGTTGACCACGCACGGGCAGGCCACGGCGATGACGGAAACCACGGTAGCAACCGATGTCCATCAAACGCTTGATGTTCATGGTGGTTTCGCGGCGCAAGTCGCCTTCGATCGTGAAGACGCCCACCTGATCGCGAACTTTTTCGAGTTCAGCGTCGGTCAGATCCTTGATCTTCTTGGAATAGTCGATGCCGCAAGCTTCGCAGATCTGGCGGGCGCGGGTGCGACCGATGCCAAAGATGGCGGTCAGGCCAATCTCAGCGTGCTTGTGGGGCGGAATGTTGATACCTGCAATACGAGCCATGGTGGTCCTCTAAACGTATCAGCCTTGGCGCTGCTTGTGGCGCGGGTCGGTGCAGATAACGCGCACGACGCCATGGCGACGGATAATCTTACAGTTGCGGCACATTTTTTTGACCGAAGCTGAAACTCTCATGTTTCTCTCCAAAAAACTTTCAAACTCTTGACTTCGCTCGGAACACGATCCGGGCATACTTAAGACCGTAGGGCATGCGCTCTATGGGGGCCTAGCTGCCCGGCAAAGTGCTTGTGTGCATCTTGCGGGCTGGCATTTCAATGGTGTGCGTTCTCCAGCAGTGCTGCCTTACTTACTGGGCCTTGAAGTTAGCCTTTTTCAGCAACGACTCGTACTGCTGCGACATCATGTAGTTTTGCACCTGGGACATGAAGTCCATGGTCACCACCACAATGATCAGCAACGAAGTACCACCAAAGTAGAACGG
Organism: Macromonas bipunctata; assembly: GCF_002837135.1. Taxonomy (GTDB): domain Bacteria; phylum Pseudomonadota; class Gammaproteobacteria; order Burkholderiales; family Burkholderiaceae_C; genus Macromonas_A; species Macromonas_A bipunctata. The sequence continues at coordinate 44,380 of NZ_NWBQ01000022.1, read as the reverse complement.
CACGTTGTACTTGAGTATCAGGAACTCAGGCAGCAAGCACACCAAAGTAATGTAAACCGCGCCAGCCAGCGTCAGACGAACCAGGATCTTGTCGATGTGGCGTGCGGTCTGCTCGCCTGGACGGATACCCGGAATGAAGGCGCCGCTCTTCTTCAGATTGTCGGCGGTTTCGCGGCTGTTGAACACCAAGGCGGTGTAGAAGAAGCAGAAAAAGACGATCGCCGCGGCGTAGAACGCCACGTAGATGGGCTGGCCCGGCGACAGTGCCGCAGCAATGTCGCGCAACCAGCGCATGGAATCGCCCGTGCTGATCCAGCTGACCACCGTGGTCGGCAACAGGATGATGGACGAGGCAAAGATCGGGGGAATCACACCCGCCATGTTCAGCTTGAGCGGCAGGTGCGACGACTGGCCGCCGTACACCTTGTTGCCCACCTGACGGCGTGCGTAATTGACCAGGATCTTGCGTTGGCCACGTTCCACGAACACCACGCAATACGTCACCAGACCGACCAGCAGCACAATCACGATGGCCGCCAGGATGTTCATGGCCCCGGTGCGCACCAGCTCGAGCAGGCCACCCACCGAACTGGGCAGTCCCGCCGCAATACCGGCAAAGATCAGGATGGAAATACCATTGCCCAGACCGCGCTCGGTGATCTGTTCGCCCAGCCACATCAGGAACATGGTACCTGCCACCAGGCTGACCACCGCGGTGACGCGAAAGCCAAAGCCCGGGTCGATGACCAGACCTGCCGTACCCTCGAGCGCCACCGCAATGCCCAGCGCCTGGAACACCGCCAGCCCCAACGCACCGTAACGGGTGTACTGGGTGATCTTGCGCCGTCCTGCCTCGCCTTCCTTTTTCAGCTGCTCGAATGCCGGAAGCACGTAGGTCATCAATTGCATGATGATCGAGGCCGAGATGTAGGGCATGATGCCCAACGCGAACACGGTGAAGCGCGACAGCGCCCCGCCCGAGAACATGTTGAACAGGTTCAGGATGCCGCCTTGCTGGCCCTTGAACAGCTGGGACAGCTGGTCGGGGTCGATGCCAGGCACAGGAATGTGCGCGCCGATACGGTACACCACCAGAGCCAGCAACAAAAAGACAAGCCGGTGACGCAGGTCACCGAACTTGCTTGTCTTGGCTGAGGTTGCAGCAGATGTGGCCACAAACGCTTCCGGTTGGGTTGAGCCTTAAGCCAGCGAACCGCCGGCGGCCTCGATGGCCACCTTGGCAGCGGCGGTGGCGCCGATGCCGTTGAGCTTGACAGCAATGCTGAGCTCACCGGTCTTGACAACCTTGACGTTCTTGGCGATGGCAGCGATCAGGCCCGCTTGCTTGAGCGCCAACAGGTCGACCTCGGCAGCACCCAGGGCTTGCAGGTCGGACAGGGTCACCTCGTCGTTGAACTTGAGGTTGGCCGACTTGAAGCCGCGCTTGGGCAGACGACGTTGCAAAGGCATTTGACCGCCTTCGAAACCCACCTTGTGGTAGCCGCCCGAACGGGACTTCTGGCCCTTGTGGCCACGGCCAGCGGTCTTGCCCAGACCGGAGCCGATACCACGACCCACACGGCGCTTGGCGTGTTTGGCGCCAGCTGCGGGTTTGATAGTGTTGAGTTCCATGTCTTGACTCCGATCAGATCACTTTGATCAGGTAGCTGATCTTGTTGATCATGCCGCGCACTGCCGGGGTGTCCTGCAGTTCGCTGACGCTGTTAATTTTGCGCAGGCCCAGGCCACGCACGGTGGCGCGGTGGGACTCTTTGCAGCCGATGGGGCTGCGCACCAGTTGGACTTTAACGGTGTTGGTGGTCGTCATTGATCGCTCCAATCAACCCAGGATGTCTTCGACCGACTTGCCACGCTTGGCGGCAATCTCGGCGGGCGTGGTCGAGTTCTTCAGCGCGTCCAACGTGGCGCGAACCAGGTTGTACGGGTTGCTCGAACCGTGGCTCTTGGCCACCACGTCGGTGATGCCCAGCACTTCGCACACGGCGCGCATCGGGCCGCCAGCGATGATGCCGGTACCCTTGGAGGCCGGCAGCATCATGACGTTGGAGGCACCGTGGTGACCGTTGACCGCGTGGTGCAGGGAACCGCTCTTGAGCGAGACCTTGAACAGGTTGCGGCGGGCTTCGTCCATGGCCTTTTGCACAGCCACCGGCACTTCACGTGCCTTGCCCTTGCCCATGCCGACGCGGCCATCGCCGTCGCCCACCACGGTCAGCGCAGCGAAACCCATGATGCGGCCACCCTTGACCACCTTGGTCACGCGGTTGACCGCGATCATCTTCTCGCGCAAGCCGTCGTCGTTCGCTTCGTTCTTCACGTTAGCTTGAAATTTAGCCATTTGCGTATTCCCAATCAGAATTGCAGGCCAGCTTCACGAGCGGCGTCTGCGAGGGCTTTGACACGGCCGTGGTAAGCAAAACCGGAACGGTCGAAGGCCACTTTTTCAATGCCGGCGGCTTTCGCCTTTTCGGCGATGCGCTTGCCAATCAGCTCGGCAGCGGCTTTGTTGCCACCCTTGCCGCCTGCACCGATCTGGGCACGCACTTCGGCTTCGAGCGTCGAGGCCGAGGCCAGCACCTTGGAGCCGTCGTCGGAGATGACGCTGGCGTAGATGTGCAGGTTGGTGCGGTTGACCGTCAAACGTACGGCGCCTTGCTGGGCAATGCGGATGCGGGTTTGACGGGCACGACGCAAACGCTGTTCTTTTTTCGTCAACATGTTCGCTGTCCTTATTTCTTCTTGGTCTCTTTGATCACGACCTTTTCATCCGCATAACGGATGCCCTTGCCCTTGTAGGGCTCGGGAGGACGCACGGCACGGACTTCAGAAGCGATTTGACCCACGCGCTGACGGTCGGCACCCTTGATCACGATTTCGGTCGGGGTCGGGGTCACGACGGTGATGCCTTCGGGCATGTCGAAGTTCACCGGGTGGGAGTAACCCACGGCCAGGTTGAGCTTGTTGCCCTGGGCAGCGGCCTTGTAGCCCACGCCGATCAGGTTGAGCTTCTTCTCGAAGCCTTTGCTCACGCCGTTGACCATGTTGTTGACCAGCTGACGCATGGTACCGCTCATGGCGCTGGCGTCGCGCGAGTCGTTCACCGGGGTGAAGGACAGCTTGTTGTCGGCGCTTTCCACCTTGACCAGCGGATTGAGCGTCAGGTTCAGGGCACCCAGGGCGCCCTTGACGCTGATGGATTCTGCCTGGAGGGCCACTTCCACGCCTTGCGGAATGGCCACAGCTTGTTTACCTACACGGGACATTTCAGGTTCTCCTCAATGCCAGCGTCAGGCGACGTAACACAAAACTTCACCACCGATGCCGGTAGCACGGGCTTTGCGATCGGTCATGACGCCTTGCGGGGTCGTGACGATGGCAACACCCAGGCCATTTTGCACCTGGGGAATGGCTTTGCTGCCCTTGTACACGCGCAGGCCGGGGCGGCTGACGCGCTCGATGCGCTCGATGACCGGGCGACCGGCGTAGTACTTCAGGGCAATTTCGAGCTGGCTCTTGCCAGCGTCGGTCTTGACTTGGAAACCGTCGATGTAACCTTCGTCCTTCAGCACTTGCGCGATGGCGGACTTCACTTTGGAAGCCGGCATGGCCACGGTGGCCTTGCTTACCATTTGCGCATTGCGGATGCGGGTCAACATGTCGGCGATAGGATCACTCATGCTCATTTGGGGTACTCCTTACGCCTTACCAGCTGGCTTTGGTCACGCCGGGGATTTCACCGGCAAAAGCCAGTTCACGCACCTTGGCACGCGCCAGACCGAACTGGCGGAACGTGCCACGGGGACGACCGGTGATTTCGCAACGGTTGCGCTGGCGGGTCGGGTTGGCGTTGCGGGGCAACTTCTGCAGGCCCAGGCGAGCGGCGTCGCGCTCTTCGTCGGAACGCTGGGCGTCCTTGGCGATGGCCTTGAGCTCGTTGTACTTGTTGGCGAACTTGGCGGCGAGTTTCTCGCGCTTCAGTTCACGCTGGAGGAAAGCTTGTTTAGCCACGAAGCACCTCAGTTCTTGAACGGGAAACGGAAACCAGCCAGCAGTGCTTTGCACTCGGCATCGGTCTTGGCGGTCGTGGTGATGCTGATGTTCAGGCCACGCAGCGCATCCACCTTGTCGTATTCGATCTCGGGGAAGATGATCTGTTCTTTGACGCCGACGTTGTAGTTGCCACGGCCATCAAAGGACTTGCCCGAGATACCACGGAAGTCGCGCACGCGCGGCAGGGCCACGGTGACGAAACGGTCCAGGAATTCGTACATCTTGGCACCGCGCAGGGTCACCATGCAGCCAATGGGCTGTTGTTCACGGATCTTGAAGCCGGCGATGGCCTTGCGGGCCTTGGTCACCACGGGGCGTTGGCCCGCGATCTTGGTCAGGTCGCCCACGGCGTGGTCCATGACTTTCTTGTCGGCCACGGCTTCCGAGACACCCATGTTCAGGGTGATCTTGGTGATGCGCGGCACTTCCATCACGGACGTGTAGCCGAACTGCTCCTTGAGCGCCGGCGCGACTTTGTCGCGGTAGATTTGTTGAAAGCGTGCCATGCTCATGCCACCTTGATTTCTTCGCCGCTGGACTTGTAGACGCGCACCTTGCGGCCGTCTTCCAGCACCTTGATGCCCACGCGGTCAGCCTTGCCCGTGGTGGCATTGAAAATGGCCACGTTGGACTGGTGGATGGGCATGCTCTTTTCGATGATGCCGCCGGCCACACCCTTCATGGGGTTGGGCTTGGCGTGCTTCTTGACCAGGTTGATGCCTTCGACCAGCACGCGCTCTTCGCTGGCACGTTGCACCACGGTGCCACGCTTGCCTTTGTCGCGGCCGGTGATGACGATCACTTCGTCGCCTTTACGGATCTTGTTCATGTGTCGATTCCTTACAGGACCTCGGGGGCCAGGGACACGATCTTCATGAACTTCTCGGTACGCAGTTCACGCGTGACCGGGCCGAAGATGCGGGTGCCGATAGGCTCGAGCTTGGCGTTGAGCAACACTGCAGCGTTGCCGTCGAACTTGATCAAGGCGCCATCGCCACGGCGGATGCCCTTGGCGGTGCGAACCACCACGGCGTTATAGACCTCGCCTTTTTTGACGCGGCCGCGCGGAGCAGCTTCCTTGATGCTCACTTTGATGATGTCGCCCACGCTGGCGTAGCGGCGCTTGGAGCCGCCCAGCACTTTGATGCACATCACGGACTTAGCGCCCGTGTTGTCGGCAACATCGAGTCGAGATTGCGTTTGGATCATTTGATTTAAGTCCCAACTTGAATCCCAGCAGCCACCACGGCCGCAGGCGATCAGTCTTGGGCCCGTCGTTGTTGCAGCGCTTTTGTTGCCAAGAGCACCGCAGCTTCGCTGGGCAGATTTGCTTCGTTTTGAGGCGAAGTGGCGGATTATCGCGCCAAGCCCCGGGGACGTCAATGGCTGCAGGGCCAAAAAACCACATTTATTCCGTCAATCGGCGCGCTGGGCGGACAATAGGCGGCATGAACACTCTTGATTCTTCTTTAGCCCACGCCCACCTGGGCTTTGTGGGGGGCGGCAACATGGCCAGCGCCATCATCGGCGGCCTGATCCAGCGCGGCGTGCCCGCGCATCACATCGCGGTGGTGGAGCCGCTGGCGCAGCAGCGCGAGCGCCTGCAGGCGCAGTTGGGCGTGCAGGTACACGAGGCGGCGGGCCCGGCGCTGCAGGACTGCCAGCTGGTGGTGTGGGCGGTCAAGCCGCAGGTGCTCAAAGCGGTGGCGCAGGCCGCGGCACCGCATGTGGCCGGTGCGCTGCACCTGAGTGTGGCGGCGGGCATACGCAGCGACAGTCTGGCCAGCTGGCTGGGCAGCGAGCGCGTGGTGCGCGCCATGCCCAACACGCCGGCGCTGGTGGGCCGGGGCATGACGGGCCTGTACGCGCGCGCCGCCGTGGACGCCGACGACCGTGCGCTGGTGCAGCAGGTGGTGGCCAGCACCGGGCAGCACCTGTGGCTGGAGCGCGAGGCCGACCTGGACGCGGTGACGGCGTTGTCGGGCTCGGGGCCGGCGTACGTGTTCTATTTTCTGGAAGCCATGCGCCAGGCGGGCACCGAGATGGGCCTGGGTGCGGATGCGGCGATGCAACTGGCGCTGGCCACGTTTGCCGGGGCGACGCAACTGGCGCAGGACGCCACAGAGCCGCCCGAGGTGTTGCGCGAGCGCGTCACATCCAAGGGCGGCACCACCTACGCCGCGCTGACGGCGATGGAGGCGGCGGGTGTCAAGACCGCATTTGTGCAGGCCATGCACGCCGCCCGGCAACGCGCCCGCGAACTGGGCGACGAATTTGGCGCCTGACGCCAGCAATGTAGCGTGTCTGCGACTTCAAACCAGCGGCACGCCCAGCGCCTTGAGCGCGTAGCTGCCCGCCACGCCCGCAAACAGCGTCAGCCCCAGCCAGTGGTTGAGGCGGAAGGCGCGAAAGCAGCCTTCGCGGGTGCGGTGGCGGATCATGGTGTAGTGCCACCCCACCTGCCCCAACGCCACCAGCAAGGCCGCGCCGTAGAGCCAGCCGCCCACCTGCGGCCACAACAGCCCCCCCCACAAGGCCAGATGGGCCAGGTAGAACGCGGTGACGGCGGCCACGTCCCAACGGCCCAAGGTGATGGCCGAGGTTTTCATGCCGATCTTGAGGTCGTCGTCGCGGTCCACCATGGCGTACTCGGTGTCGTAGGCCAGCACCCAACACAGGTTGCCCAGCAGCAGCGCCCAAGCCTGGGCCGGGATGTGCTGCTGCGCCGCAGCGAAAGCGATCGGGATGCCAAAGCTGAAGGCCACGCCCAGCACCGCCTGCGGCATGGCCAAGAAACGCTTGGCGTAGGGGTAGATCAATGACACCAGCAAGGCGGGCACCGACCACAACACCGCGATGGTGTTGGTGGTCAGCACCAGCCCAAACGACACCAGCGCCAGCACCGCGCCCACGCCGAGCGCCTCTTTGACCGACACGGTGCCCGCCGTGACGGGACGGTGGGCGGTGCGCTTGACGTGGCGGTCAAAGTCGCGGTCGGCCACATCGTTGATGCAGCAACCCGCGCTGCGCATCAAGATGGTTCCGGCCACAAAGATGGCGACCAGGTGCCAGCCGGGCCAGCCGTCCGCCGCAATCCACAACGCCGACAGGCTGGGCCACAGCAGCAGCAGCCAACCGGCCGGGCGGTCCCAGCGGATGAGGTTGAGGTACAGCGCCAGACGCGATGGCGCGGGCAACGGGGGCAAGGCGGGGTTCATGGCGGTGCGTTGCGTTGTTCAGGCGGACAGGCGTTGCACGCCCGGCAGCTCGCACGCGTAGACGGCGTTGCGCAGGGCGGCAATGGCTTCGTAACGGGTAAAGCTGCGCCGCCACACCAGCACCACGCGCCGGGTGGGCGGGTCGCCGACGAACGGCAGGTAGCGCACATAGGCCACATCGCCGGGGCCGGCAGCAGGTCGCGCGGTCTTGGCCTGGGGCGTGAGGGCACTGGCGGGCACGCTCAAGCGCGGCACCAGCGTCACGCCCATGCCGGCGGCGACCATGTGCTTGATGGTTTCGAGCGAGGAGCCTTCAAAGCTTTTGCGGATACCTTCAGCGTCGTTGGAAAAACGCGCGAATTCGGGACAGACTTCCAGCACGTGGTCGCGAAAGCAGTGGCCCGCGCCCAGCAGCAGCATGGTCTCCTGCTTGAGCTCTTCGGCGCTGATGTCATCGCGCCGCGCCAGCGGGTGGCTAAAGGGCACGGCGGCGAGAAACGGTTCGTCGTACAGCGGGGCCACGGCCAGGTTGGCATCGGGGAAGGGTTCGGCCAAGATGGCGGCATCGATCTCGCCCAACCGCAGTTGCTCCAGCAGCTTGGCGGTCAGGTTCTCCTGCAACATCAGCGGCATTTGCGGTGTGCGCTCAATCACTTGGCGCACCAAATCGGGCAACAGGTAGGGGCCGATGGTGTAGATCACGCCCAGCCGCAACGGCCCGGCCAGTGGGTCTTTGCCGCGTTTGGCAATTTCCTTGATGGCAGCGGCCTGCTCCAGCACCACCTGGGCTTGGCGCACGATTTCTTCGCCCAGCGGGGTGACGGTGACCTCGCTGGCGTTGCGCTCAAACAGTTTGAGTTCGAGTTCTTCTTCCAGCTTTTTGATGGCCACGCTGAGCGTGGGCTGCGACACGAAGCAAGCCTCGGCCGCGCGGCCAAAGTGGCGCTCACGCGCCACGGCCACGATGTACTTGAGCTCGGTGAGTGTCATCCGGCTTCAGTACTGGTACACGCCACGCCCGGTCTTGCGGCCCAAATAGCCTGCGGCCACCAGCTCTTTGAGCAACGGGCAGGGACGGTACTTGCTGTCGTTGAAATCGGCAAAGAACACGTTCATGATGGCCAAGCAGGTGTCCAGGCCAATCAGGTCGGCCAGCGCCAGCGGGCCAATCGGGTGGTTGCAGCCCAGTTTCATGCCCGCGTCGATGTCTTCGGCGCTGGCCACCCCTTCGGCCAGCACGAAGAAGGCTTCGTTGATCATCGGGATCAGCAAACGGTTGACCACAAACCCGGGAGCGTTGCGCACGGTGACGGGGGTTTTGCCCAGCTTTTCGGCCAGCGCCTTGACGGCGGCGTGGGTGGCATCGCTGGTTTGCAGGCCACGGATGATTTCGACCAACGCCATCATGGGCACCGGGTTGAAGAAGTGCATACCGATGAAACGGTCGGGCCGGCTGGTGATGGCGGCCAGTTGCGTGATGCCGATCGAGCTGGTGTTGGTGGCGATCACGGTCTCGGGCGGCAGCAGGCCGTCGAGCTGGCGCAGGATCTTGATTTTGAGTTCCTGGTTTTCGGTGGCGGCTTCCACCACCAGTTGCGCGCCCTGGAGGTCGTCGTAGCTGCTGGAAGGCTGGATGCGGGCCAAGGTGGCCTCTTTGTCGGCGGCGCTGAGTTTGTCTTTTTTGACCAGACGCTCCAAGCTGCCCGCGATGGTGGCCAAGCCTTTTTGTACGGCTGCGTCGCTGATATCGACCATGATCACGCGCAAGCCGTTGGCCGCACACACTTGGGCAATGCCGTTGCCCATGGTGCCCGCGCCAATAACGCCGATGGTGTGGATGTCGCTCATGGAATGCTCCTGCTGATGTGATGGAATAGAGAACGAAGAAAAAGCGCGGCCATTATTGCGCGGCCGTATGACGTGCGACCAACAAAAGAAGCGAGGCTACTTCCAGCGCACAGGCTCCAGGCTGACGCTGCCCTTGTCGCTGCTCAAGGTCAAGGTGCCGTCGAGCACGGTGGCTTGCAGCTGCATGCTGCGCTCGGCCACACCAGCAAGGTCGCGGGTGGCATCGGTGGGCAAGCGCCACACTTGCAACTTGTCAAAACGGCTGAGTTTGCTTTCGATGCCTTTCCACCAGATGTCGGCGGACGAAGCGTAGGTGTAGACGTACACGGCATCGGCCTGACTGCACGCTTTGGACAGGGGTTTGTCTTCGGGCTGGCCAACCTCGATCCACAGCCGCTTGCGGCCCGTGAAGTCGGTCAAGTGCACATCGGGGTCGCTGGGGTCGGACAGGCCCGCGCCAAAGGCCAAGGTGCCATCGCCGTTGCACACATCTTGCAGCAAGTGGGCGTTGAGGGCCAGCGCCACCAGCCGCACCATCATGCGCTCGTCGTTTTCGCTGGGGTGGCGCGCCAAGGTCAGGGCGTGGTCGGCGTAGTAGTTGTGGTCGATGTCGGCGATTTGCAGGTTCGCTTTGAACACGGTGGATTTGATGGCCATGGGCAACTTTCTCGGTTCAGGCGGCGGTGAGCTGCGTGTGCAGCAGCGTCAGCGGGTGGCGCTGGCCGGCCAAGTGGTCTTCGATGCACTGCAACACCAAGGCACTGCGGTGGCGGTCGGTGCTGGCACGCACTTCGTCGGGCGTGAGCCACACGGTGCGCACAATGCCCGCGTCCAGCGTCTGGCCGGGCACCTCGGCCCCCAGCTCACCACAAAAGGCAAATCGCAGGTAGGTGATGCCGTCCTCGCCACGGGTATGGGAGGCCGACAGGTAGATCCCCACCAGCGCCGTGGGCGTAAAGTGGTGCGCGGTTTCTTCCAGTGCCTCGCGCGCGCAGCCTTGTACCAAGCCTTCACCGGGGTCAAGGTGCCCCGCCGGGTTGTTCAGGCGCAGGCCGTCGGGGGTGTGTTCTTCGACCAGCAGGTAGCGGCCATCGCGTTCGATGATGGCGGCCACAGTGACGTTGGGTTTCCAGCGGGTGTTCATGCCTGCGATTATCGACGCTGCCACGGCCAGACCGCACAATGGAGGCCACCGCAGCCGCACGCAGGCCCGCGCACCTGACACCCCGACCTGCCAGGAGTTGGATTTGAGCCACCGCCCCCCACCCACCGACCGGCCTTGGCTGGAGGCTTACCCCGCCGGGGTGCCCGCCGACATCGACACCCGCGACTGCCCGTCGCTGGTGGCGTTGCTGGAGGACAGCTTTGCGCGTTACGCGCAACGCACCGCCTTCCATTGTTTGGGGGCGCACTGGAGTTACCGCGAGGTGGACTTGGCATCCCAGGCGCTGGCGGCGTGGCTGCAACACCTGGGTTTGGCCCAAGGCGAGCGGGTGGCGGTGATGCTGCCCAACACACCGCAGTACCCAGTGGCGGTGGCGGCCATCCTGCGCGCCGGACTGGTGCTGGTCAACGTCAATCCGCTCTACACCGCGCGCGAGTTGCAGGAGCAGTTGCAGGATTCGGGCGCACAAGCCGTGGTGGTGCTGGAAAATTTTGCCGCCACGCTGGAAAGCTGCATCGCCCACACGGCGGTGCGGCACGTGCTGCTGTGCAGTTTGGGCGATATGCTGGGCTGCTGCAAAGGGGCGCTGGTGAACACGGTGGTGCGCCACGTCAAACGGCTGGTGCCGCCGTTCAACTTGCCACAGGCGGTGCGTTGGCGCACGGCGGTACGCGCGGGCCAACATCTACCGCTGCACCGTCCCACCATTGGGCCAGACGACCTGGCCGCACTGCAATACACCGGCGGCACCACCGGCACCAGCAAAGCGGCCATGCTGCTGCACCGCAATGTGGTGGCCAATGTGTTGCAGTCCGAGGCCTGGAACGCCCCCGCGCTGCGGCAGGTGCCCACCGATGAGACATTCACCACGGTGTGTGCATTGCCGCTGTACCACATCTTCGCCTTTACGGTGAACCTGATGCTGACGCTGCGCGTGGGCGGACAGGCGATCCTGATCCCCAACGCACGCGACCTGGACGCACTGCTGCACGAATTGCAGCGCCACCGTTTCCACCTGTTGCCGGGGGTCAACACGCTGTTCAATGCGCTGCTGCAACACCGGCACTTTGACCGCGTGGATTGGCACTCGCTCAAGGTAACGCTGGGCGGCGGCATGGCGGTGCAGGCGGTGGTGGCACAACGCTGGCTGGAACGCACCGGCTGCGCCATCTGCGAAGGCTATGGCCTGTCGGAAGCCAGCCCATCGGTGAGCTGCAACCCCGTCACCACCACGGTGTTCAACGGCAGCATCGGGCTGCCGCTGCCCAGCACGCGGGTGCGGATCGTGGACGACCACGGCACGCCCCTGCCCTGCGGCCAGGTGGGCGAGATTGCGGTGCAAGGCCCGCAGGTGATGGCTGGCTACTGGCGGCAGCCCGCCGAGACGGCGCAGGCGCTGTCGGCCGATGGCTGGCTGCGCACCGGCGACATGGGCGTGATGGACGCACAGGGCTACTGCACGCTGCTCGACCGCAAGAAGGACCTCATCATCGTCAGTGGCTTCAACGTCTACCCGAATGAAATTGAAGCCGTGGTGTCGGGGCTGGACGGCGTGCTCGAATGCGGGGCGGTGGGCACGCCCGACGCGCGCAGCAGCGAAGCGGTGAAGTTGATCGTGGTCAAACGCGACCCCGCCCTGACGGCGCAACATGTGCGAGACTATTGCCAGTCCCGCCTGACCGGGTACAAGCAGCCCCGGGTGATCGAGTTCCGCCCCGAGCTGCCCAAGAACGCGGTCGGCAAGATTTTGCGGCGCGCCCTGCGCGATCTGCCCCCACCACACTGAGAGAGAGTCCACAGACCATGGGTCAACGCATAGCCATCCTCAGCGCACTGCACGAAGAACTGGCCGAAGTGCTGGCGCTGATGCCCGACGAGCACAAAATCAGCTGCGTGGGGCGCGACTTCTGGCAGGGCCACCTGCACGGCCACGAGGTGGTGGCGGTGTGCTCAGGCATGGGCAAGGTGGCGGCGGCGGCCACCACCGCTGCGCTGCTGGCGCGCTTCGAGATCGACCAGGTCATCTTCACCGGCGTGGCCGGCGGCCTGCAGCCCGGCGTGGAAGTGGGCGACGTGGTGGTGGCGCACAGCGTGCTGCAGCACGACATGGACGCCTCGCCACTGCACCCGCGCCACGAGCTGCCGGGCTACGGCATGGCACGCCTGCCCACCGAAATGGCCCTGAGCCAGGTGCTGCTGGAGGCGGCCAAGGACACCATCACCTGGCTGCCCAAGCTGCTGGACGCCGAGACGCTGCGCGCCTTTGGCCTGCACACGCCCAGCGTGCACCGGGGCCTGCTCATCACCGGCGACCGCTTTGTGGCCACCGTGGCCGAAAGCAACGCCCTGCGCGCCGAACTGCCCGACGCGCTGGCGGTGGACATGGAGGGCGCGGCGGTGGTGCAGGTGTGCCGCGACCAAGGCGTGCCGTGCGCGGTGGTGCGCACCATCTCGGACCGCGCCGACAACAGCGCACACCTGGACTTTCAGCACTTTTTGGGCCAAATCGCGCGCCACTACAGCGCCCGCATGATCCGCAAGGCGCTCAACCTGCTGTGATGCTGCGGGGCCGCGCGCCAGGCGCTACTTGAGCCAGCCGCGCTTGCGGAAATACAGCATCGGCCCCACCGCCGACACCACCATCAGGCACAGCGCGGCGGGGTAGCCCCACTTTTGCGTCAACTCCGGCATGTGCTGGAAGTTCATGCCGTAGATGCTGGCCACCAGCGTCGGGGGCAGCAGCGCCACGCTGGCCACCGAGAACAGCTTGATGATCTTGTTCTGGTTGATGTTGATGAAGCCGACGGTGGCGTCCATCAAAAAGTTGATCTTGTCGAACAGGAAGCCGGTGTGGCTGTCGAGCGAATCCAGGTCGCGCAGGATCTGGCGCGCGTCCTCGAACTGGTCGGCGTTGAGCATGCGGGTGCGCATCATGAAGCTGACGGCGCGGCGCGTGTCCATCATGTTGCGCCGGATGCGGCCCGACATGTCCTGGTGGCGCGCAATGGCGGCCAGCACCTCGCTGGCCTTGTCGTCCGTCACGTCGCCCGACAGCACCTGGCGGCTGACGCGGTCGAGGTCGTCGTAGATGTCTTCCACCGTGTCGGCGCAGTACTCGGCGTCGGTGTCGAACAGGCTCAGCAGCACCTCCTTGGCGTCCGAGATCAACCCTGGCATGCGCCGCGCGCGCAGGCGCAGCAGCCGGAACACCGGCACGTCCTCGTCGTGGATGGAGAACAGCACGCCATGGCTCTTGAGCTCGGTGTTGTGCTGGTTGAGGATGAACGCCACCCGCACCGAGCGCGCCTCGTCGTTGTCGTCGATCAGGAAGTCGGAGCGGATGTGCAGCTCGCCGTTGTCCTCCTCGAAGAAGCGCGCCGACTCCTCGATGTCCTCGTCCATCGCGTCCTCGGGGATGGACAGGCCAAAGTGCTGGCGCACCCAGCGCCGCTCCTCGGGTGTGGGCGACTCCAGATCCACCCAGATGGGCTTGAAGCGCGCCAGCTCCTCGAGCGACTCGATTTCCTCTTGGAACAGGCGGCCATTGGCCAGGGTGAAGACGTTGAGCATGGGCAGGTGCAGCGGCAGCGGCCACCGCGCAAAATCGTCCGGGGGAAAGGGAGAGTGGCGCGGATTATCGCACCGCAATGTGACACAATGGACTCGTCGCTGGTTCGCCTTTGGCCAGCGGCAACGGCACCGCAAACGGGGTGCTTTCTCGCGGTCGCGCGTGCCCTGCCGTGGCACTGCGGCCATGGACTTTGCAGAACAATGGAGGCTCTGTATGAACCTGACGATCAATGGTCACCACCTGGATGTGACACCCGCCTTGCACCAGTACGTCACCAGCAAGCTGGAGCGCATCACGCGCCATTTTGACCAAGTGGTCGATGTCAAGGTCATCTTGTCGGTGGACAACCAGACCGAGAAAGACCTGCGCCAGAAGGCCGAGTGCAACCTCCACGTCAAGGGCAAGGATCTGCACGCCGAAAGCCAGCACGCCGACATGTACGCCGCCATTGACGACTTGGCCGACAAGCTCGACCGCCAGGTGCTGCGCTACAAGGACAAGGTGCAGGACCACCACCGCGACTCGGTGCGCAACCACGTCGAATAAGGTTGGACGCCCGTGCAGCGTGTGATATGCTGCACTCCCGCAGCCGCTTGCTTGTTCAAGCGGCTTTTTTGTACCGGAACGACACCGTTTTGCCCCGTGCTGCAAATGGGCATAATGGCGCTCCGTGAGGCTTTTCATGAACCGACTTTCTGCCATTTTGCCTGCCAGCCAGGTGCTGGTATCCGTGGATGCCACCAGCAAAAAACGCGCGTTTGAAGAAGCGGGTTTGCTGTTTGAAGCGTTGCACGGGCTCAACCGTGCGCTCATCACCGACAGCCTGTTTGCCCGCGAGCGGCTGAGCTCCACCGGCCTGGGGCATGGCGTGGCCATTCCGCACGGGCGCATCAAGGGGCTCAAGCAGCCGCTGGCGGCGGTGTTCCAGCTGGCCAACCCGATCGGCTTTGACGCCCCCGACGAGCAGCCGGTGCGGCTGATGATCTTCCTGCTGGTGCCCGAGGCCGCCACGCAAAAGCACCTGGAAATTCTGTCCGAGATTGCCGAGCTGCTCAGCGACAGCGCGCTGCGCGAGCAGATGAAGGACAGCACCGACGCCGCCGCGCTGCACGGCCTGCTGGCCGGCTGGCAGTCGGCCCACACCACCGACTGACCCTGGCCACGCCGCCCCGGGAGCGCCCCACATGAAGCCTACCGCCATCAGCGCCGATGTGCTGTTCGAGGACCACCGCGAGATCCTGAAGTGGCACTGGGTGGCCGGCCTGAGCGCCTCGGAGCGCCGCTTTGACGAGGCGGCGGTCAAGGAGGCCCGCTCGGGCGCCGACGTGGTGGGCCACCTCAACTACATCCACCCCTACCGGGTGCAGGTGCTGGGCAAGCGCGAGGTGGCGTACATCGGCAACGGCAGCGCCGAGGACACGCGCCGGCGCATCGCGCGCATCGTCACGCTGGAGCCGCCGGTGCTGATCGTGGCCGACAACCAGCACGCCCCCGAGGCGCTGGTGGCCATGTGCGAGCGCGCCCACATCCCGCTGTTTGCCACCGCCGACTCCGCCGGTTTCGTCATCGACGTGCTGCGCGCCTACCTCTCGCGCCACTTTGCCGAGCGCACCACGCTGCACGGGGTGTTCATGGACATCCTGGGCGTGGGGGTGCTGATCACGGGCGAGTCGGGCCTGGGCAAGAGCGAGCTGGGGCTGGAGCTGATCTCGCGCGGGCACGGGCTGGTGGCCGACGACGCGGTGGACCTCGACCGCGTCAACCAGACCATCATCGAGGGCCGCTGCCCCGACCTGCTGCAAAACCTGCTGGAGGTGCGCGGCATTGGCCTGCTCGACATCAAGGCCATCTTTGGCGAGACGGCGGTGCGGCGCAAGATGCGGCTGCGCCTGATCGTGCACCTGGTGCGGCTGGAGACGATGGAGCGCGACTACGAGCGCCTGCCCTCGGAACCGCTGTACCAGAACGTGCTGGATGTGGCCATCCGCAAGGCGGTGATTCCGGTGGTGGCAGGGCGCAACATTGGCGTGCTGGTGGAGGCCGCCGTGCGCAACACCATCCTGCAGCTGCGCGGCATCGACACCTACCAGGAATTCGTGCAGCGCCAGCGCGCCGCGATGGTGGGCAACTACTGAACCTGGGCGGCGCCGGCTTCAGCGCCGCGTGCGCTGGGTGCGGTGCTCGCAGTCGGTCTTGGTGCAGTGCGCGTACAACGACAGCGCGTGCTCCTGCAGCGCAAAGCCACGCTGCAGCGCCACCTGCTGCTGCAGGCGCTCGATCTCGGGGTCAAAGAACTCCTCGACCCGGCCACAGTCCAGGCACACCAGGTGGTCGTGGTGCTGGCCCTCGTTGAGCTCGTACATGGCCTTGCCCGACTCGAAGTTGCTGCGCACCAGCAGACCCGCCTGCTCGAACTGCGTCAGCACCCGGTACACCGTGGCCAGACCAATGTCGGCGTTATCGCCCAGCAGCACACGGAACACATCCTCCGCCGTCATGTGGCGCTGCGCGCTGGCCTGAAACACTTCCAGAATTTTCAGGCGCGGCAAGGTGGCTTTGAGTCCAGTGTTCTTAAGTTCGTCGATGTTGTTGGTCATGGGCGCGGGTCGGGTGCTTGGGGCCAGGCCCAAGGGCTACAATGCCCCGGATGATATAACCATGCGCCTGCGGGCGCCTGTTTTTTGCCGGAATGCCCACACGATGACGCCTCGCCCCTTTTCGTTAACCGCCCGCCGCTGCACGCTGGCTGCGCTGGCCGCCCTGGCCCTGTCGGGCTGCGCCAGCACCGAAAAGATCAGCGGCTCGGTGAGCACGCTGGGCGGGCTGATCACGCCGTACAAGATCGACATCCTGCAAGGCAACGTGGTCACGCGCGAGCAGGCGCAGGCGCTGCAGCCCGGCCTGCCGCGCGAGCAGGTGCGCGCCATGCTGGGCACGCCGCTGCTGGCCAGCGTGTTCCACGCCGACCGCTGGGACTACGTGTTCACCTTCCGCCGCCAGGGCCAGCCGGCGCAGCAACGCAAGGTGTCGGTGTTCTTTGACGGCGACGTGGTGGCGCGCGTGCAAGCCGACGAGCTGCCGACCGAGGCCGAGTTCGTGGCTTCGCTGGACAAGCGCCGCAACGACCAGCCGCTGCCCAGGCTGCAAGCCAGCCCCGAGGAGCTCGAAGCCTTCCGTGCCAAGAACCCGGCCCGCACCGCCGACGCCACCGCCCCCGTGCCCGTACCTGCCGCCACGTTCTACCCCCCTCTCGAATCCCGTTGATTTTTCAAGTTATGAGCACCCCCCTCCACCGCATCTGCATTGCAGGTGCCAGCGGCCGCATGGGCCGCATCCTGATTGAAACCATCCAGAACGCCGACGACTGCGCCCTGGGCGGCGCGCTGGACATGACCACCAGCCCGGCGCTGGGGCAGGATCCGGCGGCGTTCCTGGGCCAGCTCAGCGGCGTGTCCATCGTGTCGGACCTGGACGTGGGCCTGGCGGGCAGCGAGTACCTGATCGACTTTACCCGCCCCGAGGGCACGATGGAGCACCTGCGCGCCTGCGTGCGCCACGGCGTCAAGCTCATCATTGGCACCACGGGCTTCAGCGACGCGCAAAAGGCCGAGATTGCCGAGGCGGCCAAGTCGATTGCCATCGTCATGGCGCCTAACATGAGCGTGGGCGTCAACGTCACCTTGAAGCTGCTGGAGATGGCCGCCAAGGCGATGGCCACCGGCTACGACATCGAGATTGTGGAAGCGCACCACCGCCACAAGGTGGACGCGCCCAGCGGCACCGCGCTCAAGATGGGCGAGGTGATTGCCGACGCGCTGGGGCGCGACCTGAAGGAGTGCGCGGTGTACGAGCGTTACGGCCATACGGGCGAGCGCGACCCGTCGAGCATCGGCTTTGCGACCGTGCGCGGCGGCGACGTGGTGGGCGACCACACGGTGATGTTCATGGGCACGGGCGAGCGCATCGAGGTCACGCACAAGTCCAGCAGCCGCGCCACCTACGCCCAGGGCAGCCTGCGCGCGGTGCGCTTTTTGGCCAGCCAGCCCAACGGCTTGTTCGACATGTTCGACGTGCTGGGCCTGCGCTGAGCCTGCACTGAAACGGGGCGCGTGCGGCGCCTGCCTTTCCGCTAGAATCCGCGCCACGGGTTTAGCAGCCCCAAGCAAAAAGGCGCAGCTTTGCCGCCACCCCGGTTCTTCGGTGTGGTCAAAAGCAACCAGCTGCAACTTGTTTTCCGTGCGTTGTGCGTGCATGGCTCCGTTGTATGGGCGGCCATGCGGGGGAGCCGCAAGGCTCGCCGGTTCCTTTTTGTCGGTCTGCTAACCCCGCATGTGCCTGCCCACCACCGTTTAGCAGCGGTTTTGGGCGGTTTTTCCGTTCAAAAAGGAGCCAACCATGGCTGACACCTACACGCCCGTGGCCGCGCCACGGCAGCAATTCATCAACATCGACCTCGTGCGCCGCATCGTGCTGTGCCGCAACCTCTCGGGCACCAGCCGCTCGGTGCTGCTCACCGTGGGCATGCACGCCAGCAAAGAACGGCGCCAGTGCTTCTGCAGCGTCGGCACGCTGGCGCGCGAAAGCGGCTGGTCGCGCCGCACCGTCACCGAACACCTGACGCGCCTGCAGCAACTGGGCTACCTGAGCCTGGTCGGCGTCCACCACAGCGGCACCTGCATCTACCAGGTGCGGCTGGAGCAACTGCCCACCGACGGCGCACCGCACGACGCCGCGTACGGCTCAGGCCCGGTACCAGCCCCCCACGCAGATGGCGCACACCCCCCAGGCGCCAGCTGCGCACCCCCTGTGCAGGAGCCGCTTGCCCCCCACGCAGCAGCTGCGCACCAAGAAGGGTGGGAACAAGGGCTTGAATATCAAGGGAAGGAAGAAGGCGCGCACGACACGCCACCACCACCAGCAAGCCCGGCCATGGCTGCACCTGCGGCAACCGCCGTCCGCCCTTCCCCTTTGGCTGTCCAGCAAGATGCGGATGCACCGCCGCTACTTCAATCGGCGGCACCAGTACCAGTCACCACGCCAGCGCGGGCAGCAACACCCACGGCGGCACCCACCACCAGCGCCACCACCGAGATCGACGCCGACACCGTCGGCCAGCTCAACGCACAGCGCCAGCGCAACGGCAAGGACCCGCTCACGCGGCGCGACATCGTGCAGCTGCAGGCCGAGGCCGCCACGGCGGGCCTGTCGCCCATGCAGGCCGCGCAATGGGTGCTGGCCAAGCCCCGGCGCAACTTTTTCAAGGCCGAGTTCTACACGCCCCCGGCAACGGCAACGCCTGAACCACCCAGCGCCGATGCGCTGGCCGCAGCGCGGGTGATTGTGCGTCTGCAGCCACCGCCCGCCGTGCTCACGCCCGAGGAGCAAGCCGCGCAGGCCCAGGCCGCACAGGAACACCGCGCGCACCTGCGCCAGTACACGGCCAGCTTCAACGCCAACCGCCACGGCCGCTGCGGTGCAATGTCGTCATCCACCCACCAAGGGCGCGACACGCGCTGGGCGCAGCGTGCGGTGGAGCTGTTCGTGGCCGGGGAGCCAGTGAGCCACCGCCGCCTGCACATGGCGTGCGAGGTGCTGGGCATCGATCCGCGCCACTTGCAACGCGCAGCCAGCACAGCGACCTGAACCCTTGAAGCGGCAGTGGCCCACAGGCTGGGTGCGGTCAGCGGCCCTGGTATTGCGGCGTGCGTTTTTGCTTGAAGGCCAGGATGCCTTCGGCGTAGTCCTGGCTGCTGTACACCACGCGGCGCAGGCCCTGGATGCGCTCGAAGTCGGCGGGCGAGAGCGCGTGCGCGGCGGCCAGGATGCGCAGCTGCTCCTTCATCACGCCGATGGCCAGCGGCGAGTTGCACGTCATGGTGCGGGCCAGCTCCTGCGTGAACTCGGTGATCTCGTCGGCGGACACCACGTGGTTGATGATGCCCTGGCGCTCCAGGCGCGCCGCGCTCATGGGGCGGCCCGTGAACAGCAGCTCCTTGGCAATGTGGGGCGGCGCCACGTTGAGGAAGGTGAGCAGGCCGGTGGCGTTGTACGGCACGCCCAGCTTGGCGGGGGTGGCGGCAAAGGTGGCCTCGGGCGTGGCGATGATCATGTCGCAGGCAAACACCAGCTCGCACGCACCGCCCCACACGCCGCCCTCGATCAGCGCAATCACCGGGGCGCTGCAGGCCTCCATCTCGCGGATGAGGATGCGCAGCGGGTCTTGCCAGCCCAGCGGGTCGTGGCCGGCCTTGGGCAGTTCGTGTACGTCGTGGCCCGACGACCACACGCTGGCGCCAGGCGGCGCACGCAGGATCACCACCCGCACGCCCCGGGCGTGGAAGTCGGCCAGCGCCGCAATCACTTCGCAGATAAGGTCTTGCGACAGCGCGTTGCGCTTGGCGGGCTGGTGCAGGGTGATGGTGCCGATGTCCTCGGTCACGTCGGTCAGGATGAAGCGTTGTGTCATAGCCGCGGATTGTGTCGCGTTTGCGGGGCAGCGCCGTGACACGGCGGGTGCAGCGGCGCCGGAGTGGGCCTCAGGCGTCGCCGTCGTCGGCTGGATCCGCGTGGCGGTGGGCGTCCTGCACCACGCGGCGCACCACGTCGGCAGCAAAACCGCGGGTGGCCAGAAAGCGCATCTGGCGCGCCTGCTCGCCGGGGCTGGTGGCGGGCTGGCCAAATTTCTTGCGCCAGACTTCGGTGGCGCGCTCGCGCTCGGTGTCGCGCAAGCTGCGTACCGCGTCTTGCACCACGCCGTCGCTCAGGCCCTTGGCTTGCAATGCCTGGCGCACGCGGCTGGCGCCCCACTGCGCGGCGCGGCGGTGCAACACGCTGTCGGCCACGCGCTCCTCGTGGATGTAGCCTTTGGCCTGCAACTCGTCGAGCACCGCCGCCAACGCCTGGGCGTGGGCCTGGGCGGCGTGCTCGCTGTCGCAGGCGTGGCCGTCGGCGGTACCCGTATCCGTCTGCCCGGGCGGGGCGCTGGCGTCCACGCCGGGCCGAAAGCGCAGCTTGCGCTCCAACTCGGCGCGGGAATGTTCACGCTGGCTCAGCAGGCGCAGCGCGCGCGCCTTGAGCGAGGGCAGCGGGCGCTGGCGCCCCGCCCGCCCGCCGCGCGCAGGTGTGCCACCGGAAGCGGAACTGGAACCAGAACCGGCCTCGCCCCAACTCATGCCAAGTCGGCGCTGTCGTCGTCGAGCACCGGCGGCACGCTGGCGGCGTCAAACTCGGGCAACAGGGGCACATTCAACGCGGTGCGGACTTTGTTCTCAATCTCGTGCGCCAGTGCGGGGTTGGCGCGCAGGAATTCGCGCGAGTTGTCGCGGCCTTGACCGAGTTTTTCGCCGTTGTAGGCGTACCAAGCGCCGGACTTTTCTACGATCTTGTTGGCCACACCCAGGTCGATGATCTCGCCGTGGCGGCTGATGCCTTCACCAAACAGGATGTCGAATTCGGCGGTTTTGAAGGGCGGAGCCACTTTGTTCTTCACCACCTTGACCTTGGTCTCGTTGCCGATCACGTCCTCGCCCTTCTTGAGCGAGCCGGTGCGGCGGATGTCGATGCGCACCGAGGCGTAGAACTTGAGCGCGTTGCCGCCGGTGGTGGTCTCGGGGCTGCCAAACATCACGCCAATTTTCATGCGGATCTGGTTGATGAAGATGACCATGCAGTTGGTCTTTTTGATGGTGGCGGTAAGCTTGCGCAGGGCTTGGCTCATCAGGCGCGCTTGCAAACCGGGCAAGCTGTCGCCCATGTCGCCTTCAATTTCGGCGCGGGGCGTGAGCGCGGCCACCGAATCGATCACGATCAAATCCACCGCGCCTGAGCGCACCAGCGAATCGACGATTTCCAACGCCTGCTCGCCGGTGTCGGGCTGGCTGATGAGCAGCTCGTGCGGGTTCACGCCCAGTTTTTGCGCGTATTGCACATCCAGCGCGTGTTCGGCATCGACAAAAGCGCAGGTGCCGCCTTGCTTTTGCATCTCGGCAATCACTTGCAGCGTGAGCGTGGTTTTGCCCGACGATTCGGGGCCGTAAATTTCAATCACGCGGCCACGCGGCAGGCCGCCCACGCCCAACGCCACGTCCAGCCCCAGCGAGCCGGTGGACACCACTTGGATGTCCTCAATCACCTCGCCTTCGCCCAAGCGCATGATGGTGCCCTTGCCAAATTGCTTCTCAATCTGGGCCAGTGCGGCGGCCAGGGCCTTGGCTTTTTCGGGGTTGAGGTTATTGGGGGTGCTCATGGGTAAATCCTTGGTAAAACAATAAGTTGGCCCGCCACCCTCCCGGTTGCGGAGCAACGTGCGGTGTCGGCATGGAGGGCAGTTTAAGGGCAAATACATTGAAAATATTCAAACATTTGGTCAGTTTACGTTACCATTTACACAGTTATACACAACGTTATGCACAGCATGTTGCCGCCCCCGCCAAACACATCGACCACACCGCCCGACGACCGCTGGCGACAGACCCATTTGGGCTTTTTAATGGGCCACGCGCTGCGCCGATTTGATGCGCGCGTGCTGGAGCTGATGGCGCATGCGGTACAAGTGCCGTTGGCACTGTCCAACCTGGCCGCGCGCGAACAGGTGGGCGCAGCCCACATCCACATCACCCGCCACCTCCAACTGCAAGGCTCGCGCCTGACCGAACTGGCCGCCAGTGCGGGCATGACCAAACAAGCCATGGGCGACTTGGTCAACCAGTGCGTGGCCTGGGGCTTGGTGCAACGCACGCCCGACCCAATGGACGCACGCGCCAAACGCATCGTGTTCACCGACACCGGGCTGGCCTGGCTGGCAGCGTTTCGGCAAGCGGTGGCACAGGCCGAAGCCGAGTTCCGCGAACAGGTGGGCACCGATGTCAGCACCGTGGTGGCGCTGGGGCTGGAGGCCTACGCCTACGGCGCATAATTGCTCCACAATTCGCCATGCTCAAAACCCTCACCCTCAAGGGCGTCGGACCTGCCACCGCGTTCGGGCCGGTTCACTTCGCCCAGCGCCTGAACTTCATCACCGGCGACAACGGCTTGGGCAAAAGTTTCTTGCTCGACATCGCTTGGTGGGTGCTGACGCGCACCTGGGCGCGCGGCGTCGCCGCTGTGCCGCCCTTGGGCGAGAAAAAGTCCAGCATCGCCTACGCTTACAGTAAGTCCACGCCGGGCGATTTCGATGAAGTCAGCGTGTTCAAGCGCTCCGAACAGCTCTGGCCGCTCAAAAAAGGCAGGCCAGCGATTCCCGGCGTGGTGATCTATGCCGGTGTCGATGGCAGCTTTGCAGCTTGGGATCCGGCGCGCAATTACTGGCAGGACAGCGACGCGGCGGACCGCCCCAAAGCCTTCAACTTTACACCCGAGCAGGTCTGGAGCGGCCTGGACGGCCCGGACGGCATGCGTCACTGCAACGGCCTGATTCACGACTGGGTACTGTGGCAGAAAGGCCAGGATCCGGCGTTTGCCGACCTGATTAAGGTGCTTGATGCGCTGTCGCCCTCCGGTCTAGAAAAGCTCACCCCAGGCCAGCCAGTGCGCCTTGGCCGTGATGTCAAGGATTACCCCTCGCTGCACATGCCCTACGGGCAGGACGTGGCGCTGGTGCATGCCTCAGCGGGCATGAGGCGCATTGCGGCGCTGGCCTATTTGCTGGTCTGGACTTGGCACGAACACCAAATTGCCTGCGAGCAGACGGGGCGCAAGAAAGCGCGGGAAATCATCTTCTTGGTGGACGAGATCGAATGCCACCTGCATCCGCAGTGGCAGCGTTGCATTGTGCCGGCGCTGCTGCGCGTGATGCAGGCCCTGACCGGCCGGAAGGTGCCGGTGCAGCTGGTCGTTGCCACGCATTCGCCGCTGGTGCTGGCCTCGGTCGAGCCCGAGTTTGACGAGGCGCAGGATGCCATCTTCAACATCCAGCTGCAAAACGGCCAGGCCCGCGTGATGCAAGAGCCTTGGGCCAAACAGGGCGATGTGGTGAACTGGCTGGTGTCGGATGCCTTCGGGCTGCGCCAAGCGCGCTCGCTGGAGGCCGAACATGCCATCGAGGCCGCCGAGGCCTGGATGCGCGGCGACAAGTCGGCCTTGCCCGACAAGCTCAAGACCCAGGCCGCCATCCACAAAGAATTGCAGCGCGTGCTGCCCGGACACGATGACTTTTGGCCGCGCTGGATCGTTGAGACCTGCCCCGACCTGGCTGGCGGCAAGACGGGGCGCACATGATCGAGATCGACTACGAGCGCCTGACCGAGCCAGCCGACTTCGACACCCGATGCCGGCAAAAAGGCTTGCAGTGGCTGGCCGACCACCCCAAGGCCACGCGCAAGGCCAATGCGCGGCCCCGGGATTACTGGAGCCCGTTCAAGCCACAGTTGGCGGATGCCTTTGGCGACCTGTGTGCCTATGGCGCGATGTACGAGCCTGCTGGCACCGTCGATCACTTTGAGCCGGTGGACGCCAACGAGGCGCGCGCCTACGACTGGGACAACTACCGCTTTGCCTCAGCCTGGATCAACAGCAGCAAGAGCAAACGCACCGCTGTGCTGGATCCCCTGTGGGTACGGAACGGCTGGTTTGAAGTGCTACTGCCTTCGCTGCAACTGGTGCTGGTGCCCGAGAAGGTGCCCGCACACCTACACGCACTTGCCGCGCAGACCTTGACCGACCTGCACCTGCGCGACGACGAGCGGGTGCTGCGACAGCGTCGGGCCTGGCTGCGCAAGTACGAGGAAGGCAAGCTCACGCTGGATGGCCTGCGGGAGGTCGCGCCGCTGATTGCCGCTGCGGTAGAAAAGCGCACAGCATCAAAAATTTCCACTTCACGCTGACACCTTGCGCCGCCGCGTCGGTTTGGCCGGAACCACCGGAGCGGTGGCCGCCGTCAGGGCTTGGTAGCGGGCAAACAAAAAGGCGACGCGGGCGGCATCGTCCGGCGCGGCTTTGTAGCCGTAGGCAGCATCGACGGCTTTGTCGAGCTGTTGGTGGGCTTTGGTGAGCTGCACCGGCATGGTAATCGGGCAGTTCGGCATCTTGCAAACCGGGCAGATAGTCCAGCGCCTGCTGGTAGGCAGCCTGCAAATCCTCGCCACGCGATTTCATCTCAATGAGCAACTTGCCGGGGTAAAAACCGTCCATGCGCCCGCTGCTGCCGCTGGCTTTTTTGACCCGCTGCTCAAAATTCACCAACCGCTTGGCCGAAAAGCCAAACACCTCGCACAAATCGCGGATGAAGTTTTGCGCTTGGCCCATTTCGTAGCTGGCGCTGGCGTAGTCTTTGGCCAAGGCGTAGGCGCGGTGCAGAACTTCGGCTTTGTTCAAGGTGGTGGTCATGGCGGGGGATTTTGCGGTAATTGGAGGCCTCCCGCCTAAAATCCGCATCAGCCCCCGAGACCTCCCCATAACAACACCTTGCCCCCCAGGAGACTGACAACATGCGCATCTTGATTGCCGAAGACGACCAGGTGCTGGCCGATGGCTTGCTGCGAACCCTGCGCGCCACGGGCGCCGCGGTGGACCACGTGGCCAGCGGCTCTGAGGCCGACGCGGCCCTGATGACCAACCACGAGTTCGACCTGCTGATTCTGGACCTGGGCCTGCCCCGCCTGCACGGGCTCGAAGTGCTGCGCCGCCTGCGCGCGCGGCTCACGCTACCGGTGCTGATTCTGACCGCTGCCGACAGCATCGAGGACCGCGTCAAGGGCCTGGACCTGGGCGCCGACGACTACATGACCAAGCCCTTCGCACTGCAAGAACTGGAGGCACGCGTACGCGCCTTGGGCCGGCGCGGCATGGGCGGCGCCAGCAGCCAGATCAAGCACGGCCCGCTGCTGTACGACCAGGCCGGGCGTGTGGCCACCATCGACGGCAAGATGGTGGATCTGTCGGCGCGCGAGCTGGGCTTGCTCGAAGTGCTGCTGCAGCGCGTGGGCCGCCTGGTCAGCAAGGACCAGCTGGTGGAGCGCCTGTGCGAATGGGGCGAAGAGGTGAGCAACAACGCCATCGAGGTCTACATCCACCGCCTGCGCAAGAAGATCGAGAAAGGCCCCATCCGCATTGCCACCGTGCGCGGGCTGGGGTATTGCCTTGAAAAGATCCACCCGACCTGAGACCAGCGGCGCCCGCCAGCGGCCAGCGGCCAATGGCGCGTTCGGGCTGTTCCAGCGCGAGCAGCGCAGCCTGTTTGGCGAGATCCTGGACTGGATGCTCACGCCGCTGCTGCTGCTGTGGCCGCTGTCGCTGGCGCTGACGTGGTTTGTGGCGCAGGGCATCTCCAGCAAGCCCTTTGACCGCGCGCTGGAGTTCAACCTGCAGGCGCTCACGCAATTCATCGTCGTCAACGAGCACGGCACGCCCCAGTTCAACCTGACCAGCCAGGCGCGCGACCTGCTGCGCGCCGACGACACCGACCAGGTGTTCTACCAAGTGCGCAACTTCAGCGGCCAGGTCGTCAGCGGCGACCCGGAGTTCCCGCCGCCGCCCACAGAGACCGACCCCACCTACCACATCGACCCCACCATCCCGGCCGAGGCCATACCGCTGCAGGCCGGGCGCATCCAGCTGCGCGACGACGTGGTGCGCAACGAGAAAGTGCGCGTGGCCTACACCTGGGTCGCGCGCCCGCACAACGGCTACCACGAGCTGGTGCTGCTGCAGGTGGGCGAGACGCGCGGCAAGCGCGCCCAGCTGGCCACCGAGATCATCAAGGGCGTGATGGTGCCCCAGTTCGTCACGCTGCCGCTGGCGGTGCTACTGGTGTGGCTGGCGCTGGTGCGCGGCATCAAGCCGCTGCACGAGCTCGAGCAGCGCATCCGCGCACGCAAGCCCGACGACCTCAGCCCCATCGACGACCACAGCATCCCGCAGGAGGCCACGCCACTGGTGGCTTCCATCAACGACTTGCTGCAGCGCCTGACCGTGTCGCTGGGCACGCAAAAACGCTTTTTGGCCGACGCCGCGCACCAGCTCAAGACGCCACTGGCGGGCCTGCGCATGCAGGCCGAGATGGCGCAGCAGGCCACCAACCCCGACGACGTGCAACGCTCGCTGCAGCAGATTGCCAAGTCCAGCGTGCGTGCCACCCACACCGTCAACCAGCTGCTGGCGCTGGCGCGCGCCGAGACCACGGGCCGCACCCTGCCCACCAGCCCCATCGACCTGCCCGCGCTGGTGATGGAAGTGGTGGAAGACGCCGTGCCGCGTGCGCTGGACAAGCGCATCGACCTGGGCTACGAAGGCCCGCCCCGCCTGCCCGACGGCTGCAGCATGGAGGGCAACCCCACGCTGCTGAGCGAGCTGGTGCGCAACCTGGTGGACAACGCGCTCAACTACACGCCCGCCGGCGGCATCGTCACGGCACGGGTGGTGCTGGACGTGGCCCAGGGCGTGCAGGAGCTGCAGGTGGAGGACAACGGCCCCGGCATCCCAGAGCACGAACGCCCGCTGGTGCTGGAGCCGTTCTACCGCGCGCTGGGCACCAACGTCGATGGCTCCGGCCTGGGGCTGGCCATCGTGCAGGAGATTGCGCTGCAGCACGGCGCCACCCTGACGCTGGACGACACCCACCCCAACCCGGGCGGTTCAGGCGGTTCAGGCGGTTCAGGCGGTGCGGGTGGTGCGGGCGGCCAGCGCGGGCTCAAGGTGACGGTGCGCCTGCCGCTGCACAACAGCAGCGTCTGCGCCGAACAGCTCAGCTGACGGCCACGGCCCGCGCCACGCGCAGGGGCATCGCGCTACGATAGCCCTTCTCGTTCCACCACCGCCAAGGCCCGCCACCCATGTCCTCCTTTGTGCCCCGCTTGCTCCTTGCCCTTGCCACGGTGGCCGCCCTGAGCGGCTGTGGCTACAACGACTTCCAGCGCCTGGACGAACAGACCGCCTCCGCCTGGGCCGAGGTGCTCAACCAATACCAGCGCCGCGCCGACCTGGTGCCCAACCTGGTCGCCACCGTCAAGGGCGAAGCCCAGTTCGAGCAAGACACCCTGACCCGCGTGGTGCAGGCGCGCGCGCAGGCCACCGCCATCCAGGTCACGCCCGAGACGCTGCAAAACCCGCAGGCGCTGCAACGCTTCCAGGCCGCGCAGGGCGAGCTGGGCAGCGCCCTGAGCCGCCTGCTGGTGGTGGCCGAACGCTACCCCACGCTCAAGGCCAACCAGGCCTTCAGCGACTTGCGCGTGCAACTCGAAGGCACCGAAAACCGCATCACCGTGGCACGCAACCGCTACATCGAGGCGGTGCAGCAGTACAACGTGCTGGCGCGCAGCTTCCCGACCAACCTGACCGCGATGGTGTTCAGCTACGCGCCCAAGCCCACGTTCCAGGTGGCCAACGAGGCTGCCATCAGCGCCCCGCCCAGCGTGGACTTCGGGGCCAAATAGCCATGCAGGCCATGCCAGCCAGGCGCACGCAGCCAGCCGCCGGGGCCATGCGCCGCCCCAGCGCCACGGCGCGCCCGCCCTGGCGGCAGCCGCTGCTGCTGTGGCTGTGGTGCTGCGCGCTGGGCTGGGCCACCCTGCTGCCCGGCGCGCTGTGGGCGCAGACCACGCCGCTGCAACCCATCCCCGCCCTGACGGCCCGCGTGCTGGACCACACCGCCACCCTGAGCGCCACGCAACGCCAGGCACTGGAAGACAAGCTGGCCGCCTTCGAGCGCGAACGCGGCAGCCAGGTGGTGGTACTGCTGATTGCCACCACCGCGCCCGAGGACATCTTCAGCTACACCCAGCGCGTGGCCGAAGCCTGGAAAGTGGGCCGCGCCGACGTGGGCGACGGCGTGTTGCTGGTGGTGGCCAAGGACGACCGGCGCCTGCGCATTGCCACCATGCGGGCGGTGGAAGGCGCCATCCCCGACCTGGCGGCCAAGCGCATCATCGACGAGGCCATCACGCCGCACTTTCGCACCAACGACTACGCCGCCGGGCTGGACGCCGGGGTGGATCAGATCCTGGCCCTGCTGCGCGGCGAGAACCTGCCCCCACCCGCCCCTAATGGCAACGATGCCAGCGGTGGCGTGAGCGCACCCGACGACTGGGTGCTGCTGGCGTTTCTGGCGCTGTTCGTCAACCTGGTGCTGCGCCAGCGCGTGGGCCGCTGGGGGCCGTGGCTGGCCACACCGCTGGTGAGCGTGCTGGGCTGGCAGTTTACCGAATCGGTGTGGCGCACGCTGCTGGCGGCGGCCATCACGCTGGGGCTGGGCCTGCTGCTGGCGCGCTTCAAGACCTACCGCAGCGGCACGCGGCGGCGCCGGGGTGGCCGCGACGACTGGCCCGGCGGTGGGGGCTGGGGTGGCGGTGGGGGCAGTGGCAGTTCTGGGGGCGGGTTTTCCTCGGGGGGCGGGGGCCGCAGCAGCGGCGGCGGCGCCTCGGGCGGCTGGTAGGGCGGCGCACCGCACACCGCCAGCAGCCGTCACTCAAAGCAGACAGTAGTCCACCGGCTTCAGCGGCGGTGGCAGCTCGGTCTCGCCCAGGGCTTCGAGCAGGTTGATCTCGATCGCGCGGCACATCGCGTCCAGCGGCAAATGGTGCGGCAGCGCGCCAAACGGCTCCTCGATCTCGTCGCCCAGCGCGTCCAGCGCAAAGAAGGTGTAGGCAATCACGCCCACCACCAGCGGCGTCATCACGCCCACAATGTCCACCAGGCCAAACGGCAGCAACAAACAGTAGATGTAGGCGGTGCGGTGCAACAGCAGCGTGTACGGAAACGGAATTGGCGTGCCGCTGATGCGCTCGCACGAGGCCGCCGCGCCCGTCATGGCGGACAAGGTGTCGTCGATCTGCGCCAGCAGCGGGCCGTCGATCTGCCCTTGGTGGCGGCACGTGGCCAAATCGGCCCCCATGTGCAGCATCAGCGCAGCGGGGCGGTTGCCGCTGGCCTGCACCGCCTGCCATTCCTCGGCGCTGAGCATGGCCTCAATGGCGCGCGTATCGCTGCTGCGGCGCAACTGCACGCGCAACGCATGGCAAAACGCCACCGCACGCAACACCATGCGGCGGCGCAGGTCGGGCAAATCCGGTGGGGGTGGCTCAATCAAATGCAGACATTGGCGCGACAGGTTGCGGCTGCGCAGCACCAACTCGCCCCAAAGCTTGCGTGCTTCCCAGTAACGGTCGTAGGCCGCTGTGTTGCGAAAGCCGAGAAAAATCGCCAGCGGCAAACCCATCAGCGTGAACGGGATCGCCGTCATCGTGACCTTGAAGTGGAACCATTCGCCGTGCGTGAGGGTGACCAGCACCGCCAGCACCACGTTGAACACCAGCACCGGCAAGATGCGCGGCAACATGGAGCCGCGCCAGAGCAAAAACAACTTGAAGCCGGAGGGTCGGTCGCGAAGAATCATGGCCGCCACAGTCTAGCACCGGCGCAGCGCGGACCCAGTGGGCCAGGGCGTGGCACGGAATGGCTTTACACTGTACCGGCAGATGCTGGCCGCCACCCGCAGGCCACGCGCCCCTTCTGGTTTACGTACCCACACACCGGCATGACACCACAGCAGCAAGACAAACGCGCCGAACTCCACCGCGCCGCGCTCGAATACCACGAATTCCCCACCCCCGGCAAAGTGGCCATTGCCGCCACCAAGCAGCTCACCAACCAGCGCGACCTGGCGCTGGCCTACTCGCCGGGCGTGGCTGCGCCGTGCGAGGAAATCGTCAAGGACCCCAACGCCGCCTTCAAGTACACCAGCCGGGGCAACCTGGTGGCCGTCATCACCAACGGCACCGCCGTGCTGGGTCTGGGCGACATTGGCCCGCTGGCCTCCAAGCCGGTGATGGAAGGCAAGGGCGTACTGTTCAAAAAATTCGCCGGCATCGACGTCTTTGACATCGAAATCAACGAAAAAGACCCCGACAAGCTGATCGAGATCATCGCCAGCATGGAACCCACCTTTGGCGGCATCAACCTCGAAGACATCAAGGCGCCCGAGTGCTTCTACATCGAGAAGAAGCTCAAGGAACGCATGAAGATCCCGGTCTTCCACGACGACCAGCACGGCACCGCCATCGTGGTGGGCGCGGCGCTGCTCAACGGCCTCAAGGTGATCGGCAAGGACATCAAGAACGTCAAGCTCGTCACCTCCGGCGCGGGTGCGGCGGCGCTGGCCTGCCTGGGCCTGCTGGTCAAACTCGGCCTGCCACGCGAGAACATCTTCGTGACCGACCTGGTCGGCGTGGTGTACCAGGGCCGCACCGAACTGATGGACGCCGACAAGGCGCAGTACGCGCAGCCCACCGACGCCCGCACCCTGCGCGAAGTCATCGCCGGGGCCGACATCTTTCTCGGTCTGTCGGCCGGCGGCGTGCTCAAGCCCGACATGGTGGCCAGCATGGCCGCCAACCCGCTGATCTTCGCGCTGGCCAACCCCACGCCCGAGATCACGCCCGAAGAGGTCAAGTCGGTGCGCGACGACGCCATCATGGCCACCGGCCGCACCGACTACCCCAACCAGGTCAACAACGTCCTGTGCTTTCCGTACATCTTCCGGGGGGCGCTGGACGCGGGTGCGGCCTCCATCACCGACGAGATGGAGATCGCCGCTGTCCACGCCATTGCCGAGCTGGCCCAGGCCGAGCAGAGCGAAGTGGTGGCCGCCGCCTACACCGGCCAGACGCTGGCCTTTGGCCCCGAATACCTGATCCCCAAGCCGTTCGACCCGCGCCTGATGATGAAGATTGCGCCGGCGGTGGCGCAAGCGGCGGCCGACTCGGGTGTGGCGCTGCGCCCGGTGGCCGACATGGCCGCCTACCGCGAGAGGCTGCAAAGCTTCGTCTTTGCCTCCGGCACCATGATGAAGCCGGTGTACGCCGCCGCCAAGAAGGCGCTGCACAAGCGCATCGCCTACGCCGAGGGCGAGGAAGAGCGCGTGCTGCGCGCCTGCCAGGTGGTGGTCGATGAAGGTCTGGCCCGCCCGGTGCTGATTGGCCGTCCGGCCATCATCGCGCAACGTATCGAAAAGTTCGGCCTGCGCCTGGCCGAAGGCTTGGACTACGACGTGGTCAACGTCGAAAACGACCACCGCTACCGCGACTTCTGGCAAACCTACCACCGCATCATGGAGCGCCGGGGTGTGACCGAGCAGCTGGCCAAGATCGAGATGCGCCGCCGCCTCTCGCTCATTGGCGCCATGCTGCTGCACAAGGGCGAGGTCGATGGCCTGATCTGCGGCACCTGGGGCAACCACACCATGCACCTGCAGTACATCGACCAGGTGATCGGCTTGCGCGAGGAAGCCCACTGCTATGCCGCCATGAACGCGCTGATGCTGCCGGGCCGCCAGATCTTCATGGTCGATACCCACATCAACTACGACCCCAGCGCCGAGCAACTGGCCGAGATCACCAAGATGGCCGCGCGCAAGATGCTGCGCTTTGGCATCACGCCCAAGGCGGCGCTGCTGTCGCACTCCAGCTTCGGCTCGTCCGACCAACCTTCTGCCGTCAAGATGCGCCAAACCCTGGCCATCTTGCGCGAACGTGCGCCGTGGTTGGAAGTCGATGGCGAGATGCACGGCGACGTGGCGCTCGACGCCAGCTCGCGCGCGCGCCTCATGCCCAACAGCGCGCTGACGGGTGATGCCAACCTGCTGGTGTTCCCCAACATCGACGCCGCCAACATCAGTTACAACCTGCTCAAGACCGCTGCGGGCGGCGGCATTGCCATCGGCCCCATGCTGCTGGGCGTGGCCAAGCCGGCCCACATCCTGACCGCCAGCGCCACCGTGCGCCGCATCGTCAACATGACCGCGCTCACCGTGAGCGAGGCCAACGCCGGGCCGCGCGCCTCGGCGGCGGCCACCCCGGCGTAACGCCACCCGGCGGCACCCGCGCCTGCCCAGGGGCCACCGACGGTGGCCCCTTGCTTTTCAACACCGCTTAGGGCACACTTGCGCCCTTGTTTTCAGGGTAAACCCGGGCTCACTGCCAGGGTTTACCCGTTTGTTTTGTGGGGGCCAGGCCAGCCGCGCATCCACACCTGCAGCGCGGCTGCCAGTCCGCACATTGTGCCGCCCTGCCCTGGGCCGTTCGGGATTTTCAACTTTGACACAAGAAAGACAAACGGAGATGGACACACCGCTTCGTACCGTTCGCACCAACATCGTTCAATCGATACGCGCTCACACCGTCCAAAACCTGCAGGCCGCCGCCGAAGAGCTGGGCCACCACTTTCTGTACGCCAACCTGGCCAACGCGCAAAACAAGCAGGACGTGCTCGACCTGATTGCCGGCCAATACACCCTGCCCGCCAGCTTTGGCAAAAACTTTGATGCGCTCTACGAGTGCATGACCGACCTGATCCACAAGTCCGGCGCGCAAACCGGCTTTGTGGCGGTGCTGGAACACATCCCGACCAGCCCCAAGTTCGACAAGGAAGCGCGCGAGCAACTGCTCGACATCTTCCGCGACATCGCCGAATACTGGAACGACCGCAAGGTGCCGTTCCGCTGCTTCTACTCGTTCTCGGTGGCGCGCGCCGCCAAGGCCGAGGATCTGAGCGCCCACAGCGACGAGCCGCTGCTGACCGACAAGCTGGTCGATGTCAGCCCGATGGCGCTGCGCATGAGCAGCCCCTTCAACGCCGGCTACTGGACCGCCGCGGCCTGAGCCAAAGCCACGTACTCGGCCACGGGCACTTCCTCGGCGCGGCGCTGTAGGTCGAACGACCCGGCAAAGCCGCGCTGCTCCAGCCAGCGGCCCAGGCTGTGCCGCAACAGCTTGCGCCGCTGCGAAAACGCCACCTTCACCAGCTCCTCCAGCAGCCCCGCATCGACCTGCGGCGGCTGCGCCAGTGGCACCATGCGCACCACCGCGCTGTCCACCCGGGGCGGTGGCTCAAAACTGCCGGGCGGCACAAACAGCACGTCTTCCATCGCGTAGCGCCATTGCAGCATCACGCTCAGGCGGCTGTAGTCGGCGGTGCAGGGCTGTGCCACCATCCGGTCGATCACCTCTTTTTGCAGCATGAAGTGCTGG
This sequence comes from Macromonas bipunctata, assembly GCF_002837135.1. Classification (GTDB taxonomy): domain Bacteria; phylum Pseudomonadota; class Gammaproteobacteria; order Burkholderiales; family Burkholderiaceae_C; genus Macromonas_A; species Macromonas_A bipunctata. The sequence goes on along the minus strand of NZ_NWBQ01000022.1, from coordinate 10,552 downwards.
TCTTGCACCACATCGGCCACATCCAGCAGGTGGAACAGGATGGGCGTGGAGATGTTGTAGGGCAGATTGCCCACCACGCGCATGGGCTCGGGGCGGCTGGCGGCCAGCGCGCGGAAATCGACCCGCAGCACGTCGGATTCAATCACCTGCAACTGCGGGTGCAGGCGCAAGCGCAACGCCAGGTCGCGGTCGAGTTCAATCACCGTCAGCTGGCCCAACCGCTCCACCAGCGGCTGCGTCAATGCCGCCAGACCAGGGCCAATCTCGACCACAAACTGGCCCGGCTGCGGCGCAATCGCCTGCACAATGGCCTCGATGATGCCGCGGTCCGACAAAAAATGTTGTCCAAAACGCTTGCGCGCCTGGTGGGGAGCTGAAGGTTTCAAGGTTGGGGTGCTTCGCGGTATTCCACATACGCTTGGGCGCGCAGGTCGCGCAGCCAGTTGGCGTAGGCGGTTTCGGTTTTTTGTTCGCGCAACAGGTTGCGCACCCAGTCGCGCTGCTGCGCCGGGGTGAGCTCGGCCTGGCGGCGCTGCTGCAGCTGGATCAGGTGGACGCCAAAGCGCGACACCAGCGGCATCGACACCTGGCCGGGGGCCAGCTCGTCCATCACCTGCTCGAACTCGGGCACAAACTGACCGGGGCTGGCCCAGCCCAAGTCGCCCCCTTGTGCCGCAGAGCCGTCCTGGCTGTGCTGGCGCGCCAGGGTCTCAAAGGTGGTCTTGCCGCTGAGGATTTGCTCGCGCCAGCCGTTCAGGCGCGCGATAGCGGCGGCTTCGCTCAGTTGCGCGTTGGGGCGCAGCAGGATGTGGCGCGCACGGGTCTGGGTGTACTGGGCTTCGGGCAGGCCGGTGGCGCGTTTTTCCAGCACCTTGAGGACGTGGAAACCGGCGCCACTGCGCACCACGGCGCTCACGTCGCCCGCCTTGAGCTGGCGCGTGGCCTCGACAAACAGCGTCGGGTAACGCTCGGCACTGCGCAGGCCCAGCTGGCCGCCGTTGTCGCGCTCGGGCGCTTCGGAGAACTCCTTGGCCAGAGCGGCAAAGTCGGCACCGTCTTGCGCGCGCTGGCGCACGTGTTCGGCCCGCGCCTGCAGGGCGGCCATGGTGTCGGCGCTGGCGCCTTCGGGCACCTGCACCAGCACCTGGGCCAGGTGCAACTCGGTCTGGGCCAGGCCAGCCGCGCGCTGGCGCTCGGCCAAGTAGGCGTCGATGTCGGCCTCGCTCACGCGCACGCGGCTGTCCACCTCGCGCTCGCGCAGGCGCTGCAGCAGCAAGTCGCGTCGCAAGTCGGCCTGGAAGCCTTGCAGCGTCAGGCCGATGGCCTGCACGCGCTCGCGCAAGGCGTCCACCGTCAGGCGGTTCTGGCGCGCCACGGCGGCTTCGGCGTCGGCCAGCGCGGCATCGTCCACCTTGAGGCCCTGTTCCTTGGCCTGCTGCAGCTGGATGCGCTCGAGCACCAGGCGATCGAGCACCTGGCGCTCCAGTTGCGCCCGGGGCGGCAGGGCCGTGCCCTCGGGCGGTTGCAGGCGCGCCAGGCGGGCGCGCACGTCGTGCCGGGTGATGGGTTCGGAGTTGACCACCGCCACGATGTGGTCGGCCTCGGCCACCACCAGGGCGGGGGCGGGGGTGGGCACGCGCGCCGCCGCCTTGGGCGTGGTAGCGGTGTTGCCCATGCGCAGGCCCTGTGCGCCCACGGGCAGTGCCACGGCACCCCCCAGACACAGCGCCAGCACGCTCCAGTGCGACCATTTATTCATAGCGTTCAAACCGGCTGGGCGGGTTGGTGTCTTCTCGCAGGTATTGGTAGCGGGGTACATTGTCCTTGAGCGTTTGCAAAGGGTTGGAGCCAAGACGGGAGAAGCCGACGAACTCGAGCTGGAACAAAATGCGCTGGTTGGCGCTGCCGGTGCTGCGCTGCAGGCGGTCCAGCACCACGCGGCCGATCCAGCAGTCGGCATCGTACTCAAAGCCCGCCACCAGATCGACGACCTGGTTGTCGGTGGCGCTGTAGTTGAGGCGGCCCACGCTGTACCATTGGCGTGGCCCCAGACCCTGGCCACGCACGGCGGGCGTGGCGGCGTTGGCCGCACCACCGCCCACGGGCCACTGCCAGCTGAAGTCCCACTGCTGGCTCTCGGCCTCGGGCGTGCTGCGGTTGAGGCGGTAGGCGGCGTTGAACAGGCGGTACGGCCCGGGCTGGTAGCGCATGCCCAGCGTGGTGCGCACCGATTCGTTCTGCTTGGGGTTGTACTGCACGGTGCCGTTGAAGGCCCATTGCGGCGTCCACTGCACGCGCCCGCCCCACAGCAGATCGCTCAGGCGCTCCGACACCACCGCCTCGCCTGGCAGCACCACGCGCTGGTCGTCTAGGCGCACGCGCTGCGCCACGCCCAGGCTCAGCACCTCGGCACCGGTGACGGGGTGCAGCAGGCGGGTGGTGGCGCCCAGCGTCACGGCGTGGGTGTCGGCAATGCGGTCGTGCCCGCCGTAGGGGTTGGGCGTGAAGACTGTGGCCAGGTTGAAGTCGTAGGCAGCGGTGTCGTAGGTGGGCACAAAGCTCTGGTCGCGGTAGCCGGTGCGGGCGTACAGCACGCGCGGCTCCAGCGTCTGCACAAAGTCCTGCCCGGCCAGGCGCGTGTCGCGCTCCAGCATCAGCCCGCCGTCCAGGCTGAGGGTGGGAATGGCGTAGCTCTGGTGGCGCGTGCCGTTGGCCAGCGTCTGGCTGAAGGCGTAGTGGCGCGCGTGCAACTGCAGCGCGGGCTTGAGGTAGGCGCCCGGCGTGTGCCAGTGCTTGCTGATCTCGGCCACCGCCAGCGTGCGGGTGCCGTCCACGTCGTTGGCGGCGCGCAGGGCGCGGTCGGCGCTGAAGTGGGTGGCCTCGGTCTGCAGCGTGGCCTCCCAGCCGTCCACCCCGCCCAGCGCAAACGCGGCCGGGGTGTAGCGCGCCGCCAGCGACGGCACGCGGTCGTAGGGCGCGGTGATGGGGGCGTCGGCATCTTGCAGCGTCTGCCAGCGTTGCGCCCCGGCCGACACCTGCCAGTCGCCCTGGCCCCAGTGCAGCGTGGCCTCGCTGGGCAGCAGGCGCTCGGTCAGGGCGGTGTTGCTGCGCGGAAAGTCGCGCCAGTAGTCGTCGTCGCTGACGCGGTTGTGGTTCAGGCGCAGCCCCAGGGTGCCCAGGCCCGGCACACCGTTGAACACCTGCTGGTGCTGCCAGGCCTGGCTCCAGCGGTCGGTGTGCTCACGTGCGGGGTCGGACGGCATGAAGGCGCCACGCACGCGGCCATTGAAGCTGGGTTCCAGATAGCGCAACTCGGCCCCGAGGTCGATGCCGCGCTTGCTCATCACGGTCGGGAACAGCGTGGCGTCCATGTTGGGCGCCAGGTTGAGGTAGTACGGCAGCGTGACTTCCAGCCCGCTTTGCGTGTCGAGGTTGAGCGTGGGCGGCAGCACGCCGGACTTGCGCTTGTCCGACAGCGGAAAGCTCAGCCACGGCGCAGCCAGCACCGGCACGTCCTTGAAGCGCAGCACCGCGCCGGTGGCGGTGCCGGTGTCCTGGGCGGTGTCAAACTCGATGCGGTCGGCGGTCACCACCCAGTCCGGCAGCCAGTCGCCACCCGGCGGGCGCTCGCAGGTGGTGTACTGGGTCTGGTGCGCCACGGCGCGGTGCTCGTCCAGAAAATCCACCCGCTCGGCCTGGCCGTGGCCCCCGTTCTTGAGCCACGAGAAGCGCGGCTGCACGAAGTGGCCCTCGAACGTGTCGAGCTGCAGCCGCAGCTCGGTGCCCTCGTACACATCACCCTGCCGGTTGATGCGCACCTGGCCCGTGGCGGTCACGGTGTTGCTGGGCGTGTCGTGCGTCAGCTGGTCGGCGCGCAGCACCAAGTCGTGGCGGCGCAGCTCGGCGTGGCCCTGCACCACGGTCTGGGCATCAGCCTGGCCTTGCACCGCGTCCCCGAACAGAAATTGTGGCGCCTGCTCGGCGGCGGCGGGGCTCAGGCGCTCCTGCAGACGCTCGCTGGGCTGCAGCGCCAGCGGTGGCAGTGCCTCATCGGCTTGGGCCAGGGTGGACAACGTGGCCAGCGCACCGGCGGCCAGCACCCAGCGCCCGCTCACGCGGCACCAGCGCAACCCACCCCCAGCGGCAAACAAAACAGACAGCACAAACACCCACCACAACAACCCAGACCCCAGGGCCCGACCGGCCCCACCCGCGCACACACGAACCGCGTTCGTAGAATAGCCAGCCAATTATCCACGAGGCCACTCCCGCCCCGCGCCACCATGCACGCCACGCCCACCCCCAGCCCCTCCAGCTCCGCCTCCCCCGCCCGCATCGGGTGGGCCGACCCGTCACGCGCCCAGGCGTTCCAGGCCTGGCTGCACACCCAGGCCAGCGCGCACGGCGTGCAGCCCGACAGCGTGCGCCCCGCCTCCGCCGACGCCAGCTTCCGGCGCTACTTCCGCATCGACCGCGCCGCCAGCGCCGGTGGCGGCACCCTGGTGATCATGGACGCCCCACCCGCGCACGAGGACTGCCGCTCCTTTGTGCAAGTCGCCCAGCTGCTGCGCGACGCTGGCGTGCGCGTGCCCGACGTGCTGGCCTGGGACGAACCCCTGGGCTTCATGCTGCTGACCGACCTGGGCGACCACACCCTGCTCAGCGCGCTCGACGCGCACCAGCCCGCCGCCGCCCTGCCCCACTTCCAGGACGCCACCCGCGCCCTGCTGGTGTGGCAACAGGCCTCGCGCCCCGGCGTGCTGCCCGCCTACGGCGCTGCGCTGCTGCAGCGCGAACTGCAACTCTTTCCCGACTGGTACCTGGCACAGCACAAAGGCCTGACGCTGGACGACACCCAGCGCGCCACGCTGGAGCGCACCTTTGCGCTGGTGGTGGAACGCAACCTGGCCGCGCCCAGCGTGTTTGTCCACCGCGACTTCATGCCGCGCAACCTGATGCTGCCGCGCGCCCACGACCCTGACCAGCGCCTGGGCGTGCTCGACTTCCAGGACGCCGTGTACGGCCCCATCACCTACGACATCGCCTGCCTGACGCGCGACGCCTTTTTGACCTGGGAAGAAGACCTGGTGCTTGACGTCACCATCCGCTACTGGCAACAGGCGCGCCAGCTGGGCATGCTGGACTTTGACGGCTGGAGCGACGACTTTGGCGCTTTTTACCGCGCCGTGGAATGGATGGGGCTGCAACGCCACCTCAAAGTGGCCGGCATCTTTGCCCGCCTGACCCTGCGCGACGGCAAGCCCCAGTACCTGGCCGATGCGCCGCGCTTCATCCACTACATCCGCAACACCGCCGCACGCTACCGCGAACTCACGCCCCTGCTGCGCCTGATCGACAAGGTCGAAGGCTGGGAAGCCGCCAGCGGCTTTGCCTATGGCCGCGTCTGAAGCCACCCCCCAGGTTCACCCCATGCCCCGCATCCACCATCCCTCCCCCCTGCAACCCGGCCAGACGCTAGACCTAACCCCGGAGGGCGCGCGCCACGTGCAAGTGCTGCGCCTGCAACCTGGCGATACGCTGACCCTGTTTGGCGATCCTGTAGTGGGCGGAGAATACGATGCGACCGTACAACGCATGGGGCGCAGCGACGTGCAAGTCCACGTCGGCGCCCACCACGCCACCGAACGCGAACCCGTGCGTACGGTGCATCTGGTGGTGGGCATGCCCGCCAACGAACGCATGGATTGGCTGGTGGAAAAAGCCACCGAACTCGGCGTGGCCAGCATCCAACCGCTGATGACCGAACGCACCGTGCTGCGCCTCAAAGGCGAACGCGCCGACAAAAAACAAGCACACTGGCAAGCGGTGGCGGTGTCGGCGTGCGAGCAATGTGGCGGCAACCGGGTGCCGGTGGTACACCCGGTGCGCACCCTGCAGGAATGGTTGCATGGCGCCAGCGCGCCGCCCGCATCGGCACAACGCGGCGTGTTGTCGCTGGCCGCTGGCGCACAAGGCCTGCGCCAATTTGATGACCAGCAACCCCTGTGGCTGGTGCTGGGGCCCGAAGGCGGCCTCAGCCCGCAAGAGGAACACACCCTGCTGGCGCAAGGCTTTGCCGCCACCAGCCTGGGGCCGCGCGTTTTGCGGGCCGAGACGGCCGCGATTGCCGCGCTGGCGGCTTGGGTACTCTGAAGCCCCGCAGAGGCCGCCAGCGGGCCTTTGGCGGCCTGCAAACGGCATCCCGGGGCCGCTGGGGCTACTTGCCCTTCTCGGGCAGCTCGATCTTGACCTCCAGCACCTCCAGGTTCTCCTGGCGGTCGAGCTGCACCTTGATGTCTTCCTGGTGGATGTTGACGTACTTGCTGATCACCGCGATCAGGTCACGCTGCAAGTCGGGCAGGTAGTCGGGCTCGGCGGCGTTGCGCCCCGAGCGCTCGTGCGCCAGGATGATCTGCAGCCGCTCGCGGGCCACCGGGGCGGTTTTCTTTTTTTCGCCCAACAGAAACGAGAAGAAGGACACAGGCCTTACCTCCCGCCAAACAGGCGCTTGAAGAAGCCTGGTTTCTCGGCCTCCACAAAGCGCATCGGCCGCTCGTGGCCCAGAAAGCGCTCGATCACGTCCTTGTAGGCCTCGGACACGTCCGAGCCCTGCAGGTGGATCACCGGCAGGCCCTGGTTGGACGCCTGCAGCACGCTCTCGCTCTCCGGAATCACGCCGATGAGGTCAATGCGCAGGATGTCCTGCACGTCCTTGAGCGAGAGCATCTGGCCATCCTGCACCCGGTTCGGGTTGTAGCGCGTGATGAGCAGGTGCTCCTTGACCGGCTCGCCGCCCTCCACCGCGCGCTTGGTCTTGCTGCCCAGCATGCCCAGGATGCGGTCGGAGTCGCGCACCGACGACACCTCGGGGTTGGTCACCACCAGCGCCTCGTCGGCAAAGTGCATCGCCAGCAGCGGCCCGGTCTCGATGCCGGCGGGCGAGTCGCACACGATGTAGTCGAACCCCATGCCGGCCAGCTCGGTGAGCACGCGCTCCACACCGTCCTTGGTCAGCGCGTCCTTGTCGCGTGTCTGGCTGGCGGCCAGCACGAACAGGTTGTCGCACTGCTTGTCCTTGATCAACGCCTGGTTGAGGTTGGCCTCGCCCTGGATCACGTTGATGAAGTCGTACACCACGCGCCGCTCGCAGCCCATGATCAGGTCGAGGTTGCGCAGCCCCACGTCAAAGTCGATCACCACGGTCTTGAAACCGCGCAGCGCCAGCCCGGCGGCAAAACTGGCGCTGGTGGTGGTCTTGCCCACCCCGCCCTTGCCCGATGTCACGACAACAATCTTTGCCATTTTCAAACAGTCTTTCCAAATATCAGGGAATCGGGTCCACGCGCAGCTGGTCGCCTTCAGGGCCCACCTGCAGGCGCACCTGGGCCGGCTTGCCCAGCACATCGGCGGGCAAGGGCACTTCGCTGGTGCGGTAGATGCCGGCAATCGAGACCAGTTCGGGCTCCATCACCTGCGCAAAAATGCGGGCCTCGGTCCAGCCCCGGGCGCCGGCCATGGCGCGGCCCCGCAACGGGGCGTAGACGTGGATGTGGCCATCGGCAATCACTTCCGCGCCGGGGTTGACCATCGCCATCACCAGCAGGTCGCGGCCCCGGGCGTACACCTGCTGGCCCGAGCGCAGCGGCTTGTCGACCACCAGCGCGGGCACGGTTTCGGCGTACACCGCGCCGGCGTCCAGCGGGGCGGGGATGTCGGGCCCGGACGGTGGATGCTGCGGGTGGCGGGTCGCCGTGGACGGCTGCAGGGCGAGCTGGTCGTCGGCCTGCGCCAGGCCGAACTGCAGCGCCGCCTGCATCTGCTCCGGGCTGCCGCCCTTGACGGCCACCACCACCATGCCGTAACCCTGCAACAGTGCCAGCAGTCCAGCGTAGTCCACGGTGCAAGCCTGCGCGGCCAGCGGCGACAAGTCCAGCAAGACCGGATCTTGGCTGAAGAACAAGGATTGCCGACCAAAGCGTTGCTCGAGCTCCGCGTCCAGCACCGACAGGACGTTGGACTTGAGCAACAGCACCACCACGGAGAGTTGGGCGCTCTTGATGTCGTAGCTAGAAGGGCTGTTGCCAGAGACCAGGGACATGGGCGTACGGTAAAGAAAACGAAATTCTAACGGTTCTGGCCCATAGGATGAAGTTTTAACATTTTCGACCCTGGTCAACCCCTTGGCTCCTGTGGAAAAGTTTTCCCTCTATCTCTATCTCTTTCTTATATATATATATCTTAGTAGTAGATAGTAGGTGTTGGCCCTTTTCTGTGGATAACTTCAAAAACATGTTTTGAATCAACAACTTAACCCCTTGTTCTCCTGTGGGTAACCCTGTGGATTACCTGTGAGTAGCCTGTGGATGAAAGTTGAACAACTTTGGGATTTCCAAAATCTTGTGGATAACTCACAGGTTATACACAAGTTATCCACCAACTTATCCACAGGTTTTTACATAAATTTTATGACGTATTACGTGATTAAATTACTTTTGTAAGGGTGTGATCTGCACCACGGTGTAGCCCTCCTCGGTGATGGCCGCTGCCAGGGCCTCAGCGGTGTGGGCGGTGTGTTCCACGCGCACGTGTTGCGTGGTGTGGCTGGCCTGCACCACGGCGTGGGGGTCGAGCTGGCGCAGGCTTTGCACAATGGCCCGTTCGCAGTGGCCGCAGCTCATGCCGGTGACGGTGAACAAGTAGTCGTTCATGGGATCTTTCCTTTCGGTGTTGGAAACAAGGTGAAAAAGTGCCGTGTGCGTCCCAGGTGGGACAATGCGGCCCACCGGTTGTACCGCATGCGCGGGTGGTACCGCACACCTGCGGTGAAAATGTAGTTTTTTATCAAATATGGATGGAGCCATGAATCCGTACGACGTGGGTGTGGGGGGCATGACCTGCGCTTCCTGCGTGGGCCGGGTCGAGCGGGCGCTGAAAAAAGTGCCCGGAGTGCAGGCGGTGGCGGTCAACCTGGCGACCGAGACCGCGCGCGTGCACTGGCGCGATGACCTTGTGGCCGAGCAAGCCGCCGCCGCGGCGGCGCGGGTGCAGCGCGCCATCCGCGATGCCGGTTACGAGCCCCGCCCCGCCGAGGCCACCGAGCCCGCCGTGGCACCGGGCTGGCTGGGTGTGCCGCGCGACGCCTGGCCGGTGCTGGTGGCGGCGCTGCTGTCGCTGCCGCTGCTGTGGCCGATGTTGGCGGGCCTGGGCTCGGGTGGGCACGCCATGCTGGCGCCCGGGTGGCAGTTTGCACTGGCCACGCCGGTGCAGTGGGTGCTGGGCTGGCGTTTTTACGCTGGCGCCTGGCACGCGCTGCGGGCGCGCAGCGGCAACATGGAGCTGCTGGTGGCCATCGGCACCACGGCGGGCTGGGGCCTGAGCACCTGGCTGTGGTGGCGCGCCGAGGCCGGCACCATGCCGCACCTGTACTACGAAAGCTCGGCGGTGGTCATCACGCTGGTGCTGCTGGGCAAGTGGCTGGAAGCGCGCGCCAAGCGCCAGACCACCAGCGCCATCCGTGCGCTGCAGGCCCTGCGCCCGGAGGTGGCACACCTGTGGCCCGACGGCGTCCGCCGCGACGAGGTGGTGGATGTGCCCGTGGCCGAACTGCTGCCCGACGACGTGGTGCTGGTGCGCCCGGGCGAGCGCATCCCCGCCGACGGCGTGCTGGTGGATGGCGAGACCCAGGTCGATGAATCCATGCTCACCGGCGAGCCTATGCCCGTGCCCAAGGCGGTGGGTGATGTGGTCACGGGTGGCAGCCTCAACGGTGATGGTGCGGTGCGGCTGCGCGTCACAGCCACGGGTGCGCAAAGTGTGCTCAGCCGCATCATTGCGCTGGTGCAGGACGCGCAGGCCACCAAGTCGCCGGTGCAGCGGCTGGTGGACCGGGTGGCGGCCTGGTTTGTGCCAGTGGTGTTGCTGCTGGCGGTGCTGACCTGGCTGGGCTGGTGGTGGCAACAGGCACCGCTGGAAACGGTGTGGTTGCACGCGGTGGCGGTGCTGGTGATTGCCTGCCCGTGCGCACTGGGGCTGGCCACGCCGGTGGCCATCATGGCGGGCACGGGGGTGGCGGCGCGCCATGGCATCCTGATCAAGGACGCCGAGGCGCTGGAGCTGGCGCACCGCGTCGATACCGTGGTGCTGGACAAGACCGGCACCCTGACCGAAG